>JBEKHI010000145.1:0-17584 GCA_050012355.1 Streptosporangiaceae bacterium | reverse complement strand
GGCCAAGCGAAATCGAGCGCTAGAAACCTGTTCGCCCTGCTCGACCCGGACGGCCGACTGCCGCGGGTCAACGAGGCCACCCGGGTGCTGACCCGGCCGGCGACGCCGAGCTCGCCCAGGCTCGCTGAAGCCCTCTGGCCGACCCGGACTATCCGGCGCAGCCGACCGCGGCGGCGCACAGGATCTCCCTGGACGCGACGCTGCCTGGCGCCCGGCGCTCCCGTGCGGCCTGGTTCGCCATCTTCTGCAGCGTTTCGTTGACCGGCGTCGGCACGCCGTGCGTCCGGCCGAGGAACACGATCTCGCCGTTGAGGAAGTCGGCCTCGATCGTGCCGGTGCCCCGGCTCAGGCTCTGCCAGGACGACCCGCCGGCTCGCGTCAAGCCGTCGATCTCGCCGAAGTCGACCTTGTTCCCGCGGGCGGCCGCGATCTCCTCGCCGGAGGCGTAAGCGATGCCGGCCGCGCCGAGCACCGCGAGTGCCTCCGCCCGCGTCCGCTCGCGCAGTTCCCGGGCGTCGTCGCTGAACCGGGCCTCAGGCCCGCACAGCGCCTCAACCGCGTTGTTCAGGTTGCTGAGCAGCTTGCCGTACTTCCAGCGCATCACGTTGTCGCTCACCGGCACGAGGAACCTGCTCCCCGCCAGGTCCGCGCCGATCTCTTCGGCGGTCGCGTCGGTACCGGACGGGTAACGGCCGACGGGCAGCAGTCCCGCGAGCGGTGTGCCCTGCGCGACGACCGTGCCCGGCTCAAGGTGCGTCGCGGGCAGCCAGACGCACATCCCGTACACATGGCGGAAGCGGCGAAGCGCGAAGCCCTCGTTCGCGACGCCATTCTGCGCGCAGACGAACGGCAGCGCCTCCGCGGCCGCGGAGCCGCCGGCGGTGCCGCCGACAGGCTGCCAGGCCCAGTCATCGAGCACTCCCGCCGTGTCCTGGCCCTTGGTCGACAGGACGAGCACGTCACCATCCCGCAGCGTCAGCTCACCGGGGCCGCCGACCGCGGGGATGGCCAGTGTCTCGGTCCCCAGTGGTGTCGCCAGCGTGAGGCCCCGGGAGCGCAGCACGTCCAAATGCGCTCCGCGTGCCACCAGCACCACGTCGTGACCACCCTGGAAGAGGCAGCCGCCTATCGTCCCGCCTACCGCACCCGCACCAATGATGATGTACCGCACTCGACCCATTCTGCCGAATGCTCGTTTGGCCGGTGCACGTCAGCCCCCGCTGGGCGACCGGTAGCGGTCCAGGATCGCGGCGCTCAATGCCACCCCGGACACGCCCAGCCGCGACAGGATCGGGGGCACCAGCCCTTCGGTGACGGCGAGGATGCCCCGGGCCAGGTCCTCGACACCGGCGGGCTGGGCGGTGGGCCGGGCTTGCGCCTCGCGGCGGGCGCCCAGGAGAGCCTGCATGGCGCCCGGGCCATGGGGAAGGAAGACGCCGCCCCACTGCCACGCGCCGGAAATGGGCCGCGGGTCGTACCAGCGATGCTTAGTGTGAGCGGCCTGGGCGGCCCGGGCGAGAGCCTCCTGGCCGAAGGACGCCTCGGTCGTGGCCCGCACGGCGTCGACATCGACCCCGATCGCCGCCAGGGCGAGCAGGAGGTGCTCGCCGCCGAGGTAGGGGTGCCCGAGCCGGATGGCGTGCTCGTAGGCCTGCTCCGCAAGGGCGGCGGTCCTGGGTCATGTGCCTGGTCATGGCTGCCTTCCAGTCCGCTTGCCGTGCTTGCGGTGCACGGTCTGCTTGGTGACGCCGAGCCGCGCGGCGATCTGCTGCCAGGACCACCCGAGCGCACGGGCGTTGTCGACCTGGAGGATCTCCAGCCGCTCGGTGAGTGCCCGCAGGCCGGCTACCGCGCGAAGGCCGGCGTCGGGGTCGGTGCTGGCGGCATCCTCGGCGATGTCGCGCATAGGCTCCATGCCGTCAGCATATGCTGACGGCTAAATAGCGTCAGCACATGCTGACGAGATACCGCGCTAACCAGACCGTAAAGCGGCCGCCTCCAGGTCAGGCCCATGCCCGGATCGAGGATTCAGCCCGCGCCCAGGCCGGCGAGATCGGGCGAGATTCCCAACGTGTCCGGCGATATCCTCTATCGTCATAATCAGTCCGATCGCCAGTTCTAATACGGAGGCTTTCACCACGGTGGCGCGCACGGCAGAACTGACAAGGACCCCGGAACCGGTGACGGCTTCGGAAGACAAGCCCGTCGAAGCCAGGCCTCTGCGCCCGGGAAAGGCGGCTCGTGCCGTCGTCTCCGACGGCCGTGCGGTCCGCGATGCCATCGAGGCGGTCCTAGCCGCGCCGGGAGAGTCCCGCGAAGTCGCGCGACAAGCGTATGAGGCGGTGCGCGACCAGATTGTCGCCGAAGCGCTGGACGTGATGCCGGTTGACCGGCTCCGGGACCTCGTCCCGGGGAAGATCACGTTCGCCCCCCTCATAGACGGGGGCCTCGAAACGGTCGGTAGCGTCCTCGCGGCCGGAGACGAAGCGCTCAGGCGTATCCCGCGGGTTCGCCGCAGGACGGCCAGGCGCATCATGGCCGCCGCATCGCAGATGCGGAAGTCCGTCGAGGATGGCACCCGCGTTCGCATCGACCCGGACGCCCGGACCCCCGAGCAGACTGTGCTCATCGCCGCACTGCGCCGTTACGAGCGCGCCAGGTCCGCACTGAAAGGCCCGGACCTGAGTCCGCTGGCGAGCGAGATCGGGCGCCGCCTTGACCCGGCCGCCCGCGGCGCGAGCCGGCGGAGAATGCTCTTCACGTTCTCCGAGCGGAAGAAGCAGGAAGCCCGAGATGCTCTCATCGAGTTGGACGCCATCCTCAGCTCCAAGCAGGTCACCACGGCACGCAAGCGGCTGTCCAGGGCCGAGGCCGAACTGGAGAAGGCCAGCAAGGAACAGCGGGTCACCCGGCTGTGGAATGATTTCCTCGCCCGCCCCGTCACCTACAACGCACTGCTGATCGATGTCGCGGAACTCGACCCGGAACGGGAGGCTAGCCAGGGCTTTCTCCCCGCCGACATCGCCGAGCAAGTCCGCGTGCTGCCCCTTGACCTGTCCCTCCTCAAGACATCGCTGCGCGGCTACCAGTCGTTCGGCGCGAAGTTCGCGCTGGTCCAGGAGCGGGTGATACTCGGCGACGAGATGGGCCTCGGCAAGACGATAGAGTCACTCGCCGCGATGTGCCACCTGGCAGCCAAGGGCGCGACGCACTTCCTCGTCGTCTGCCCAGCGAGCGTGGTCATCAACTGGACGCGCGAGGTGGAGCGGCACACGCTGCTGGAGGCCCGCCGGCTCCACCTGCCAGGCGCGAAACGGCAGGCCGCCGAGCAGGAGTGGGCGGCTCAGGGCGGCGTTGCCGTCACGACGTTCGAGGCACTGCGCACCATGTCGGAAGACCTGGACGTCTCGGTAGCGATGATGGTCGTCGACGAGGCGCACTACGCGAAGAACCCGAACGCGTTGCGCACCCAGGCGGTTAGCGAATGGGCGGCGCGGAGCAGGCGGGCGCTGTTCCTGACGGGGACGCCGATGGAGAACAAGGTAGAGGAGTTCCGGGTTCTAGTCGGGCACCTGCGCCCGACGGTCGCCGAAAATCTCGACATCGCGGATGAGGCGCTGGATGGCACCAGGTTCCGGGAGCAGGTGGCGCCGGTCTACCTGCGGCGCAACCAGGAAGACGTACTCAGCGAACTACCCGACCGGTTGGAGACGCAGGAGTGGGTGGCGCTTGAGGGAGCGGCAATGCGCGCGTACCGGAAGGCGGTTCTCGAAGGGAACTTCATGGCGATGCGCCGGGCCGCGTTCGACCCGGGAACGGTGAAGGGATCGCCGAAGCTCCGGCGGCTGGTGGAGATCATCAGCGAGGCAGCCGACGGCGGGCGCAAGGTCATCGTATTCTCGTACTTCCGCGACGTGCTGGAGACGGTGATCGAGGCGCTAGCCGGGCGCGACGGCGTCCCGGGCATTCCCGTCGTCGGACCGCTGACCGGTGACGTTTCGCCGACCGATCGCCAGGCGATGGTGGACGAGCTCACGAACGCCAGCGGACCGGCAGTGCTGGTCTCTCAGATCAAGGCGGGCGGCGTGGGCCTGAACATCCAAGCCGCGTCGGTGATCATCATCGCCGAGCCGCAACTGACGCCGTCGATCGAGGAGCAGGCGATCGCCCGCGCGCACCGGATGGGCCAGGTTCGCCCCGTGGACGTACACCGGCTGCTGTGCGAGGACAGCGTCGACCAGCGCATCCTCGAACTGCTGACAGCCAAGCGCGAGGCGTTCGATGAGTACGCGCGCCGTAGCGACATGGCGAACGCGACGCCGGACGCGGTAGACATCGGCTCCGAGACCGAGCTGCGAAACGCGATCGTGGCCGCGGAACGGAAACGGCTCAAGGCGGCTTGAATCACCACGGAACAGGCTACTTGAGGAGCTGCCGGGCCCCGGGCACCGCAGGGGCTAGGCAGCGACCTTCAGGACCTTTTTCGCTGAGTCGGAGAGGTTGTAGTTGCCGTCGCCGCCGTACTGGGCAACGAACGTGTACTTGCCGGCGCGCAGGCGGGTGTTGGCCAGCGTGCAACTGCCGGTGCCCTTCCTGAGGATGATCGTGCAGATCGCTGTGCCGCCGATCCGGACCGTCAGCTTGCCCGTCGGGTAGACGCTGCCGACGTGACTGACCGACACGGTGAACTTCTCGGCGCTCTCGTGCCCGTAGGTGACGCTCGTCTTCGCTAGGGCCAGGGTGGTCGTCGTGCCCCGCTTCACGGCCGTCAGCGCGAGCGACGCCGACGAGGACGCCGCGAAGTCGCCCTGACCCAAATAAGCCAGGACCACCCGGTGCTTGCCGTCGGCCAGGATCGCCGTCGTCCCCTTGCAGGAGACCGTCCCGGTGAGCGGCACGTTGGTGCACCCGGAGACCGCGCTACCGTCAACGAAAACCGTCGCCGAGCCGTTGGGCGTCCCCGCCGTGGATGACACGCTGCCGGTGACGACCAAGGTTGTGGCCGCGCCCGTGAAGGTGATGCTGCTCGGCGTGAACGCGAGGCGGGTCACCGTAGCCGCTCGGGCAACGGTGACGGTGTCCGTCCCGGTCGCCGGCAGGTAGCTGACGTCACCGCCATACGCAGCCGTCAGCTCATCGGCTCCAGCGGGAAGCTGCGTCGCCGTAAGCGGACACGTTCCAGTGCCGTTCGTGAGGGTGATCGCGCACAGGGTGCTCTCGCCGGGGCCAGTCACGATGACGGTCCCGGTCGGCGTGCCACCCGCCGGGGAGGACACAGTGGCTATGAGCTTCGTGGACTGCTCGGAGCCGTAGGTCACCTTCGACGTCGATGCGGTCAGCGTGACGGTGGCAGGAGTCGCCTCGGTGACCAGTTGCGGCGCAGTGGGTCCGGTGTACGTGCCGTCTTGCCCGACGGTGGCGTCGAGCCCGTTGTACGCGACGGTGCAGTGGCCATCTTGCGGGCATACCCCCTGGAGGCTAACCGGCGTGAAGTCGCCCGATGAAGCCACCTGCTGCGCGGCCGCCATGGCGCCGCCGTCCGGGCTGGTGGCGGAGAAGATCTCATCCGGGTCACTGTCGCCCGGATAGGAGACCCCAAGGACGGTGCAGTCCCCGGCTGGCACGCAGACGAGGTCGGCGACCTGGGGTTCATCGCCCGCCGCGATCCCCGGGATGGCCGTGGCCGCACCCCAGTCACCGCCGCTGGACTCGGCCGCGGTAACTACCGCGCTAGACCCGCTAGACGACTGGCCCGGTTCGTTCGCCACTTCCGCGGCGATGACGCAGTTGCCCGCCGAACGGCAGGAGACAAAGGGAGCCGGGCCATCTACGGAGTCGCCCGACGGGAGGCTAAGCGCCTTCGCCTGGCCCCAGGTACCGTCGGCCTCATCAAGGGTGAAGAACAGGCCGTCCGAATTGAGCTGCGGAAAGAAGGTGCCGGTGACGGCGCAGTCACCGGCATCGGGGCAGGAAACCGAGGTGACTTCGTTTGGCAGACCAGCGTCGCCCTGCCCGCTGGAACTCACCGAGGCAATGCCGGGAATTGGCTGAGGCTCACCCCAGGAGTGGTCGGACTCGCTCACGATGAACGGCTGCTGCACCGCTCCGTACTGGGAGTTGCTGTACTCATAGGTACCGCCCGCCGTGCAATCACCCGGGGCGCCGCAGGACAACGAGGTAAAGCCGCCCGTCACGGCGGACGCTGAGGAGGGCTGCAGGCTCGCCAGGCCGGCCAATGGCTGCAGAGACCCCCAGGTGCCGGCCGATTCGTCGGCGGTGAACGGGACCGGGGTGGCACCCGTCAGAGTGTAGGAACCGATGAGGGTGCACTCACCAGCTGCCGGACACGATAGGCCGCTGAAGCCGAACGACTGCACATTGCCCAGCCCGGACGCGTCGAGTACGACCGGTGTGCCCCAGATGCCGCCAGTCTCTGTGACCTCGAAGGGGTGCAGAACGTAGTCCGTGTCGTAGAAGGTACCGATGGCGGTGCAGAAGTCAGGTGTGCCACACGAGACTTCCGTGAGGTAGGCGGCGGTATCGGCGGCCTCGGTGGGGAGACCAGCGAGGGGCTGCGTGCCCCAGGTCCCGTTCACCTCGGTCGCGACGAACGGCACCGTGGCACCGGTGACGGGCGAGCCATAGTCGCCGACGGCAGCGCAGTTGCCCAGCGTGCTACAGCCCAGCGCACTGACGTTGCTGGGGTTGTGCCCGCCCGAGGTACTAGTCAGCGCCGCAAGGCCCGGTATCTCCTGCACCGATCCCCAGGTACCGCCGGATGCCGCAGTGGTCGCGCCGGCGGCCCCGCTCACGCCGATCCCCATCCCGGCGCCCACGACGGCAACCGTAGCCAGGCTGGCGCCCAGCTTCGTCCTCAATCGCATCCTCATCCCCATCCGAACAAACAACAGCACTGCTGGCCCCAGGAAGTAACTCCGCAGTGGGCAATCTGCTCTGCCCCCGACAGAAGCCGGTTAATGCTCACAGGCACACCCGGCCCGATCAACCCATACGACCAACATATTTGTTGCAATTCAGGCATCAGCTCGGCCGCGCTCGCGGTCAGCGGCCCGCGCGAATACCTCGGTCAGGCGGCTGAACCTGCTGCCCGCCGGACATCGACGATAGTGAGCCGCTGCTTAGCTTCACTCACCCGACGGGAGGTTCCGGGGCTTGAGCATTGCTGCCATCGCGTTACTCGGCGAGTTCTGCAGTGCCTGCTGCAGTCCCGCCTTAATCACCGAACGGGGCGGGCCGCCACCCCGGAAGACCCCGCCGGTGTCGTCGGCAAACTCGGCGTAGAAAGAGAAGTCCATGTTGCCGGTCGACAGGTTGGCCTCGATGCCGTACAGCTCGTCAGCCACGGCACGGAACGTCCGGCCCTGCTCGTCTCGAAGATCCATCACGAGCACAGGCCAGTCAGCCGAGCTGACCGTTGTCTCGTCCGCGATGAACAGGCACGTATGACGACCGGCGAACTCGTCGTTGACGAGGGCCAGGATCTGTTCCGGCGTGTAGCCGGCAAAGTCCGGGTCATCCACCAACGTGACGTGCGCCGTGAACAGCTCGGCCTCGGCACCGGGCGCAAGGATCGCTGCGCGAACTGCCTCCCAGGCTGCGGGGTCGGAAAAGTCGGTCCGGATCACCGGCGTGTTCCCAGTCATCGGCAATGAGGTCATGTCGCCTTCCCCAGTCGGCATAGCGGCCTGACCACCATCCCCTAAGCTCCTCACGGCAACCTGGAACCAGCGGGGGCCGTTCAGGCGTCAATAGGCAATACGGCCCTCCGCCATCGGCTCTTCACAAGAGGCAGATGCCAGCGCCTAGCGGTACGATCCGCGCCCCGCCGGCCAGCCCGGCATCTAGCCTCGCCGCGGAATACCACGACGTTTATTGAATCGGGAACGCAGGGTCAGCGTGGTCCAAGCGCCTAGGAAGATCTGGTCTCCGTCTTCGAGCGGCACAGGCTGATTGGCCTCGATGCGTTTGTACTGGCCGTCGATGTAGGTGTAGGTGCCGTTGGCCGACTCCATGTCCACCAGGCTCCAGCGGCCGTCCGGGTTGGCGACCAGGACCGCGTGGGTGTGCGAAACGCCTGGGTCCTCAGGCGGTCCGGCCAGGTCGATGTCGGGTTCGATGCCGCGAGACCGGCTACGCCGACCGATCAGCAGTCGGCTGCCGTTGAGTACGAAATGCCGCTTGGGGTAGTTGTCGGGGATGTCGACCAACTCGGCGAACTGCGACGCCGAGGCGATCATGTGCGCGTGGTAGTCGCGGTTCGCCCAGGTCACGACCAGCCACCGATGCGCGGGATGCCGTTGGGCTGACGAGAACGTTGAGCGGGGAGCCGCACTCGTCGCAGTAGTCAGTGGCGGCCGTGTTGTGCCCGCGGGGGCATCTGGGCATGGTGTGATACCTTCTGCTCCGCTATCCCGTGATCCGGATCGTCCTGACCGATCGGACGTTGGCCATTTCGGCGTCGACGCCGACGACATCTTGCCTGAGCCGCACGTCGCCGCTGCGGATATCGATCACCTCGACCAATCTGCCGAGGAGTGTGGCGGTGTCCTCCCGGCCGGTCTCCGTGGCGAGCTGCGCGGCCCGGCCTAGCATGGCCGTGGCGGTGTTGATGTCGCCCGCATCACGGGCGGCGAGGCCCTGCTGGATGGCAGCGGCGAGTTCCTCCTGGCCGCTGTAGTGCGCGACCCACGGGTCGATTGTCGCGAACAGTGCGTGGTCGTCCGTCCAGGTCGCGAACACCCGTGACTCAAGGAGCGCCTGGTCCTGGCTGACGAGGCTGACGCGGGCGGCGAGCCGTTCTTCACCGGCGGCGCCCGCTGGCAGCGCGATGGAGAGGTGGTAGTCGCGACTTTCGATGCCCCATGCGCCGACGGGGTAGTCGCCGATGCGGGCGCTGACCTCGGTCCGGCGGCTGGTCAAGTCTTCCAGATGCGGGAAGGCCTGTTCGACGAGGCGGATCGTAGAACCTACCGGGGTCCACAGTCGTAGCGTTACGTCGCCGAGTGTCTTGCCCATCGCGGCCTCGGTCATCCGCCGGAAGTCAGCGACGAGATCGCCGGGGAAGGCGAGGCCGTCGGCGGTACCAAGCAGGGCGGACGCGACAACAAGAAGTTCGGTGCCGCTCCAGCCATCGCCGACCCCGCGAGCGTCGCAGACGAACCCGCTTTCGCAGGAGCGGAGCACGGTGGCCAACTGCTCGAGAGTTTCGTGTTCGTTGCGCCCGTCGGTGAGCATGATGGCGTGCTTGACCTCGGCGGGATGGCCGGCGAACAGGTTGTTGGCCAGATGAAGCCAGGTGCCGAGGGCAGTGCCGCCGTCCGCGATTAGCTGGGACACGGCGTGCTGGGCCTCGGCGCGGGTTTGCCTGGTCGCCGGGACGAGCGTGGCAGCGGGCGGGTACACCATTTCGGCGTTGTGGCGTCCAGCGATGATGGCGAACGCGACCCCGTCGCGCAGGGTATCGATGGCGGTTATGGTAGCTTTTTTCGCTTCGTCCATCTTGCTTGGCGGGTTGGCCATCGAGCCAGAGCAGTCGATCATGATGACCTGGGCGGCGTTCGGCCCCGCCGCGGGGGTGTGCCCGTCCGCGCTGGACGTAGTCACGGTGAGGACCGCATCGACGACGGTACCGCCTGCGGGCAGGTACCGATTCTGGTGTACGTCAGCCTGGAACGCGGGTTGACCGTTCATGGGGTTGGTCCTTTACCTAGGCGATGATCGCGGGCCATTTACACCACGGTTCAGGGCGTACGGCATTGGCCTGGTTGACCAGCACGCGATGGGCCTGCGGGTCGGTCTCCAGAGTCGCCAGGATCCGGTATTTCCGTTCGAGCCCGAAGCGCAACTCCCGTTCGGTGAGCCCGTGTCCGAGCATCACGCCGGCCGGAGGCGTGGCCGAGCCCGCTGATCGGGCCGCCCGGCCGAGCCACCTCAGAGCAGTCTGGTACATCTCTATGGCCAGGCTTGCTTGTCGTTGGGTGTCCAGCCGCAGCCGCTCAAGCCGGGTCGACGCCGCGACAAAGTCGGTCTCCGTCAACGGTTTGAGCCGATGGTCGAGGCCGCCTCTAACGGCGGGGATCTGCGCGGCCACCTGCTGGCTAGAGGTAGTCGGCACCTCGTCAAGCACGGCGATGGCACCTTCTCGATCGCCAACGGACAGCCGCATGCGCGCCAAGCCGAACGCGGCGCTGAGGAAGGCGTGATCGACCCGCCAGACCCGCTCGTACAGATAGCTGGCTCCGGCGCGGTCACCGGCGAATTCGCATGCCGCGGCGAGACCGAGCCGGGCAGCCGGCTCGCCAGGAAGCGCGTCGTACACGGCGCCGAAGTCTGCCATGGCCTGATCAGGCCGACCGGCTGTCAACGCGATCAGACCGGCGTACCAGGCCAGCCGCCAGTCGGTGCCGTCGTCTGGCAGCCCGCGCAGCTCGGCCAGGGCAGCCTTACTGTCGCCCGCGTCGATCAATGCCCTGACCAGCTGAAGCTGCACCTCGATGCTCTGAACGGGTGCGGCTTTCAGCGCCGCCACTGTCGCGTTGCTGAGAGTGGCCAGGAACGCGGCCGCCGGGTCGGTCAGGTCGACGACCGGAACGGGCAGCGCCGTCGCGACCTCGTGCCCTGTGAGTTCGGCGCCAGTGGCGCCGAAGGCCGCCCGCTCCTGGGTGAACAGGGCGGAAATGCCAGCTCGCGGTACACCATCCGCCGCAGCCAGGACTTCACGCAGAACGCCGAGGAGCTGGTCGGCCATTTCGGCGGCCGAGCGGAAGCGCTGGCGCACGTCGGGGTGGGTGGCCCGGCACAGGAACCGGTAGTAGGACTCCTCGCGGGCGAGCAGCTCAACCTCGGTTGGGTCGGGCAGTCGGTCGATGTACCGGCTGGAGAACCAGCCGAAGTCAAAACTGAGTATGGCGAGGGTACGCCCGACCGTATACAGGTCGGAGCTAATCGACGCGCCCGCTGTGGCCAGTTCCGGTGCCTGGTAGCCGGGCGTGCCGAACATCACCGAGTCGTCATCGTCGATGTGCCGCACCGCGCCGAGGTCGATCAGCTTGATCTGCTCCTCCGCCTGGATGACGTTGTCCGGCTTGAAGTCACAGAACAGCAGGCCCTGCGCGTGCAAGTAGCCCAGGGCTGGAAGCACCTCCAAGCCGTACGCGAGGACCTGCGGCAACGGCAGCGGCATGCGCTGGCCGTCAGGCCGGTGTTGGCCCGGGCCAGCTCTTTCAGCGATTGGCCGCCGACATACTCCATCACGGTGTAGCCGGCCATCTGGCCGCTCTTCGGGTCTGGATGCTGGACGAAATCGTGGATCTTGACAATGTTGGGGTGGTCCACCTCGACGAGGAATCGTCGTTCGGTCATCGCCGAGGACAGCGCATACATGTCGCCGGTATCGATCAGGCCCTTTAGCACCACCCAGCGGTCGGCGCCGGTCTCAGCGATATGACGGTCCCTGGCAAGGTAGATCCAGCCGAGAGCACCATGGGCGATCACACCGAGAACCTCGTACCGGGCGTTGATGACCTCGCCTGGACTCAGCTGGGGCACGAACGAATACGGTTTGCCGTCCTTCTGGCAGAACCCCTCCGTTCTGCCCGGACGTCCGTTGCTGCTGCGCCCAACCGGCCCTCCGCACTGGCCGCAGAAGCGTTGCGACTCTGGCACCAGCGCGACGGCCATGAGCGCGTCGGCCGGGTCGCGCAGCGGTACGTGAGGCACGACAACCAGGCTGGCGCCCAGCCGACCCCGGGCGACGGTGCGCGTGGGGTCGCTCGCGCCGCCACTGCTGAGCCCCGCAGTGCTGCTGAGTCCCGCGGTGCCCCCGTGCGCCGGCGTCTCGATGCTCGCGGAAAGACTGTCAGGCGCGGGCGCCTTGTGACCGCATTCGTCGCAATAGCCGTCGGCGGCGTAGCCACCGACGCAGCCAGGTTGCCGGCAAGGACTCATCCAGTCTCCTCCGTGGCCGTGGACAGGGGCGTCGGCACCGGAGCGGAGTCGCCAATCGGCATGCGGTATTCGGTAAGGCGACCCCGCAACCCCAGCAGCAGCAACCCGAGGACAGCCAGTCCGGCTACTCCCGGGATGACCGTCCACCCGTCAAGCGCGTCCTGTCCTTCCTTAATGGCCTTGTTAAACCAGCTCACGTTGATACTGATGGTTACCATCTGCGCGTTGTCGAACTGGCTGAAGGCCCAGTTGGATTGACCCTTGTTGTAGCTGGTGTCGAACGCGATAGCGGCAACGAGGTGACCGGTGTTTCTGAGTAGGCGGATGTGCCGGTCATCGAGCTCGTAGACCTGAAAGGCCTTCATGGCAACCTCGTCCGCGGCGCGTTCGCCGGGGAAGGTGATGTTGCGGAACTCGTCGCCCCAATAGCCGTACCACTCGAGATTGTTGTTGTTCTTGTTGTACGCGCTCAGCGCCGCGGCGAAGCGTTTGTCGAAGGTATATATTCCCGCACCCGGCAGATCGACCAGCTCCAGGGTCTTGGTCAGGAACGACTGCTGGTATTGCGCGGCCAGAGCTGGGTCGACAAGGTAGCGGCTCTCGTCGGCGTTGGCGTCGTAGCTGACCGCCCTGGCCTCGGAGAGCGGGAGGACCGAGTTGAACGCCTCTACCTTGGCCAGAAACAGGTACTGGGCACTGTTGGAGGTCAACCTGACGCCAAGGATCGCGAGCGTGATGGCGATCAACGTCGCGCCGGCGATGGCGGGGTTGATCCAGCGGTGGAACCGGCGGGCAAGGTACACCTGGAGCGTGATCAGAGCGGCCAGCACCACCACCCCGATGATAAAGGCCCAGTTCCGGGCCGTAAGGGCCTGGCCGCGCTCGGCCAGGTAGGTACGTTGCAGGATCGCCGCATTACGGTTGGTGAGATCCTGCGAGGCCGGAAGTAGCTGGGCCCTGAGCAGGTCGGTGGCTTGGGTGTACAAGGCCAGGGCCGTCGGCGAGGGCCTTCCTGGGAGCTGGCTGCCCTGCCCGGAAACCATGGTCACCTGCGCGGCGAGTGCCTCGTAGCTGCCAAGCGCGTCGAGAAGATCGCGAATGCTCTGCGCGGCAGCCGGGTCGACGGTGGCCTCGGCGGAGGCCTCCTGCAGGTCGATGCTGGCTTGATGGCGGTCGCTCTGGAAGATGCTAAGCGCCTACGCCCGGGTGAAGCCGAGGTTATTGGCGCCGCCGACCAGAAGGATGTTGGCCATTTGGGCGTCCATGTCGTTGAGACGGAGGTACAGATCGGTGCTGGCCTCCACCACTGGCGCGGTCTGGTGGCCGATCACCGTCAAACCGTTGTTTTCCTGGTGCGCCTCGTAGGTGAGCAGCACAGCCAACGCCGCGACGACCACGGCGACGATGAGCGCCCATACGCGGATGAACGCCGAGGTGTTCCCGGGTTCGCGGACCGGCCGACGACGGCGGGAAAAACGGAGCAAGGATAGGCCGCCGCGCGTCCGCGTTGCCCCGCTGGCGTTCGTACTACGGTGGCGTGGCCGGTCCAGAGTAGTGCGCGTGTTCATCGCGTCCTTTTTCCAAAACCCACAGCCCAGCAGGCCTCATCATTACGCCTGCTCCTGCTCCTGCTGAACGGGTAGGAAAGTTCGTACCTCGCCAGTGCCGGTCGCATACAGGAACCCCCCGGTTGCCGGACAGCCTCGACACATATCGTGACAAAAAGCAATATCCCGGCGGGATTCTTGCGATTTTTGGCTGTCAGGATTCCGTGAGCGAGGCAGCTCCGGCCCTCACCACACGCTGGATCTGGTTGGTGCCCTCGTAGATCTGGGTGATCGTGGATCGGCCGGCAGTTTCCGCAGTTAGGTGCCGTGTTGGGCGGCTGGGTATCAGCACCGTCTTTCGGTAAGGACAGCGATGAGGCTCTGGTTACGCATGTGCTTGGTGCCCGCCCGAACTTCATGAAGGCAGCGCCCGTCATCCACGCGCTCGGTGAGGTCGGTGTCGAGCAGATGCTTATTCACACCGGGCAGCAATATGACGCGCGGATGTCGGACGCGTTCTTCGCTGACCTGGGCCTGCCCGAGCCAGACGTGAACCTGCAGGTGGGGTCCGGGCCGCACGGGGAGCGGACGGCGGGATTCCGTCGAACGAGCGCTGCAGGAGTTGCAGCGGATCGGAGGTGACGACTGTGCCGCTCGTACCGAGGACCCGCTGGCGTCGTTACGGGGCTGATGCGACTACGAAGGGGGGGTTGCTGCCTGGCAGGCCCTGGAACTGCTCGGTGCTGGTGGGAGGGCTCGAGTCATAGTAGCCGCCGGCCGTCCAGGCACCTGGGGCGGGACAGGCGATGGCAGTGAGCTCAGAACCCCGCCCGCCGTCGAGTCCCGCGATTCCGGGCACATCCTGGGCAGCCGACCAGGCTCCCGCTTTCTCGACCGCGATGAGCGCCCGGGTCGTCAGGTTCCCGTTCGCGTCCTTGCTCCCGCTGTCCGCGTAACCACCGGCCACGCAATCGCGCGAGTCGGCGCATGACACCACCGTAAGGTCTGCGTTCCGCAGGCTCGCCGCCCCAGGCAGGACGACAGTCGGCTGCCAGGTCCCGGCGACCTCCGACGCCACGGCTACCGAGTTCGCCGCCGTGCTGCTCCACCCGGCCACGGTGCAGGTACCGGGGCCGGTGCACGACAGGCCGCTGGGCGCCGCCAGGCCGGGAACTGGGGCCTTGCTCCAGGTTCTATCGTGCAGGGTGAAGGCCACCGCCTGGCCGTGACCGTATTCGCCCCCGACAGCGACGCACCCGCCCGTCGGAGGGCAGGAGACCGCGGCGCTGACGACCTGCCCGGACTGGGTCACCGTGCCTAGCTTCCCGCCGGTCACGGTGGCGAGGACGTTGTGGCTCCTGGTTGCCGCGTCGGTGTAGGTCGCGGCGATGACGCAGGTGCCGTCGCGGGTGCAGGCGACGTCGTCGACGCCGGCACTCGCGCCGGTGCCCAGGTCCGGCGGGTCCGCGAGGCGGACCACGGGACTCCACGTCCCGCTCACCTCGCTGGCCCAGAACACATGCCCGCCGTTGGGACCTAGCCTGCTGGCCGGGCCGTAGCTGCCGGCCAGCACACAGTTCCCCGCCGCCCAGCAGGCGAGCCCGCTAGTGTCGACCGAGACATTGGTAGTTAGGCGAGCTAGCCCTGGTACCGGGATGGGGGTGCCCCAGTCGCCGTCTCGTTCGGTCACGATGAAGACACCGCGGCTGGAGGTGCTTCCGTAGTCGCCAGCCGCGACGCAGGCTCCCGGCGACGGGCACGATAGCGACTGAATCCCGTTCGGGGAGTTTGATTCCCGCGCCGCGAGGCCAGCCAGCGCCCGCGAGGGCTGCCAGGTGCCGCCGCGCTCCTCGGCCACGAAGGAGACCATTCCCAAGGCGATCTTGTTGTTCCCGGTGCGTGCGTATGCGAGGTTGCCGCCCGCCACGCAGTCACCGGGGCCGGTGCAGGAGACCGCGGCAACTGCGGCATCGTATACGTAGAAACCCGACGGCACGAGGGCGCTCAGCCCCGGGAGTTCCTGCGCATGGCCTGCCTGCGGCCCGGAGGCCAACCGGCCTGCCTGCGCCCCGGAGGCCGTGCAGCCTGCCACGCCCAGGCAGACGGCAACCGCACTGGCTACGGCGACCAGCGAGAACCTGCGACAATCCACGAAACCCTCCCAAATAACCCTAGATTCTAGGGGCAGCGCATGCCGATCGCTAGGGCGTGAGGGACGGGATAGCCGACGGTGCTCGTATATAAGTCGGGGAGTCCATAGGAAGGTTTATTTCCGCCCGGTCCTGACCTTCACCGCCATCAACCAATTCCGGCGTAAACGGAATACTGAATAGAGTACGGATTAGCCTGCGGTGCGGAATGACGACAGGTTCGCGTTGCGTCCGTAATTGGCCGCCACTAGGTAAGTTCAACCGGGCACGCGGCTGCTGCTGTGGTCGGTAGGCTGGCACCCGGCAGCCGTGGCCGCTGCGTCTCGTGAGATATGTCCCCCTTGTTGGACTCCTGTAAAGGAAAAGTGATGCAGGCTCTGGTTACGCATGTGCTTGGTGCCCGGCCGAACTTCATGAAGGCCGCGCCCGTCATTCGCGCACTCGGCGAGGCTGGTGTCGAGCAGACGCTCATCCACACGGGCCAGCACTACGACGCGCGAATGTCCGGCGTGTTCTTCGCCGACCTGGGCCTGCCCGAGCCGGACGTGAACCTGCACGTCGGCTCGGGCGCCCACGGGGAGCAGACGGCGGCGGTCATCGCCGGGGTTGAGCGGGAGTTGATGGCCCGCCGCCCCGCGCTGCTTGTTGTCTACGGTGACGTCAACTCCACGCTCGGAGCCGCGCTGGCGGCGGCCAAGCTCCACGTGCCGGTCGCGCACGTCGAGGCCGGGCTGCGCAGCTTCGACAACACCATGCCCGAAGAGATCAACCGCAGGCTCACCGACCAGCTCTGCGAGCTGCTGTTCGTCACCTCGCCCGAGGCGATCGGTTACCTGGGACGCGAGGGCATCGCCGCTGACGGGGTGTACTTCGTCGGGAACACGATGATCGACACGCTGGTCGCGTGCCTGGACAAGCTGGACGCCGAGGCGGCGAGGACCGAGCACGGCCTTGCGGGACGGTACCTGGTGGCGACGCTGCACCGGCCGTTCAACGTCGACAGCCCGGAGGCGGCAGCGCTGCTGGTCAAGGCGATGCACCAGGTGGCGGACATGGCGCCGGTAATCATGCCGGTCCACCCGCGCGGCCGGGCCATGTTCGAGGCGGCGGGGCTGGCCGAGCACCCGGGCATCCGGATGTGCGAGCCGCTGGGCTACCTGGAGTTCATGTCCCTGGTGCGCGGCGCGGCGGCAGCGATCACGGACTCAGCCGGAGTACAGGAGGAGACGACGTTCCTGCGGGTGCCGTGCCTGACGCTGCGGCCGGTGACCGAGCGGCCGGTCACCGTCACCAGCGGCAGCAACCGGCTGGTGCGCGCCGACGAGCTGGCGTCCGCTGTCCAGGATGCCCTGGCCCGAGGGCCATACACCGGGGAACTGCCGCCGCTGTGGGACGGCGCGTCCGGCCCCCGGATCGCCCGCATAATCGCCAGCTGGCTGGCGAACCGATGACAGTCAGTGCGCGGCCGGCAGCTCGGTCTCGGCCATCTGGCGGACTCGCTCGGCAAGCTTGACGGCACCGGCCGCGTCCGCGATCTGATAACCCCGGCCCGCAATGATTTCCTGGTAGACGATGCTGTGGAGACGGGAGTAGTCGGAGAAGTCGCAGATGATGTCTCCGTCCACCGCGATGTACCGGGCCGGCTGGAACAAGCAATGCGCCGCGTCTGCGCGCAGCAGGAGCCCCGGCAGCAGCTGGACCGATGGCTGGTCGAGGGCTACTGGTATCTCTCGGACTTCGTCCCGGGACACACCAGTCACCCGGACTTCCCACGCCCAGAGCCGGACCCGTACTACATGGCGGCAGTCAGGCGGCTATGGGACCTGCAGAACTGGTTCGTCACCGGGCGATCGCCCTATCGGGCCGGCCATGAGTGGCCAGAGCTATAACCCGCCAGCCGATCCCGGTGAACCTGTCCGC
>JBEKHI010000144.1:0-21768 GCA_050012355.1 Streptosporangiaceae bacterium | reverse complement strand
CGGGAGCGAGGCGTTCTCGGCGACCCGCGCCGCCCGCTCGAGCCACTCCAGGTGCACCGCGGCGGGGGTGGTGGTGTCGAACGGCCAGCCCAGCTCGGTCATGGCCTGCGAGGCGAGGACCGGGTCGTCGCCGAGCCCGGGGATGGCCCGCTCGATCTCGGCCCGGGCAGTGCCGAGCTCGTCCAGCGTCCCCAGCACCCGGGCGTGCTGCAGGCGCCAGCGGGCGTCCTCGTGCGGGGTGAGCCCGGGCTGCGCGATGACGGCTTGCAGCGTCGCGCTCAGCGCCTGGAGCTGCCGCACCGGCTCGGTCAGCGTGCCGAAGCTCAGTTTTTCGAGTATCCCCAGGCAGGTGTCCCAGCCCGGGCGGCCCGCCCCGGTCAGCATGTCGTCGAGCAGCGCCAGCGCGGTCGTCTCGTCGCCGGACTCGACCGCGAGGCTGGCCGCCCGCTCGGCGTAGCCGCACCATTTGACCGTCTCGCCCGCCTCGCGGAAGTGCCTGGCCAGCGCCGCCAGCGCGCCCGGCGCGTCCTCGAGCGCCAAGCCGGCCCGCCGGTGCATGGCCCGCCGCTCAGGACCGGGGATAGCGTCGTAGGTGGCCCGCGCGGCGAGCACGTGCCGGAACGAGACGAGGCCGCGCTGGCTGGTGCGCAGCAGCCCGCTGGTGAGGGCGGCCGACAGCCCGGCCACGAGCTCGTCACCTGACAGCCTGCTGACCGCCGCCAGGGTCGCCTCGTCGGCCGGATCGGTGAGCACGGCGGCCGCGCGCAGTACGCTCCGCGCCCCCGCGTCCAGGCGGCCCGCGCGCTCGAGCACCGCGTCCCTTATCGAGGCGGGCACCGCGATCTCGTCCACGTGCCTGCGGACCCAGCCGCCCCGGCGCCTGGTGAGGTCGGAGCGGTCGGCCATCAGCCGGATGGTCTCCTCAATCGCGAGCGGCATCCCCTCGGTGTGCTCGTGCACGAACGCCGCGAACTGGTCGGAGACGTGCTCGCCGGAGAGCATCGAGGACACCAGCTCGGCGGTCGCCTTGGTATCGAGCAGCCCGAGCGTCAGGCGGAGCTGGGTCGCGGCCGCCGGCAGCCGGGATGTCAGCCGGGGCAACAGCGACCCAGCGGGCACGTCGTCCGGGCGATAGGTGACGATCAAGCTTGCCCGCCGCGGCTGGCGAAAGGCCAGGAACAGCAGGAACTCCAGGGTTGCCTCGTCCGCCCAGTGCGCGTCCTCCACCACCAGCACGCTGACCTCGAGGGCCGCGAGCAGTTCGGCGAGCGCGCGGAACAGCCGGTGCCGCGCGGCGGACGCGTCCTCGGCTGGCTCCGGCGCCCCTGGCAACTCGGTCGCCCACTCCGGGAACATCGGCCGCAGGCAGCCGGCCAGCGCGCTCAACGGCAGCCCCCGCACCGTGTCCGCGGCCTCGCGGATCGCGTCGGTGACCGGCCCGAGCGTCTGCGGCTGCCGGAACGGCGGGCAGTCCGCGACCAGGATCCGCTCGTCGGTGGTCGCTAGGTACTCCGCGAGCAGCCGGCTCTTCCCGATCCCGGCCTCGCCCTCGATGAGCACGACAGCCGACCCGCCCGCGAGCGCCCGCGTCAGCGCCGCGAGTTCGTCGCCGCGGCCGACGAACTCCGGCACCAGGACCACTGGCTGGTCGTTGGTCATGAACCCCCGGAGCCCCTTGGCTGCTAGACATCACCCGAAGGCGATTATCACCCCAGACAGCACAAAGCCGCTAGCAACAAGTGAGCGGTCCTGCCGACTGGTGGGCGCGGGCGCTCGGCGGGGCCATGGATGGCCCACCGCTGGCGCTATGACCCCAGCGATGACCCATCGCTGGGGTCGGGTCGCGGGCCAGCATGGTGCACATAAGCGATATGTCGGGCATTTCGGGGGCGGGGCCGCCGGGCGGGGCGGGGCTTGTCATCAAGTGGGCGGTGGACAACTTCGTCCGCCCCCATCCGAGTTCGCCATCGCGTTCCGCCGCGTACTCGGGCGCTGGCCGGCCGGCGACCGCTCGGGTGCACGAATCACCCGAGTGGCTGGAGAACGCCCGGACGCTGTGCGCCCGGGTCCAGTCCGTGGTCAGCGACTTCGCGCCGCACATCACGCTCGGCGACCGGTCTTCCCAGACTCAGTCGCAGTGGCAGACCTGGCTGGAGCGGAAAGTACCGACGGCCCATCGTGCGCAGCTGGCGACGGCGGAACTTGAGCACGCCGCGATAACCGACCAATCGCGGGACGTTGCCGCCAAGCTGGGGAACTCCCTGGAAGCGATGACGGCCGCCGCCGAGGCGCTCATCACGAGCCAGCTCACCCCTTACGGACACCCCTCACGCGCCCTCAACCCCTGAATTCACACTCGAGATCACTCGATGCCCCGGTCACATAATTCGCTGAATGGGCGAATCTGGTGACCGCGCACCGGGAGTTGACTGACCACACACTAGTGTTTGTCTTGAACACGGCGGGCGTCACTTATATCTCACGCAAGCCGACACTGCCACGGGCGTCCCGGGCAGTGGGATTTCGTCGCCTAGGTGATAAAAGATCTTGATCCACAGATATTGACAATTAACCTGGGCCCCCTTCAGAATGCTGAATAGCAGCTGGGGCGCTGTTACGCGGGATCGAGGGGGCACCACCATGAGACATCCAGCACTGAGGCCGATCCATGCAATCTCGGAGGGGGCTGGCGCTAGCATACCCGCGGCGCTGTAATGGCCGAAGGAGCGAAAGGAGCCCACGCGAATGACCTCACGTCAACTTCTGGGCAGTCCTCCAACCAGTTCCGCGGAGCGCGATCCCATGTCTGTGATCGAGCAGACCGTAGTCTCGCTCCGGCAGCTGTTCAGCACCGCGCCGGCAAAGGCACTTCATTCATCTCCTTCGGATGACAGCTGGACGGCGGCATTGATCGCAGCGCACCTCTATGACGTGGACCTCGTGTTTGGGTATAACCTACGCCTGGCGCTCACCGAGCAGCATCCACAGTATGTTAATTATCACGAAGCAAACTGGGCGCTACTGCCGCGGCTGCCTTTCTGGCAGACGCTCAATGCGTGGGAGAGCCTGCGCGCAGGAAATCTCATCCTCATGCACCATCTCGTCCGCACCGAGCGGTCCCGCGACGGCGACAGCACACAAAGCGATGCCGATGATCTGATCTGCGAGCTGGCGGCACATGACCTCGGGCACATCGCCGACACCGAGCGTGCGCTCGCGGACGGCTTGATGAAATAGTCACAGCGCTAGAATCGAGAGGAGCTTACGCCAGTGCGGCCAGAAGAAACAGTATTGATTATAGGCGGCAAGCTTAAGATCCCGCAGAAGGCGAAGGAACTCGGCCTTGCGGTCGTTTATTTCCAGCTAATAGACGGATTCGGCCCAGAGCACCGCGATCTTGTCGACTGCGCCGTACTCGTCGATTACACCAACCCAGCCCAGCTCCTCCCGCTGGCGAAAGCCGCGCACGAGGCCTGGGGATTCGCATCGGTTCTGTCGCTTACCGAGCCGGGCCTCGTGCCCGCCGCGCGGGTCAATGACATGCTCGGGCTCCGGGGTACCCCGGAGAAGGTAGCCCAGCGGTTCATGAACAAGTGGACGATGCGTCAGCGTCTCACTGCAACGGGCTGCCAAAGCGTACCGGCCGCGTTGGTGAAGGATCCGGAGAGCATGGCCACTTTCGGCCATCTCAACGGTTATCCCTTCATCGTCAAACCCACCAACGTCACATCGAGCCTGGGCGTGCGCCGCATCACCTCCGCAACCGATATCGAGCCAGCGTGGCAGTACATGGAGGACCTCCGAGTCGCAAAGGACCTCCTGTGGACACGCTATTTCCAGGTGAACGAATTCATCATGGAAGCATACGTCACCGGACCAGAATACAGTGTCGAATCGTTCAGCTTCAACGGCAGGCACATCGTCGTGGCAATCACGGAGAAGGCCATGTACGACGGAACGTTCGTCGAGGTGGGGCATGCGATGCCCGCCCGGCTGCCCGACACCACCGAGCAATCGATCGTCCAGGCGACGACAGACTTCCTCGACGCCATGGAGCTACGCGATGGCCCCGCCCATACAGAGATCAAGCTGGGCGCCGATGGCCCCGTTGTCATCGAATCCCCAGGCCGTCGCCGAAGCGCGCGGCCGCGACGCGCTTCGTGCTCGCCGAGCCCGGCACCGTTACGGTCATCCACGGTCTCGAAGAGGTACGAGCGCACCCGGACATGGTCGCCCTTGACCTGAACGTGCGGGTCGGGCATGCGGTGCCGCCGCTTACCGACAACTGGGGCCGAATCGGGCAGATCGTGGCCTCTGGGGCCAACACCGCCGCCGCTATCGAGACGTGCGAGCAACTGATAAAGCAAACCACCATCACAACTATCCGGGAGCCGTAGATGCGCACGCTGCTAGTCATGCGAAAGGGCTTCGACTGGCATGCTGACCACATCAGCACCTTGCGCCATCTGGGGTTCGAAGTGCACCTGCTGACCGAGGTCCCCGGCGCAGACGTCGACGGGCGGTTCGCATCGGTCACGCTGGTGCCACCCGGCCAGGACCTTGACCTGACCACACAGCAGGCTACGGAACTAGCTAGGAAACGCGACATCGGCATGGCACTCACGTTTATCGAGACCGATATCGTTCTTGCCTCGCTCATTAACCAGCGCCTAGGGCTCCCGTGGGCGCGGCCCGAGGCAGATATGATCGCTAGGGATAAATGGAAGCAGCGTAAATTTCTAGCCGCCAATTCTATCCCGAGTGTGCGATTTGCTCCGGTCTCGTCGGTGGATGAGGCTACGGCCGAGGCTGAGCGCATCGGATATCCCATTATCATCAAACCCACCCACGCAGCTTTCAGCCGGGGAGTCGCACTGGTCCACACCCCGGCCGACCTTGAGCGTGAGATGCGAGTAATACAGGCCATTGCCCTTTCAAAATCAGGAAATTACTTCGTCGGCCGGGAAGAAAAGTTCGCCTTGCTTGAGGAGTTTCTCCCTGGCATAGAGGTAACACTCGACGGCGTGGTGATCGGCGGGCGCTTCCATCTCGCAGGCGTAATCAACAAGATGTACATGCCAGGTCCTTATTTTGAGGAAAATTATTACTCGCTGCCGTTCAAGACGCCTGAGAGGGAATCCGAGGTTATCGAGATCGCGGAGGGAATCACGCAGGGGCTTGGAGTCCGGCATTGCCTTTTCAACGTTGAGCTTCGTCAAGATAATGGCGGTCGTTTCCGGGTCGTCGAGTTCAGTACGAGAATGAGTGGCGGTCAAAATTACTATAATCTACGCGAGGCACACGGGATCGATGTGGTCCGACTTTACGCAAAGGCACTGCACTCGGATGATTACGAGACTGCGTGGTCGGGCGAGGTGCCACGAATTCAGCCACGCCGATCAACCTGTACCGCTTACGCGTATCGAACTGGATTGATACTGCGGAATTTTACGGGTGCTGCCGCGAATTCTCCTTTCTTCCGTGAGTACATTCCTATAGCACGGCCAGGCGACAGGCTCGCAAGAGCACCTAAGGCCTACGATGTGGCAGGTGCCTTCAGTGTTGCGTCCGAATATGAGGGCCCAGACGACGTCAGCCGCATAGAAAGGATTGCCGCCGACCTAGATGAGCAGCTGGACATCCTTGTCGTGCCCGACGAGACAGATGCTCCATTGAGTGAACATTTGACATCTCGCGAGAAGCCACTGGCGAGAGGGCACGGTAAGCAGCAGTGAATTCGATGTTTCGGAACGTGGCCAGGCTGCCACGGGCGGCGTGGATTCTATATGTCGGCACGTTTATTAACAAATTTGGTAATTTCCTGTCAGTATTTCTGGTCCTGTACCTGACAGCAAAAGGTTACTCGGCCGCCGTCGCTGGCGTGGCGCTCGGTATCGTCGGCGCCGGTAATTTCATCGGCAACATGCTCGGCGGGACGCTAGCCGATCGCATCGGGCGTCGCCCCGCGATTGCCGTGTCAATGTTCGGTTCAGGTGTCTGCACGCTCATGGTCCCGTTGGCAAGCAACATGGCCATCTTGCTGCCACTGGTAGGCGTCATCGGGATCTTCGCGCAGCTGTACCGTCCAGCCTCTGGCGCCGTGCTACTGGATGTCGTAGGCGATGACTCGCGTACGATAGCGTTCGCCGTCTACCGGCTCGCGATCAACGTGGGCATGGCGGCCGGTCCGCTCATCGGTGGCATACTTAGCCAGCATTCATATACGTGGATCTTCTTTGGTGACGCCGCTTCTTCGATCGTCTACGGCCTCATCGCGTTGACGCTGCTGCCCGAAACCAAGCCGCACCCTGTAACGGAAACCGCCAAGCCCGCGAACCGCACGGGCGGGTACCGTACAGTCTTTGGCGACTACCGGTTCGTACTGTTCTTGCTCGGGATAACGGCCGCTACCTACATTTATATTCAGTCAACCGCTACACTGCCTTTGCAGGTAAGAGATTCGCATCTACCGAACTCGTTCTACGGCCTGCTGCTGACCATTAACGCGATCGTTGTGGTCTGCGTCGAACTACCGCTGACCCACCTGCTGCAACGGTGGCCGGCTCTAGCGCTTACCGCCCTCGGCCTGATCCCGTTGGGTGTCGGGTTCGCGTGCACCGCGTTCGCCCATTCGGCCAGTATTTTTATCATCACGGTTCTTATCTGGACAGCCGGCGAGATGATCATGATGCCCAGCGCCTCCGCTTACCCCGGCCGTTACGCGGCGCCTGAGCTAAGAGGCAGATATCAGGGTGCTTTCGGGTTGGCGCAAACCGTTGCGACGTGCGTCGGCCCCGCTATCGGGGGTTATCTCTACTCGGTCAACCACACGCTCAACTGGACTGTCTGCGGAATCGTTGCCGTCGTTGGCGTAATTGTCATAGCCGCGTCTGTCCCACAGAGAACGAAGATCCACAAGCCGGAAGCGACGAGGACTTCGTCGGTGTAGACGGGAGTAAGGGCGGTACGGCTCCGCATCTGCCGCCCGTGCACGCTACTGTCGGCGAAGCGGCGCACGTTGCTCACCGCGGCAGCGGTATCCCAGCAGGCGTGGTTCAGCAGTCGCTGCGTGCGATCCGGTCTCCGGCCTGCCGGGCGAGGCCGTTACTTCATCCTCCAGGTCGTGCTGAAGTGCGATTACCGTACCTGCTCTATAGGCCACTTACCTCGGCCGCACAACAAGTGCGGGAATACCGCAGTCCCACCACCCGGCCCGTCAGCCAGGCGATACCCAGAGAATTGCATAATACCTTTCATGCAGTCTCGACCCTGACAAGGCAGTAAATGATATTTTGCTTAATAAGCTCAAGTTAGCGACAATATTCGCACAAGTCACGGCCGAGCAAGAGGATTGACAGAAGATGACTGACTCATCGACCTCGAATAGACGCAGATGCGTTCCGGCAGTGGGCTATAGTCGCAGGTCAGAAACTTTGCTCAAAGAACTTTCACCTGGAACTCTTATCACTGACGTTACGCTGGTAACATTACCCGAAAATTAATGCATCCAATTCAGAAAACGTATTGACTCCTATCGACAGCATCGGTTACGCTCGATTCGGCAATCAAGACCGGGGAGGTCCAAGGGGGGCATTGATGCCGCAGGGGACATCAACTCTCGTTGCCTTGCTTCGCATGAGAGCAGAAGCGCAAGGCAATGACATCGCTTACAAATTCCTGATCGACGGTGAAAATCTCGAGCGCAGCATTACGTACCACGAACTCTATTATGCAGCCGCACGCGTGGCTCGCCGCCTGGCGGCCGGCCACAGCCGAGGGGAGCGCGCGCTCCTTCTATTCGCACCGGGTCTCGACTACATTACAGCGTTCTTCGGCTGTTTGCTCGCTGGAATTGTCGCGGTACCAGCTTATCCTCCGCAAGATACTCGCGGGGGAAGCCGGCTCGACGCGATCGTCGCGGACGCGGGCGCGAACATTGCCCTGACAACGCAGGACTTGCTGCCGTTGCTTCAGTCCGCGATCCAGGCGCGGCCCGTCTGGATCGCCACCGATGTCGTTGATGACCTCGGGCCGGACTCGGACCTCGGGCAGTCGTCGGCTGGAGACCTCGCATTCCTGCAATACACCTCCGGTTCGACGCGGAGCCCGCGCGGCGTGATGCTGACACACACGAATCTCATGGCTAATCTCTCGGCCATTCACGAGACGTTCGCCGGGGCTGCGCGCGATGTCATGGTCAGCTGGCTGCCGCCGTATCATGATATGGGGCTAATTGGCGCGATACTCGAGCCCATGTACGGCGGCTTCGCGGCCGTTCTCATGTCACCCTTCCACTTCCTGCAGAAACCCCTGCGGTGGCTGACGGCGATATCGGACCACCATGGAACGATCAGCCCGTCGCCAAATTTCGGGTTCGAATTGTGCCTGCGGAAAGTCGACGACAGGCAACGTGCGGACCTCGATCTATCCAGCTGGCGGGCGGCCGTCAACGGTGCTGAACCGGTGCGCGCGGAAACGATCGACGCTTTCACCGCGCGCTTCGCCGACGCGGGCTTTACCCACACCGCTTTCCGCCCTGCCTACGGCCTCGCCGAAGCCACCTTGCTGGTCAGTGCCGATCCGGTCGGCGAACCGGTCCGCCTTGTCGATGTCGATGGCAAACTCAGGGTCGCCTGCGGGACCGCCCGCGGCGATCAGTCGATACTCGTCGTGGATACCGCGACGCTCCGAATCGCCGCGCCCGGCCAGACCGGAGAGATCTGGGTGTCGGGGGCAAACGTCGCCGCGGGCTACTGGAACCGTCCCACCGAGAGCGCGGCCTTGTTCACAGCCACTCTCCCCGGCCATGAGGGTAGGTTTCTGCGGACCGGTGACCTGGGACTTCTAACCGAAGACGGCAGCCTTACCATCGCCGGGCGGCTCAAGGACCTGATCGTCTTGCGCGGCCGTAACCTCTACCCGCACGACGCGGAGAGCGCGGCCGAGGGCAGCCACCCCGCTGTCCGTCCCGGGTGCGCCGCCGCCTTCACGGTGAACGTGAACGGCGAGGAGCGGCTGGTGCTTGTGGCCGAGGCGGCGGACGGGGCGGATACCGATGAGGTCGCCCTCTGCTGCCGCAAAGCTATCTGGGAACAGTGCGACACCGAAGTCCATGAACTAGTCCTCATCGCCCCCCGGACCATACCGAAGACCTCAAGCGGGAAAATCCAGCGGCGGGCAACGCGCGAAGCGTACCTGTCGGGTGAGCTCGCTCGCACCGGCGGATGGTACCCGGCGCCCCCCGAAGCACCTCCAGTCACCACAAGCCTGTCCCCGCTAGAGACCCTGATCGCCGGCATCTGGTCCGATCTGCTCGACCGGCCAGATGTCGGGATACACGAGGATTTCTTCGCCTCCGGAGCCCAGTCTCTGCTCCTATCGCGACTCGCCGCCCGTATCGAGGCGGAGCTCCCGGTCCGGATAACGATCGCGGACATCTTCCACTCCTCGACGGTCGCCCAGCTAGCGGCATTGCTGGAAAGCCGGCCGCTCACCATCGGCGAGGAGCACGTCGCGGAGCTGGTCTCCGAACACGAGCCACCGCGCGGAACCGGAGAGGTCACGTGAACACGTCGGACATCGCGGAGACCCTTGGCAACCTGGTCGCCGATTCGACCGAACACCACTACAGCCCGTACACGCGTTTCAAGTGGGTCGATGAACTCCAAGAGCAGCAATGGTGGATGACACCCGAACTGCTCACGGTGGCGGGTACCGCGGCCGGACAGGCCCTTGATGAGGAACAGCTCATGCGGCTGAGCAAGTGGGAGGCCATCAACTTTTTCAGCCTCAACATCCACGGTATCCGCGAATTGCTCATCGAGGTGACCCGGCGAATTCATACCGTCGGCTTTGAGCTGCCGTCCGAGTTCTTCCACCGCTTCCTCGGCGAAGAGAACGGGCACATGTGGTTCTTCGCACAGTTCTGCCGACGCTACGGCGGCAAGATCTATCCCGACAAGTCGTTCCCGATCGGCACGGCGGATCAGGACCCCGGTGTCAGTAACTTCCTCGTCTTCGCCCGCATCCTGATCTTCGAGGAACTCGTCGACCATTTCAATCTTCGGATGGGCCGCGACGTCTCGCTGCATCCGCTGATCCGCGATGTCAACCAGGTCCATCATGATGACGAGTGGCGGCACATTATCATGGGACGCAAGCTCGTCGGGTTGTTCTACGACGGACTCCGTGACCATGATAAAGAAGTCCGCGACAATCTCGATCTGTATCTGAGACGATATATTGTCACCAGTGCTCAGTCTCTGTACAACCCAGCCGTTTACCGAGACGCGGGAATTCAAGAACCGTATCAATTCCGCGAGAGCGTGCTGAACGACCCGGCGAGGGCCCCCTACCATGAGACGTTCTTCAAACGGATAACCGGATTCCTCACGAGTCAGGAAATAATTTCCGCCTCCCCGTTCACAGCGACGGAAGCATCATGACAGACGACAAAATTCACGGAGTCATCAACTGGCTTCGCGCACGGCATCCTGACGTCACCGAGATCGAGTGGGACGACGACTTGATCGACAGACGCCTCATCGACTCCCTGGACATTCCGCAGCTACTTCTGCTGCTCGAGGAACTCGCCGGTCATGAGCTGGAACTGACACCTGAGAACGTCGTGAACCTGCGGACCCTCGGCGGCATCCGTGACAACGTCTTGGTCGAACCTCGAAGCGTGGTGGGTGATGACTGACCTGTACTCCGTCCGCGACGGCTTCGCCACGCTCGGCCCCGATCTGGTTCATGCCATGGAGCGGCTCGACAATTGCTTCCTGGCCTGGGCTCGGGAATGCAAAGCGGAGCAGATGCTTTTCCCGCCGGTTATCCCGGCTCCCGATCTGGCCTTGCTCGATTACTTCCTCAACTTTCCGCACCTCGCTTTGCTGACCGCCCCGCTGAAGTCGCCCGTCTCCGCGGACGATCCGATAGTCCAGGACCGATCCGTTCCGGCCGGGAGGCTCGGCGATAGCGAATACGCTCTGACCTCGGCGGCCTGCTACAGCGTTTATCTGGAGCATCGTTCCATTCGGCTTTCTGGTCCGCGTCGGGTCACCACGATTGCCAAGTGCTTCCGTAACGAGGAGCACTACGACGGACTACGCAGGCTGCGCGGTTTCACCATGCGGGAGATCGTGTGCATGGGATCCAGGGAGGACGTCCTGGATCATCTGGCGACGTTCCGGCCCAAGGTGCTTGAGTTCGCCCGTCGTCTGGGCTTGGACCTCGCGGTGGAGACGGCGTCGGACCCGTTCTTCGCCAAGGACGGCGGCCGCGCGCTGATGGCCAAGTTGTTCCCGGTCAAGGAAGAGTTCGTCCACCAGGAGTCACTGGCCATCGGCTCGCTGAACTTTCACCGCAACTTCTTCGGGGAACGTTGCGGCATCACGCTGGAGGACGGAGATCCCGCGTTCACTGGCTGTGTCGCGTTTGGTCTCGAGCGGTGGATCGCGGCACTGCTTGAGACCCACGTTTCCATTGCCGACGTGGTCGACCGCGTGACGGAGGCCACCTCGTGGACGACCTGCTGAATCGCCTCGCGTCGCTGAGCGGTGCCGAGCGCAACCGGTTGATGACACGGCTGCGGCAACCGGCCCCGCCATCCGAACCTGACGCGCTGCGCACGCCGTCGGATGCCCAGCGCAGACTCTGGCTGCTCCAGCGGCTTGAGCCCGATAGCCCAGCGCACCACCTGTCGGCGGCGTTCTACCTCGTGGGTCCGCTCGATACCACGACACTGAACCGGACCCTGTCCGAGATCGTCGCCCGGCATCCGGCCACCCGCGCAGTCTTCCCTGAGCGCGACGGAGCCCCGGCCCTGCGGGTGATGGAACCGTATCCCGTGGATGCCGAGTTGATCGACCTTGCCGATCTGGCGCCCGCGGATCAGCAGGCGCAGGCGCACCGTGTCCACGCGGCCCGCGGGAGACGCCCTTTCGCACTGGAACGTGGTCCGCTCATCCGGTTTGTCCTTTACCGTTTCTCCGCTGAGCGCCACGCCTTGTCTGTCGTGGCGCACCACTTGGTCTGCGACGGCTGGTCCATGGGCATCTTCGCCGCGGAACTCGCCGCGATTTACCCGGCGTTCCTGGACGGGCGATCATCTCCGCTGCCCGGGCCGGCCGCTCACTTGCCCCGAGAGCGCCACCCGGATAGTGAGCTCGCTGACCGCGCGGTCGCTTACTGGCGCGACGAGCTGGCCGGCGACCTCCCGGTCCTCCACCTGCCAACTGACCGGCCGCGCTCCGCGCACGGACCGGCCAGGGGCTCCCGGCACGGCTTCCAGCTTCCCGCATCCGATTACCGCGACCTCCAGGAAGCGGCGCTGCGCTGCCACGTCACCGTTTACGGCATGCTGCTGGCCGCCTACGCCATCACGCTGGCCACGATCACCCAGCAGCTGGACCTCGTCGTCGGCGCACCGGTGGATGAACGCCGGGGCATCGACGAAGAACAATCGATCGGTTTCTTCGTCAACACCTTGCCGCTACGGATCCAGCTTCGGCCCGGCCAGTCTTTCGCCGAGACGTCCCGAGCGGTCGGCGACGTGGTGCGTGGCGCGCTCGCGCACGATCTGCCGTTCGGGGATATCGTGCGCGAGGCGAACCCGCCGAGGCTGGCCGGCCGGCCCCTGGTTCGCCAGACCGCCTTCTCCTTCCAGCCCGCCGTCGCGGCCGAGCTGAGCGCCGGAACGCTGACCGTAATCCCGGCCGCACCTGACGAGTTCGGTCTAGGCGTCTCTCCGCTCGATCTCAGCCTGCACATCCGCGAGCAAGGCGACGTCCTGCTGGGATGCCTTGAGTACCGCTCCGATCTGGTCGACGCCGCCACCGTTTCTGAGTGGGCCGAGGAGCTCCAGTCCGTGATCCGGCGAGCGGTCCGCGATCCGGAAGCGACCGCCGTCGCGCCGGAGCCGGCATCCGATCTGACCGACAGCCAGCTCGCCCTCTACTTCGGCAAGCAAATGGCCAGCGAAGAACGGTTCTACTACGAGAATGTCACCGCCCTTCTCGGCATCTTCGCCCCACTCGATCACCGCCGGTTCTCGCGTGCCTTCGCGAAGCTGGTGGAACACAGCGACGCCTTGCGCAGCACGTTTCACACAACGGACGGGATCCCGGTCCGGCGGATTCACGCGTCGGTTCCCGCGCGGGTGACGTATGTCGACCTGACGGACGAGCCCGATCCTGCGACCGCTGCCCGGCGCTGGGCGCGGCGGCGCGAGACAGGCGGCCTGGACTCCACCCGATGCGTATTCGACTGTGCCCTGCTCAGACTCGGCGACGCCAGCTATGCCTGGTACCTCAACGTGGATCATCTGGTGTGCGATGCCTGGTCCATATCCGTCATCACTCGTGTCATGTCGGAGTACTACGACCTGGATACGGGGGGACGCCTCGAGGAGGCCGCCCCGCTGCCGCTATTCCAGGCCTACCTGGATCACGAGCTCAGCCTGCGCGAATCACCCCGCCATCTCGCCGATCAGGACTACTGGCGACAGGTCCTGGCCTGTCCGGTCGAGCGGATTGCCTTCTACGGCCGCGAAGATGAGGTCGAGGGCACGACCCAGACGGTCAGGGTCACTACCGACCTCGGTGCTGAACTCAGCTCCCGGATCATCGAGTTCGCGCGCCGAGAGGGGCACGCCTCGCCAGCTATCAGCTTTGCCACCGCGTTGTTCGCATATCTGTCCCGCGTCGGCGGTGGCGAGGTCATGCGGGTGGGCACGCCGTTCGCGGGACGGGACGCAGAGTTCCGGAACACCATCGGCCTGTTCATGCGGGCCCTTCCACTGCAGGTCGAGGCGGAGAGCGGCACGACGTTCCGGCAGTTGTCGCGCGAGGTGCAGCGGGTCTTCGCGGAGGCGGCGCGGCACCAGGAGAACGCACCGCGTAGTCGCGGCAGCATTCACCTGTACGACGTGTACTTCAATTATCAGAACGCCGTCTTCTCAGGCTTCGGCGGAACCGTGAAGTTCGAGTTGATCAGCACCGGCCACTCCCCCGATCGGCTCACGCTCCAGGTCCGGCAGGAGCGGGAGTCGCCAACGGCTCCGCCGCGGTTCGCGCTGGACTTCGATCTCAACGTGGCCTGTTTCGGGAGCGACGAGCGGGAACGAACCGTCGAGCACTATCTGGCGCTGCTCGACGCCGTCCTGAACCACCCCGAGGAAACGATCCAAGCCGCTGAGATGCTGCCAGCGAGAGAACGAGAGTATCTCAGCCGATTCAACACCACGCGGCGGTGTTACGACCTCGACACACTGGTACACACCCGGATTGAGCGGCAAGCCCGCCGGACGCCCGATGCCCCGGCGGTCGTGTTCGAGGATCGCCTCGCGACCTACGCGGAACTGAACGCCGCGGCCAACTGGATGGCCCGGCGGATCCATGAGCGTGTGCGCGGCGGTCGCGAGCACCACGCGACCGTGGCCGTCCATATGGAGCGCTCTCTCGAGCTCGTCGTCTCCCTGCTCGCCATCGCGAAGTCCGGCTGCGCCTATCTGCCCGTGGACCCAGATACTCCGCCCGAACGCATGAGGTTCATGCTGTCCGACGGTGACGCCGCGCTGGTCCTCACCGACCGGCCACTGCCGTCGGGTGTCCTACCCGATGACGTGCCGGTCCTGCCGGTCGATGATTGCCACGCTATCGCTGCCCGCTCGACGGAGCCCGGCCCCGAGATCGAGACAACGAAGGACGATCCGGCTTACTTGATCTACACCTCGGGTTCGGCGGGTACCCCCAAGTGCGTCATGCTCACTCATGGTGGCCTTGTCAACCGATTGCTGTGGATGCAGGACGAATACGGGCTCGGGGCAGACGACGCGGTCGTGCAGAAGACCCCATTCACGTTCGACGTGTCAGTGTGGGAATTCTTCTGGCCTCTCATGACCGGCGCGCGTCTGGTCGTGGCCAGGCCGGGCGGGCACCGCGACCCCGGCTACCTGGCGAAGCTGATCCAACGCGAGTCAGTGACGACTGTGCACTTCGTTCCCTCCATGCTCCGGGTGTTCCTGGCCGACCCCGCGGCGGCTGAATGTGACTCGCTGCGTCGCGTGTTCGCCAGCGGCGAGGCTCTCGCGCCTGATCTGGTCGGGCAGTTCTTCCAGATCTTCGATCCCGCCGGGATCAGCCTCCACAACCTCTATGGCCCCACCGAGGCCACCATCGACGTGTCCTACTGGCAGTGCCGCCCCGAGGACGCGACCGGCCCGGTGCCAATCGGCCGCCCCGTGGCCAATACGAGATTGGAAGTCCTTGACGACCACCTCTGCCCGCTACCTGTCGGCATCCCCGGCCAGCTCCACATCGGCGGCGTGCAACTGGCTGCGGGCTACCGGGGTCGCGACGAGCTCACAGCACAGCTGTTCGTCCCGGATCCCCGGCGTCCGGGGCAACGGCTGTACCGGACCGGAGATCTGGTCCGCATGCTTCCTGCCGGTGTCATCGAATACATCGGCCGCGCGGACGGCCAGATCAAGCTGCGCGGCTACCGCATCGAGCTTGGCGAGATCGAGACCAGGATGGCGGCCCATCCTTCGGTGCGAGCCGCGGCGGTCAAGGTGTGGGGTGAGCGCCTGGTCGGATACATCGTCGGGGCCGCCGAGGGCGAATCGCCCGGCCCGCGTGAGATGCGATCATTCCTGGAGCGATCGCTGCCCCATTACATGGTGCCGGCCGACTTTATCCGGATACCGACCCTGCCGGTCACAGCCAACGGCAAGCTCGACCGTGGAGCGCTTCCCGCCCCCGGATCGACGTCGCGAACAGGCACGACAGCCAGCGCCCGGCTGCCCGCCGTCGAGCATGCCATCCGCCAGATGTGGGCCGACCTGATGGAGCGAGAACCGGAGGCGGTCGGTCTCGACGACAATTTCTTCGATCTCGGCGGCCATTCGCTGCTCGCCGCGCGCCTGATAGCCGACGTGAGCCGACACTTCGGAACGCGGCTCCCGCTTACCGCCGTATTCGAGGCTCCGACGCTGCGCGGGTTCTCGCGGCTGATTTCGACCGGGCCTGGACACTCTCTCGTCGTGACGCTTCGCGAGCAGACGACGCTGGCGCCGCTGTTCCTGATACACCCGGCTGGCGGCGACGTGATGGCCTATCAATGGCTGACCAGGCTGCTGCCCGCGGGCCGCGAGGTGCTGGGCATCCGGTCACGTGCCCAGACCGGCGAAACAGAAGCGGACACGATCGAGGAAATGGCCGCCTCATACGCTCACGAGATACGGACGCGCCAGCCCGAAGGCCCTTATTGCCTCGCTGGCTGGTCGATGGGGGGCGCGCTGGCGGTCGAGGTCGCGGCGGCATTGGAGGCGGCCGGGGAGCGGGTCGCGCTGCTCGCCCTGCTGGACTCGTCGGTGCCGGGTAACGGCACGCCCGACCCGCTGCTCGCGCCGGCTGTCGCGCTGGCGGCCGCCTGGGGCGACCTGGTCCTTACCGCTGCGGACGCGGCGCCATTGCGTGAACGCGCCGCCGGGCTGGCGCTCCAGGAGCGCCTAGAACTGCTAGCCACCTGGGCGCGAGAGCGCGGCGCGGATGTCAAGACCGACGACGACCTGCTTCGGCAGGCGGAATTGTCCGAGTGGCACGAACATCTGATGCTGACCCATCAGCCGTCGGTCGTCGACGCCCGCCTCACCGTGTGGTGGGCGCAGGATCAACTCCGGGGCTACCGGCCCGACTGGGCACGGCAGACGAGAGGCGGCGTCGCCGAGGAGGCGACGCTCCCCGGTAATCACTTCACCTTGCTACGACCTCCGCATGTCTTCGAGGCCGCCCGACGACTAGCCAATGCCCTCGACTCCAGTTTCACCGCCGATACCTCTCATCCAGGGAGACACCATGACCGAAGTAACGGCCCCGTCCCCGTCTCACCCATCCGTCCCTGACTTCCTAACCACAATCCTGCTCGGACACAACGCCTTCCAGTTCTTCCGCGCCGGGGTCGAACTGGGGCTCTTCGAGCTACTGGAGCGTTCACCGGGAATCCCCCGCGAGCAAATCGGCAAGGATCTGGAACTCTCTGAGCGCGCGCTCGACATCCTGCTGCTCGGCACCACCGCACTCCATTTGACCGAGCACGACCCGCTCGGCTACCGGAACCATCCGGCCCTGTCGGCACTATTCACCGACGGTCACTGGGACCTGGTCACCGCGGTCGTGGGGTTCGAGGCCTACATCACTTACCCTGGCGTAGCCGACTTCACCGAAGCACTCCGGGCCAACAGCAACGTCGGGCTACGGCGCTACCCCGGCGATGGCCCCACCGTCTACCACCGGCTCAGTGCGGACCCGCGCCTGCTCGAGGTGTTTTACCACTTCATGGGCACCTGGTCGGCCATCGCCAGTGGCAACCTCACCAGCTACGGTGGTTTCAGCTCCGCCAGCCGGATCCTGGACATCGGCGGTGGCGACGCGACGATCGCTATGGCCATAGCGCGCGGCCACCCCGGCGCCGAGGTCACCGTGCTGGAGATTCCCAGGGTCGCCGAGCTAGCCCGTAACCGGGTCGAGGCGGCCGGACTCGCCGACCAGGTCAAGGTCGTGGCGGCGGACATCTTCGAGGACGGGTACCCGACCGGCTATGACACCGTGATGTTCGTCCATCAGATGCAGATCTGGCCACTGGAGCGGGTCCGGGCACTGCTGAAGCGCGCGCACGACGCCCTCCCGGCGGGCGGGCGGGCACTGATCATGAATTCCATGTCGGAGGATGGCTACGACGGTCCTCTCATGGCTGCCCTCGCGAGCCCGTTCTTCGCGGCGGTAGCCGGTGACGGCGGAATGATCTACTCCTGGGATAAGTACGAGGAGTCGCTCAAGGCAGTCGGATTCGGGCACGTCGAACGAGTCCATTGCATCGGCGCCATTACTCCGCATGGCATCGTCACGGGCGTGAAATGACAGTCGCGGCCCCGTCCCCCGAACTCGTCAAGGACCTGGCGCGGTTGCGCGAGGACATCCACCGGGAGCCCGAAGTGGGCCTGGATCTCCCGCGAACTCAGGCCAAGGTCCTGGCGGCGCTCGACGGGTTGCCCTTGAAGGTCTCGACCGGATCCGCCCTGACCTCAATCACGGCTGTGCTCCGAGGAGGCGGCGCCACCGGGGACAACGCCGTGGTGCTGCTCAGGGCCGACATGGACGCGCTCCCTGTCACGGAAACCTCAGGCATCCCCTACGCCTCCATGATCGAGGGGCGGGCACATGTTTGCGGGCACGACCTGCACACCGCCATGCTGGTCGGCGCGGCTCGGCTACTCGCCGAGCGCCGCACCGAGCTGACCGGCGACGTGGTCCTCATGTTCCAGCCCGGCGAGGAGGGACATCACGGCGCGCGCCTGATGATCGAGGAGGGAGTGCTCGACGCGGCCGGGCGCCGGCCGGTGGCTGCCTACGCGCTGCACGTCGCCTCCTCGCTGCTGCCGACCGGGCTAGTGCTAACCAGAAAGGGTCCGCTGCTGGCCGGCGGCGACGCCCTGAGGGTTGTCATCCATGGCCAGGGCGGGCACGACTCCCAGCCACACCTGCTGAAGGACCCAGTCCCCGCTGCTTGCCAGATGGTCCTAGCGCTGCAGACCTACGCGAACCGCGAGTTCCCCCCGCTGTCCCCCGCGATGATCTCGGTCGGCAGCATCCACGCTGGCACAGCGGCGAACGTCATCCCGGACGAGGCTGAGTTGCGGATCGGGGTTCGGACCTTCAGCCAGGAAACCAAGGCACGAGTGGTACAAGGGATCCGTCGGGTCGTCGATGGCATCGCCGCCGCGCACGGCGTCACCGTGACGACAGAACACACGATGAACTACCCGGTCACCGTCACCGACCACGGCGAAACCGACTTCGCGGCGCGGACAGTGGAGGAGGCGCTGGGACCTGGACGGCTGATCTGGGCGCCCGAGGCGCTGAGCCCCTCGGAGGACTTCTCGTTCGTACTGCAGGAAGTACCAGGGACGATGGTGTTCCTCGGCGCGTGCCCAGCAGATCGTGATCCGATGTCAGCGACCTTCAATCACAGTCCGGACGCGGTCTTCGGCAACGAGGCGCTAAGCGACGGTACGACGCTACTCGCGTCCTTGGCCCTTAACCGGCTAGCCGGTTAAGGGGACGGACTAGGGCAGCCCGCTCAGACGGTCGGCAGGCATCAGGCTCCGATGGCGTCGAGTTGACGCTGGACGCGTTCGGCTTCCTCGGTGCGGCCCTGGCGCCGGTAGAGCTCGAGCGCTTGCCGCCACACGGTGCGGGCGTGCTCGTGCTGGCCTAGTGCGGCGTAGGGGTGGCCGAGTTTATCCAGGGTATCGGCGCAGCGGTAGCCGTCGTCGAGGCCGCGGAGCACGCTGAGTGCCTGCTGGTAGCGTTCGATGGCCAGGTCGTGGTGCCCGGTGCGGTGTTCGACGTAGCCGAGGCTGTCCAGGCAGTTCGCACGGCTGTCGAGGCTGCCGCCGTGTTCACACAGGGCAACGGCGGCTTCGCAGTGGGTACGGGCGGTCTCGTAGTCCCCGAGATGAGCGGCAGACCAGCCCACCGCGTTGAGTGCGTCGGCCTGCCACACCGGCTGATCGAGGTCGCGGGAGAGTCCGAGGGCACGTCTGGCGTGGTACAGGGCCTGCCGGTAATCGCCCTCGTCTTCCCAGGCACGCTGGAACGCGAAATGCGCGTGAACTTGGCCGGCGGGGTTGTGGTGCTTTTCGGCTAGGGCGAGAGCGTGGTTGAGGTTTTCGATCGCCTCCTCGTGATGCCCAGACTCGGCTAGCGAGCTGCCGAGGTGCAGATGGGCGCGGACGCGCGAGGTGGAGTCGGGCAGGTGGGCCGCGGAACCCGCTGCCGACCGCCACACCACGATCTGGTCTTCACGACGTCCTCGGCGGCGGTAGTAGTTGGTCAGTGTCCAGGCCAGTTGCCACACGATGCTGTGCCAGCCGTAGCTGGCGGCGGTGCGCTGGGCGGCAAGCGCATTCGCGTGTTCGGCGTCGAACCAGGCCATCACCGCAGGCACGTCTGGTAGCGGTTGGGGCCGGGTGCCGGGGGCGGGCGGATCGAGCCCGACGAGCGGGCGGTGCGGGTTCATGAGGCGGTCGGCGGCGTGGGCGGTGTGCAGGTAGAAGTCGCAGGCCCGCCGGAGCGCGGCTGCCCGTTCGGTGCCGTTCTCCTGGGCGTGCGCTTCGTCGGCCGCGTAGGCGCGGAGCAGGTCGTGGAAGCTGAACCGGCCGGGAACGTGCTCGGTGAGCAGGTGAGCTCGCGTCAGCTCCCTCAGGACGCGGCGCGCGCGGGCAGGCTCTAGAGCGGTCAGGCTGGCCGCCGCTTCCAGGCTGATGTCTGGGCCCTCATGCAGGCCCAGCAGCCGGAACACCCGCGCGGCCTCCGGGCTGCGGGTGCGGTAGGACCAGGAGAAGACCGCGCTCACGTCCGCTGCGGCATCCCCCATGGACAAGGTCTCCAGCCGCCGGCGGGCGTCGCGCAGTTCCTCGACGAGCTCTGACAGCGGCTGCTCCGGGTTGAGGGCGGCGCGGGCGGCGGCGATGTTCAGCGCCAGCGGCAGCCGGGCGCACAGGTTGATCAGCTCGCTGGCCGTACCCTTGGCCGGCAGGACGCGCTCGCTGCCGAGGCGGCCGATCAGCAGGTCTAGCGCCTCGGGCTCGGTGAGCAGGTCCAGCGTCAGCGGGACGGCGCCGTCCAAGGCCACTAGCCCGCCGAGCTGGTCGCGGCTGGTGATGACCACCAGGCAGCCGGGCACGCCCGGCAGGAGCGGACGTACCTGACTGGCGTCGCGGGCGTTGTCGAGGAGTATCAGCAGGCGACGGCCGACGAGATGGGACCGGTAGAGCGCTGCCTGCCCGTCCGGGTCGGCCGGAATGCGGTCTGGCGCGACGTCCAGCGCATCCAGGAACCGCCGTATCGCGTCAGTCGGCGCCACCGGTGCATGCGACGGGTCGAAACCGCGCAAGTTGACATAGAGCTGACCGTCGGGGAAACGCAGCGCCATCTGGTGTGCCCAGTGCACCGCCAGCGCCGTCTTGCCGATCCCGGCGGTACCGCTGATCGCCGAGATCACCACCGGGCCGCCGGCCTCAGCCTGCCGGGGCAGCAGTTCCGACAGCACCTTCAGCTCAGTCTCCCGGCCCACGAAATGCCCGGCCGCCGCCGGCAACTGCCGTGGAACCACGGACGGGTGGACGGCCACGGCCTGACGAACCGGGCTGAGCAGCTCAGTGTCTCCCGCCAGGATGCGTTCCTGCAGTTCCCGTAGCTCGGGCCCCGGCTCGATGCCCAGCTCGTCGATCAGCACCCGGCGCGTGTCCTGATAGGCCGCCAGCGCCTCGGCCTGCCGCCTGGCACCGGCCAGCGCGACCATCAGCTGCGCGTGGAAGCGCTCCCGCAACGGGTATTCACCGACAAGATCCCGCAGCTCAGGGACCAGCTGGTCACGGCGGCCTAGCCGCAGGTCGGCCTCGATGCGCCACTCCAGCCCCTGCACCCGCGCCTGCTCTAGTTGCGGAACCCACGCGTCGCGCAGCGCCTGACACGGCACGTCGACCAAGGGCGTGCCCTGGTACAGGGCCAGCGCCTCGGTCGCCGCGGTCGACGCTCCGGCCCAGTCCTGGTCGCGGATAGCCGCGCCGGAACTGAGGCAGAGTTCCTGGAACTCCAGCACGTCCAGCTCAGCGTCGGTCACCCGGATGAGATAGCCCGGATCACACGCCACGATCCGGTCCCCTGCCTCTGGCCCCAAGGCGCGGCGAAGCCGCAGCACATGCCC
>JBEKHI010000143.1:0-17794 GCA_050012355.1 Streptosporangiaceae bacterium | reverse complement strand
GGTGCCGCTCACACTGGTAGCACCGCTGCCACCGGGCGCTGGCCAGCCCGGAACATGTCACGCAGCGGTCGCCCATAGGACGACTGTAAGGATGGCCACCGACATTCCGGCCCGCACAAGGCGACCGTACGGAGGGGCACCGACATTCCGGGCAGCACAATAATGCTTCCCATGGATCCAGACATCCGCACCCTGGCGACCAGCGTCGTCTACTCCGACCCGTGGATGCGGCTGCGCCGCGACGACATCGAGCGTCGTGATGGCTCACGCGGTAGCTACGCCTTCATCGAAAAGCCCGACTTCGCACTAGTAATTCCTGTCCATAACGACGGTTTCCATCTCGTCGAGGAGTATCGCTATCCGATCGGCAGGCGCACCTGGTCGTTTCCCCAAGGCGGGTTCCCGCCGGGCGATCCGGGGGGAACCCCAGAGGAGCTCGCGCGGCTGGAACTGACGCAGGAGACCGGGTTCCGCGCCGCCACCATGACGAAGCTCGGCACGCTGCACTGCGCACACGGGCTCACCAACCAGCGCGGGCACATCTTCCTCGCCGCCGGGCTCACACCCGGCGAACCGGACCGCGAAGTTGAGGAACAAGACATGCGGCAAGACTGGGTTCGTCGTTATGACCTAGAAAAAATGATTGATAACGGCGAGATCACCGATGACTCCACGGTGGCCGCCTACGGACTATTTCTCATCGCTGAGCGGCGCGAACAGGTCGCCGAGTGAGTCGAGGCGGGCCGGGAGGTCCGCCGCGGTGAACACCAGGTCCTCGCGTTCGCGGCAGGATTCCACCTCGTCCCAGGTGACCGGGGTGGAGACCGTCGGACGGCTGCGGGCGCGGAGCGAGTAGGGGGCGACGGTGGTCTTGGAGGCGTTGTTCTGGCTCCAGTCGACGAGCACCTTGCCCGCGCGCAGCGACCTCGTCATCCGGGACAGCACCGGGTGGTCCTTTTCGAGCCGCTCGGCGTACGACTTGGCGAGCTCGCTGTTCTGCTCGCTGCTGCGGCCGTTGGTGCGCGCGTAAAGCTGCAGGCCTTTGCCGCCCGAGGTTTTCGCGAACGGTGTCAGCCCGTCGCTCTCCAGCAGCGGGCGCAGTGCCTCGGCGACCCGGCAGCACTCCACGATGGTGGCGGGGGCACCCGGGTCCAGGTCGAAGACGATCAGGTCGGGATTCTCGCCCGCGGGCAGCCGCCACTGCGGGACGTGCAGTTCGATCGCGGCCAGGTTCGCCGCCCAGACCAGCGACGGCAGCCCGTCGATGATCACGTACTCCACGGTGCCCGCGTTGCGGCCACGGGAGCTCTGGGACGGTACCTTCGCGGTGCGCACCCAGTCCGGGCGGTGCTGCGGCGCGTGCTTCTGGAAGAACGACTCCTCGTCGACGCCCTCGGGGTAGCGCTTGAGGGTGGCGGGGCGGCCGGCGAGATGCGGCAGCATCGCCGGTGCGACCTGCTGGTAGTGGCTGATCACCTCGGCCTTGGTGAACCCGGCCTCCGGGTACAGCACCTTGTCCAGGTTGCTGAGGGTCAGCGTCTGGCCGTCGACATCGACCTCGACCTTGTTGCTCATGTTTCGCGCACCACCTCGGCTGGGTCCTTGTCGTCGCGCAGCCCCCGGTAGACCGGGGCACGCATCCGGCCCGCCCTTGTCCATGCCTCGAAGACCACGTCAATCACGAGTTCCGGCTCGGTCCAGACCGCTACCCGCGCGTGCTCGGCCGGAACCTCGGCGAAGGGCGAACTGTCGCGGATCGTTAGCTTGCGCTGGAGCATGCGGAGCGTCGCGTCGGTGAAGCCGGTGCCGACGTGACCGGTGTAGCTGAGCGTTTTTCCGTCGTAGACGCCGACCAGCAGCGAGCCGATCGTGCCCTCGCGGTTGCCCTTGCCCGGCTTATAGCCGCCGACGACGACCTCCTGGTCCTGCCGGTTCTTTATCTTGCGCCAGGCGGTCGTGCGGGCCCCTGGCTCGTATGCGGAGTCTTTCCTCTTGGCGACGATGCCTTCGAGCCCGTGCTGCTGGGCGGTGTCCATGATGGCGTCGAAGTCCGTGCCAGCGAAGCGGGGCGGAATCTGGAGCGCGTCGTTGGGCGTGAGCTTCTCGAGTTCGTCGCGACGGGCTTCGTAAGAGCGGTCCGCGAACGGGCGGCCGTCGATCTGCAGCAGGTCGAACGCGAGGTATCCGACCGGCGTGACCGCGGCCCGGCGGGCGGCCTCGGCTGGGTTTCGCGCGTGGATGCGCGACTGGAGCGCCTCGAAGTCCGGCCATCCGTCGTCGCCGAACGCGACGATCTCCCCGTCGAGCAGGGCTTGTTTGACGCCCCGGCCGAGGCTTTTGAGTTCCGGATAGGTAGCGGTGATGTCCTTGCCCGTCCGGGAGATCAGCTTGGTGCGGCCGCCCTCGATGTAGGCCATCGCCCGGACGCCGTCCCACTTCATCTCCAGCGCCCACGTGTCGATATCCCCAGGTTTGCCCGGGGTGGCGAGCATCGGCTTGACCGCGGTTAGCGGCTGCTTCTCGCGGTGGATCATCCAGTTACTGCCGCCGGTCTGGAACAGGACGTAGCCGCCGTGCAGCCGCTCACCGTGCAGGATGACCTTGACTTCGCGTTCGGTCCACTTCTCGGACTCGTAGGTGCCGTGATCCCAGATCGTGACCGATCCGGCGCCGTACTCGCCCCTGGGGATACTGCCCTCGAAGTGGCCGTACTCCAGCGGATGATCCTCGGTATGTACGGCGAGATGGTTGCTGGCCGGGTCGTCGGGGACGCCCTTCGGCAGTGCCCAGGAGACGAGTACCCCGTCCCGCTCGAGCCGGAAGTCCCAGTGCAGCCGCCGCGCGTGATGCTCCTGGACCACGAACGTCAGGCCTTCGCTGGATTGTTGTTCTTGCTCAGCGGGTACCGGCTCCGGGGTACGCGAAGCGTCCCGTTTGCTCCGGTATGTCGCGAGCTTGTCCACGTGGTGGGCCTACCCACCTGGGGCGACTCCCATGACCGGTTACTCGCGAAAGGCCGGCCAGAGCGGGAACGGGCTGGGCTCGCGCGGCGGCGGAAACTGAGCCAAGCGACGGTCGGGGGCGAGCGTTCTGGGATAATGGGAAGCGTGAGTACGGCGTTCGTGCTTGGCGGCGGTGGCCTGATGGGCGCGCATGAGGTCGGCATGCTGCGTGCCCTCGCTGAGGCCGGCATCCGGCCTGACCTCGTTGTCGGCACCTCGGTTGGTGCGCTCAACGGGGTCTTCGTGGCGGCCGATCCCGCTGGGTCGGCGGAACAGCTGAGCGACCTCTGGCAAGGGGAGTCCATCCGGCTCGCGTTCAGCGAGACGCTGGTGGGGCGGGCCGCCCGGCTAGCGCGCTCCGGGACCCATCTCCATTCGATGGAACCGTTGCGGCGACTGCTCGCCCAGTTGCTACCCGGGCCGGATTTCGAGGATCTTGAACTGCCGTTCCAGTGCGTCGCGGCGAACATCGAGTCGGCGAGCGCGCGCTGGTTCAGCAAGGGACCGGTGGTTCCCGCAGTGGCGGCCTCATGTGCCGTACCGGGGTTGCTGCCGCCCGCCGAGATCGACGGCGAGCACTACTTCGACGGCGGCCTCGTCGACTCGATACCGGTGGGGCGGGCGGTGGCGCTCGGTGCGACGACCGTCTACGTGCTGCACGCGGGCCGGATCGAGTCGCCGTTGACTGTGCCGCGCAAGCCCTGGCAGGTGGCGCTGGTCTCGTTCGAGATCGCCCGGCGGCACCGGTTCCACGAAGAGATGGCGGAGCTTCCCGAGAACGTGCAGGTGTATGTCCTGCCGACGGGGGGAGATCATCTTCCGCCGGGATGGTCTCAGTTCCGGTACCGGGACAAAAAACGGGTAAAGCTGAGTATCGAGCGCGCCTACGGGGCGTCCGCTGATTACCTCGCCCAGCTTGACTGACCCATCGGAGGGACGTGATGATCCCGCCCTGGCCGCTACGGCGGCTGATCCTCGCGCCGCTCGTGATGGCGCTCGGCGCCGGCCTGATCGTGCTGTCACCAGTCCTCGCCCTGCTGACGATCCTGCTCCGCGTGCTTGGCCTGGTACAACCGGGTCGGTTGCGGTGGCTACGGCTGCTGTGGCTGGCATTGATCTGGTTTGGCGGCGAAACAGCGGCGTTGGTGGTCTCCCTGGGGCTGTGGATAGCGAGCGGGTTCGGCGGACGGATGGAGACGAAGCAGTACCAGGCCCGGCATTACGGACTGCTGAGATGGTTCCTCGGGCTGGTGTACGGGGCGGCGGAGCGGGTGTGCGGACTGCAGGTGACGGTCCGGGGACCGGACGACGATCCGGAGACCGACGGCGAACCAGCAGCGGCTAACGGCGAACCAGCAGCGGCGCGGCCGCCGCTGATCGTGCTCAGCAGGCATGCGGGCCCCGGCGACTCGCCACTGCTGGTGCACTACCTGCTGAACGTCTGCCACCGGCGGCCGCGGATCGTCATGAAGGCGTCGCTGCAACTCGACCCGGGGCTCGACGTGGTCACGAACCGGCTGCCCAATGTGTTCATCGGCCGGAAGGCTGGGGCCGGGATATTCACCGAGCAGATCTCGCGGCTGGCCTCCAGCCTCGGCGATGATGACGCGCTGGTGATCTTCCCCGAGGGCGGTAACTGGACCCCGGGGAGGTGGCGGCACGGCATCAGGCGGCTGCGTCGTTCTGGCTCGGCGGATCTTTCGCGGCGCGCCGCGGCGATGCCGCACCTGCTCCCGCCCCGGCCGGGCGGGGTGCTGGCCGCGACCAAAGCCTGTCCGGCCGCCGACGTGGTGTTCGTCGCGCACACCGGGCTCGACCAGTTTGCCAGCGTGGCCGACATGTGGCGGAACTTGCCGTCCGGGATCTCGGTGTCCGCGCAGTGCTGGCGAGTGCCCGCCGACGAGGTGCCACGCGACGCCGACCGCGACACGCAACTGGACTGGCTGTTCGGCTGGTGGGAGAAGATGAACGAGTGGATCGCTACGAACCGAGACGATATCCCTGAGCCGGAAACGACCTTGAAGTGACCGAGGTACCGCCCGTCACGAAGCCTTTCGCGGCTGGCGCAGCAACGTGAGGGCCGGGATGATGCCGACGGCTGAGAGCGCCGCGATTACCCACCAGCCACGCTCGAAGGCCGCCAGGCTCGCCGCCCCCTGACCTAGGACGGCGATCAGCACGGCCACGCCCACCGCTATGCCGGTCTGACGGATCATGTTGACGACCGCCGACCCGGTGGCGAAGGCATGCGGCGGAAGCGATCCCACCGCCGTGGCCATCATTGTGGGCAGCGTCAGGCCCACTCCGGCTCCGGTCAGCAGCATGCCCCCGACGATTCCCGAGGCGTAGTCAGGGACGCTGGTCACGGCCAGCGACCACCAGGCCGCCCCGGCAGCGAAGACGAAGCTGCCCAGGCTGATCACCAGGGCGGGGCCGTAGCGGCGGATGAGACGCCCGGCCACCAGGAACGACAGCAGAGGCACCATCAGCGGACCGGGAGCGATGCCCAGCCCGGACCTGAGCGCGGACCAGTGCCACGCGTCTTGCTCCCACAGCACCACGGACAGCAGCATGGCGCCGAACGCGGCGGAGAAGAACACGGCCACCACCGAAGCACCGGTGAACTGCCTGGACCGGAACAGATCCGGGTGCACCAGCGGAGTCCGGCTACGCCGGCAGTGCAGCACGAACAAGGCCAGCAGGATGACCGCGGCGGCGAGAATCACCTCGACCGAGGCGGAGCCCCAGCCCCAGTCGGGCCCCTCGACCAAGCCGAAGGTGAGCAGGCCGACCCAGGCGGCGGAAAGGACGACGCCGAGCGGGTCGGGCCGCTCGATGTCGTGTCCTGGGACGGCCGGAAGGCGGCGCCAGCCAACTACCAGGGTGACGAGACCTATCGGGACGTTGACCAGGAAAACCCATCGCCAGCTGGCCGTCACCAGCAGCCCGCCGATCACCGGGCCGATCGCCGCGGCCAGACCACCCACGGCGGTCCAGGCGCGCACCGCGCCTTGCCGGCGCGCCGGCTCATAGGAGGCGAGCACCAGGCCGAGGGATGTCGGGGTGAGCAGGGCGGCCCCACCCGCCTGGACCAGGCGGAAGGCGATCAGCATGCCGACACTAGATGAGGCGGCGCAGGCCGCCGAGGCGAGGGTGAACACCGCGACGCCGAGCAGGAACGCCCGGTCCCGCCGGTACCGGTCGGCCAGCCGGCCGAAGAACACCAGCAACGACGCGTAGACGATGGCGTAGCCGTTGAGCACCCAGGACAGCTCCGCGAGGTTGGGCGTGCGCAGATCGCGGGCGATTTGCGGTAGCGCCACGTTCACGATGAACAGGTCAAGGCTGGCCAGCACGACGCCGGCACAGACGATCGTGAGGATTTGTGCTGGGCTAGCCGACTTCCCCGCCCGCGCCCGTTGGGTGAGTAGCGTCATAGAACGCACCATAGAGGATTGGAGTTCTATGATGCAACCCACTATCGTGGCGTCGTGGAACGGAAAAGCTTCGCCGGCATGCACTGCTCGGTGGCCCAGTGCCTCGAGATGGTGGGCGATTGGTGGACGATGCTGGTCATCCGCGACGTCTTCATCGGCGTCCGCCGCTTCGATGAGTTCCAGCAGCGCCTAGGGATCTCGCGGAACATCCTCATCCAGCGGCTTACCAGCCTGGTCGATAACGACATCCTGGAAAAGCGCCCCTACAGTGAGCATCCGCCGCGATACGAGTACCGGCTCACCGAAAAGGGCCGCGATCTATGGCCCGTGCTCGTCGCCATGCGTCAGTGGGGAGACAAGTACGCCGCCCCGGACGGACCGCCGGTCGTAATGATCCACAAGACCTGCGGGAACGTCGCGGACTCGGTCATGACCTGCTCATCCTGCGGCGAGACCCTCACCCAGCGCGACGTGACGGCGAAAGCGGGGCCCGGTGACGTCGACGGAATCGTGGCCCAATCCGCCAACCGCCATCCAGTGGGCTAGCGTTCCCGCCGCGCCCGAAGGGCAGCGATGAGTCATCGACGCCCATAGAGGGGCGGCTATGAGTCAACGATGCCCCTAAGGTGCCCCCGCGCCCCGGCCAGGTGGGCCGCTAGGTGATCCACCACTTCGCGGGCGTCGTCTTCGATGCCGTAGATGAAGGTGGACTTGCGGCGGCGCAGGACGGGGAGGCCCAGGGCGTACAGTCCGGGGCTGTCGACCACACCGCCGTCGTGGCGCAGCAGACCCTTCTCGTCGAGTACCGGCACGTCGAGCCACTCGTAGTCGGGCCGGAAGCCCGTTGCCCACACCACCGTGCGAATCTCGCCGCTTGTCAGGTCAAGCCGCAACCGCGTCGAGGGCGGTACCCGGGTCGGTTCCAAGCGCTCGGAGCGCTCGGAGGAGCCAGCCCAGGCATCGAAGGAGTCCAGCAGCCGGTTCATCTTGAGATCCGCGAGCGAGAACACGTTGCGCAGGCCGCCAGAGAACAGCGCGTCGCCGTCACGTACGGTCGCCCAGCGACCCACCAGGTCGACGCCCAGCGCGGTGAGCGCGTTGAGATCGAGCGTGGCCCGCTCGGGAGTCCCCACGAGCTGCGGCGACGGCAGCCGCCGGGCCCGGGTGAGGTCATCGACCTCGTCGTAGCGCTGGTCCCACACGCCCGACGCGTCCATCCACCACAGCACGTCGCGTCCCCGGTAGGTGCGCGGCAACCGCACGTGCTCGCCCACCGAGAGGGTCACCGGCCGGCCCGACCGCCGCAGTTCGGCCGCCAGCTGGACCCCGGTCGCCGACGCTCCCACGACGAGCACTCCCCCGTCCGGGAGCAAAGACGGGTCCCGGTAATCAAACGGGGTCAGCTGCGCGACGGACGACGGCACCGCATCGTGAAACCGCGGCACCGTCGGCCGGTTGCAGGCACCGGAAGCGATGACCAGCGTCCGGCAGGCAAGCTCGCCCTGCGACGTCACCACGCGGTACCCGTCGTCGGTGCGCCGCACCGAGGTGACGTTGACCCCGGTCCGGACCGGGGCAAGCGAGGCCTTGGCGAAGCGCTCGATGAACTCGGTCACTTCCGCCGTGGTCATGTAGCCATCCGGGTCCGGGCCTTCGTAGCGAAGGCCCGGAAGCCGGCTTTGCCAGTTCGGAGTGAGCAGCCGCAGCGAGTCCCAGCGTTCATGCCGCCAGGAGTTCGCTACCTCCCCGCGTTCCAGGACGACGTGCTCAATCGACCGGTCGCCGAGAAAATAGCTCGCCGCGAGACCCGCGTGTCCCGCCCCGATGACGACCGTCGTTATGGACTCAGGCAACCTCGACGGTGACATCCGTCGGATTCGTGAGAGCGTCGAACACGGCGGAGCGCTTCTGCGACTGGGCGACCAGCGCTTCGATGTCCTCCTTGGAAGCGTCCGCGTCGATGGTGAACGTCACCTTGATGTCGTTGAAGCCGTTCCGGACGTCGCTGTCAGCGCCCAGGATCCCCCGGATGTCGTGGTTGCCCTCGACCGTCGCCTCGACCGAGCGAAGCTGGATGCCGCGGTTCTGCGCGACGGACGCCACGCCAGCGGTCAGGCAGCTCGCCAGGCCGACGATGAGGTATTCGATCGGCGTGATGCCGTTGTCCTCCGCCGCGAAGACCTCTGGATGGTCGGCTTCGAACACCGACTCCTCCTTGTGGCTCTGCTCCTGCCCGAGGCCGAAGAAGCTCTGGACCTTGATCGTGCTGTGCACGCCGTTATTCCACTTGGCGGCTGCTCGCCAGGTGAACTGGGCGGCCTCGGGTGCGCCCTTCAGCACTTCCCGGGCCTCGAGCAGCGCGTCCACATTCACCCCATTGGTGACAGTGGTCATATCCCGTGACTCCCCTCACTTATTTCACAAGATTCCCGATGGGTATGCTTGACAATACACCGGAAGGGCCGGGCTACGATAGGCCCATGTCAGAGCCTGTCCTGCCACTTGCTAGTAGCACTGCCACGGCGGGCTCGGTTGGCACCGTCGAGACGCGGTACCTCGATCTGCCGGAACCGGTCTGGCTCGACTGCGGGCGAGACCTGCATCCGATTCGGGTGGCATACGAGACCTACGGCACCCTCTCACCCCAGCGCGACAACGTCATCCTGGTGTGTCACGCGCTCAGCGGCGACGCCCACGCGGCGGGCTTCGCGAAAAAGCCAGACGAGGAGAGCACGCGGGACGGGTTCGGGGCCACCGATCGGGACGGTACGGGCGGCAAGGGGCTCGGCTGGTGGGACGGGATGATCGGGCCTGGCAAGGCATTCGACACCGACCGTTTCTTCGTCGTCTCGACGAACCTGCTCGGCGGCTGCCGCGGCACCACCGGGCCGTCATCGGTTAACCCCGCGACGGGCGAGCCATACGGCGCGGACTTCCCGGTGATCACCGTCGCGGACATGGTGCGGACGGAACGCGCTTTCCTCGACGCGCTCGGTATTGACCGGCTCGCGGCGGTGGCCGGCGGCTCACTCGGCGGGATGCAGGCCTTCGAGTGGGCGATCCTGTTTCCCGATCAGGTCGATTCCGTCGTCGCGATCGCCAGCACGCACGCTCTGCACCCGCAGGGCATGGCCTGGAACTCGATCGCTCGTGATTCGATCATGCGCGATCCTGACTGGCAGGGCGGCCATTACTACGGCACCGGCCGCACCCCGGACGCCGGCATGGGGGTGGCGCGGATGGTCGGGCACGTCACCTACCTGTCCGCCCAGGCGCTGGGCGACAAGTTCGGCCGGAGGCTGCAGCGGTCCCCCGGGGGGACCACCCCCCGTACCCCCCAGGAGACGAACTCAGCAAATGACATCCGCTACACGATCACCGAGCCGGAGTTCGAGGTCGAGAGCTACCTGCGGCACCAGGCCGACTCGTTCGTGCGCCGCTTCGACGCCAACACTTACCTGTACACCTCGCGGGCGCTGACCTATTTCGATCTCGCGCGTCAGCATGGCGACGGATCGCTCACCCGGGCAGTCAAGGACATACAAGCGCGGACGCTGCTGATCGCGTTCAGCTCGGACTGGCTATACCCGCCGTCCGCGTCGAGCGAGATCGCGGACGCGCTGCGCACTCTCGGCAAGCCGGTCGAGTCTCATGTGATCGAGGCACCCTACGGCCACGACTGCTTCCTGCTGGAAGAAGCGCGGCAGACGCCGATTATCCGTCACTTCTTTAGCAAGCACAGCCTGGAGGAAGCTTCGTGACCGAGGAGAGCCACGAGTACGGATTCGAGACGCGGCAGCTGCACGCGGGGCAACGCCCCGACCCGAACACGGGCGCGCGTGCCGTGCCGATCTTCCAGACGACCAGCTACGTGTTCGAGGACCCGGAGTCAGCGGCTGCGTACTTCAACCTGCAGGAATACGGGAACACGTACTCGCGGATCATGAATCCGACCGTCGCGGTGTTCGAGGAGCGGGTGGCGAACCTCGAGGGCGGCAGTGGCGCGGTCGCGTTCGCCAGCGGGATCGCCGCGCAGGCAGCCGCCCTGTTCACGCTGCTAGAGCCGGGCGATCACGTCGTCTCATCCCAGGCGCTCTACGGCGGGACGGTCAACCAGCTCAAGCACATGCTGCGCAAGATGAGCGTGGAGCTGACCTGGGTCGACCCCGACGACCCGGACGCGTGGCGGCAAGCCGTCCAGCCGAACACGAAGGCCTTCTTCGCCGAGACGATCGGCAACCCGGCCGGGAACGTGCTGGACATCGAGACGGTCGCCTCGATCGCGCATGACAACGAGTTGCCGCTGGTTGTGGATAACACGTTCGCGACGCCGTACTTGTGCCGGCCGATCGACTGGGGCGCCGACATCGTGATCCACTCGGCGACCAAGTTCATCGGCGGTCACGGCACCAGCATCGGCGGTGTCGTCGTCGAGTCTGGCCTGTTCAACTGGTCCAACGGACGGTTTCCGGTGGTCGCGGATCCGTCGCCTGCCTACCACGGCCTGCAGTTTCACGAGACGTTCGGCACCTACGGCTACCTGATGAAGCTCCGGGCCGAGACGCTGCGCGATCTCGGCGGGGCACTCTCGCCGTTCAACGCCTTCTTGTTCCTGCAGGGACTCGAGACGCTGTCGCTGCGGATGGAACGGCACGTGACCAACGCCGTCGCCGTCGCGTCGTTCCTCGAAGGCCACGAGAAGGCGTCGAACGTCAGCTATCCCGGGCTGCCGTCGAACAAGTACCAGCCGCTTGTGGATAAGTACCTGCCGCGCGGCGCGGGCGCGGTGTTCTCGTTCGACTGCGCTGGCGGCCGGATCGGCGGGCAGGATCTCATTCGCGGCGTCACGCTCTGGTCCCACCTCGCGAACGTCGGCGACGCGAAGAGCCTGATCATCCACCCGGCCAGCACCACCCACCGCCAGCTGAGCGACGAGGAACTGCTGGCCGCGGGCGTCCGGCCGGGAACAGTGCGGCTGTCGGTCGGCATTGAGTCAGTCGAGGACCTGATCTGGGATCTGGAGCAGGCGTTGGAGAAGGTGCAGTTCTTATGGATCTGGAAAAGTACCAGGATCCGACGGCGATCCAGCGGGTTATCCACACCGCCAAGACGATCGCGATCGTCGGCCTGTCGAGCAACCAGCTGCGGCCAAGCAACTTCGTTGGCTATTACCTCAAGCGGCACGGGTACACCGTGATCCCGGTGAATCCCCGCGAGCAGGAGATCCTCGGGGAGAAGTCTTACCCGAGCCTGCTCGACGTCCCGGTGCAGGTAGACGTCGTGGACGTCTTCCGCGCACCGGACGCGCTGCCGGGGATCGCGCGGGATGCCGTGGCAATCGGTGCCGACGCCCTCTGGTGCCAGTTCGGCGTGATCAACGCCGAAGGCACTCAGATCGCGGAGGACGGTGGCCTGACGGTGATCGTGGATCGGTGCATCAAGATCGAGCACGCCCGTTATGTGGGCCGGATGCACTGGCTCGGCTTCAACACCGAGCGCATCACGTCCGTCCGCTCGGGTCTTCAGTAACCCGGTCGTAAGACCCCAGGCCAGGCCGGAAGGACTTTTCGTCCAGGAACTGGGACAGCCCAGCCTGCCGGCCGCGCTCGGCGTCGAGAAACTGCGACTGCTCGAGCTTCGCGTACAGGTAGTCCTCGGCCTGCAGCCAGTCCATCTGGCGGGTGACCTTGAACCCGGTCTTCGCGGCGCGCAGCACCACCGGGTTCTTGTCCCGCAGCGAGGTCGCGAGTTCCGTCACCGCGGAACGCAGCGACTCGCGGGGTACCGCCTTGTTGATCAGGCCCACCTCGGCCGCGCGGCGCCCGTCGAAGGTCTCCCCGGTCATGATGTAGTACAGCGCATCCCGGTAGCCCATCGTTTCCGCGAGCGCCCGGCTCACCACGCCGCCCGGCGGGATGCCCCAGTTGATTTCGGACAGCCCGAAGATGGCATCCTCGGCCGCTATCGCCAGGTCGCAAGCGACCAGCGGGGTGAACGCGCCGCCGAAGCACCAGCCGTTGACCATCGCGATCGTCGGCTTGTAGTAGTTCATCAGGTGCTTCCACTGCCACTGGGCGTTCTCCCGGCGGACCTTCACCTGCACGTGGGCCGGCGCCTGGTCGACGTCACGGAAGTACTCCTTGAGGTCCATGCCCGCCGAGAACGACTCGCCCGCTCCGGTGAGCACCAAAACCTTCGCGGCATCGTCCGCCTCGACGACCTCGAGCACCTCGCACATCTCGGCATTAAGCTGCGGGCTCATGGCGTTCCGTTTGGCCGGGCGGTTCAGGGTCACCCACGCGATTCCGTCCTTGACCTCAAGGAGAACGGTTTCCCAGGAGCCCGTGTGGTTGTTGCTCGCGTCCATCTCACTCCTATGTCAAGTTTCTTGATAAATTAGACCACATGTCAACTCCGCCCGCACGGACCACGTACCTGATCAAGCGGGTCGAGCGCGGCGTCAAGTCGCTTCTCGACGAACAGTTGCGCGGCCTCGGAATCACCACCAACCAGTACACGGCACTGTCGGTGCTGCGCGCGCGGCCGGGTATCTCGTCGGCCGAACTCGCCCGCCGGTCCTTCGTGTCCGCCCAGGCCATGAACCAGGTGATAGCAGGCCTAGAACACAGCGGACTTATCCGGCGGGAGCCAGATCCCAAGCACCAGAAGATCCTGCGAACCTATTTGACGCCCGCGGGCGATGAACTGCTCGAAAAGTGCGACCAGTTCATTGACCGCGCCGAGGCTGGACTGCTCAGGGACCTGACCCCCGGCCAGATCGCGACGTTCAACGAGTTCCTGACAAGCTGCGTCGACGCGCTGAACCAGATGCACCACGAGGGCCAGCCTGGGTAACACTGGGGACGTGGGCTATATACAGGTGCGCGGCGCACGGGTGCACAACCTCCGTGGCGTCGATGCCGACATCCCGCGGGACTCGCTGGTCGCGTTCACCGGGATCTCCGGATCGGGCAAGTCATCACTCGCCTTCGGCACGATCTACGCCGAATCCCAGCACCGGTACCTGGAGTCGGTGGCGCCTTACGCCCGGCGGCTACTGGCGCAACTCCCGGTCCCCGAAGTGGACGCCATCACCGGCCTGCCGCCCGCGGTCGCCCTCAACCAGCGGCGGACCATCCCGTCGGCCCGCTCGACGGTGGGGACCCTCAGCCGGATCTCCAACTCGCTCCGCATGCTCATGTCGCGCGCCGGAAACAACAACCCGCGGCGCCTCGATTCTGACTCATTCTCGCCGAACACGGTCGCCGGAGCCTGCCCGGAATGTCACGGCCAGGGGCAGATCCACCAGGTCACAGAGGCATCCCTAGTACCCGACTCCGCCAAGAGCATCGCCGACGGCGCCATCGCTTCCTGGCCCGGCGCCTGGCAGGGCAAGAACCTCCGCGACATTCTCGCCACCCTCGGCTACGACATCCACCGGCCCTGGCGCGAGCTCGGCCAGACCGACCGCGACTGGATCCTGTTCACCGATGAGCAGCCGGTGGTGACCGTGCATCCGGTCCGCGAGCCGGGCCGGATCCAGCGGCCCTACCAGGGCACCTACAGCAGCGCCCGACGGCTGCTGCTCAAGACGTACGCGTCGGAGCACGGCCGGCAGCGCGCTGAGCGATTCATGACCAGCACCATTTGCCCGGTTTGCGATGGCCGCAAGCTCCGTCCGGAGTCACTCAAGGTCACCTTCGCCGGGAAGGACATCGCCGAACTCGCGGCGATGCCCATGACCGCGCTGGCGGACCGGCTCGGCCCGCACGCCGGTGACAGCGGGCCCGCTGGACCGCTCACTCGCGACATCACCGACCGTATCGGGGTGCTCGCCGAGCTCGGACTCGGTTACCTGAGCATCGCCCGGCCGGGTCCCACGCTGTCGGCGGGCGAACTGCAGCGGATAAGGCTGGCGACCCAGCTGCACGCGGGCCTGTTCGGAGTCGTCTACGTCCTCGATGAGCCGTCGGCCGGGCTGCATCCCGCTGACTTGGCGGCGCTCACCGGCATCTTGCGGCGGCTCCGCGACGGGGGGAACACTGTGTGTTTCGTCGAGCATGACATGGATATCGTCCGGGAGGCGGACTGGATCGTCGACGTGGGACCGCTCGCCGGGACCAGCGGCGGCCGGGTCCTGTTCACCGGGCCGGTGGCTGGCTTGCGTGACGTGCCCGAATCGATAACCCGCCGCTACCTGTTCACCGAGGTGATTCCCGAGCGCCCGGCGCATCAGCCCAAAGGCTGGCTGAAGCTGCGCGGACTCACCCGCAACAACCTGCGTGACCTGGACGTGGATGTGCCGATGGGCATATTCACCGCCGTGACCGGGGTGTCCGGCTCGGGTAAGACCAGCCTGCTTGAGGCGATCGCGGCGGCGGCCGGCGATGAGCATCGCGTGGTGTGGGTGGACCAGCAGCCCATTGGCCGGACGCCACGGTCCAATCTCGCTACTTACACCGGGCTGTTCGACACCGTGCGCGGGCTCTTCGCCGCCACCGAGAGCGCGAAAGCCTATGGATACAACCGGTCGCGGTTTTCGTTCAACGTCGCTGGCGGCAGGTGCGAGACATGCCAGGGCGAGGGGTGGGTCGCGGTAGAACTGCTGTTCTTGCCGGGCACCTACACGCCGTGCCCGGAGTGCCACGGCGCCCGGTACAACGCCGACACGCTGCGCGTGACGTACGCCGGACGCGACATCGCGCAGGTGCTCGACCTGACCGTAGACGACGCACAAGACTTTTTTGCGACCATAACGAGGGTGCGTACTGCCCTGGACATCCTGCACGACCTGGGCCTTGGCTACCTGCGGCTCGGCCAGCCAGCTACCGAACTGTCCGGCGGTGAGGCACAGCGCATCAAACTGGCCACCGAACTGCAACGGCGGGGCGGCGGCACGGTCTACCTGCTTGACGAGCCGTCCACCGGACTGCACCCGCACGACACCGACGTGCTCACCGGACGGCTCTATGACCTAGTCGGCACCGGGTCCACCGTGGTGGTGGCCGAGCACGACATGCGGGTAGTGGCCAGCGCGGACCACGTCATCGACCTCGGGCCCGGCGGCGGCCCGGACGGTGGCACGATCGTCGTCGCCGGGACACCAGCCGATGTCGCCGCCTGCGAGCGCAGCCGGACCGGCGCCTACCTGCGCAGGTTAGGCTGGGGTCATGACGCCGGAAAAGCTCGCTGACCTCGCGCATTTGCGCCGGGCCCGCGATCTGATGGACCGCGAATACGCCCGGCCACTCGACGTCGCCGCCATCGCCCGCGCCGCGCTGATGTCGCCGGCGCATTTCTCCCGGCAGTTCCGCGCGGCCTACGGCGAGACGCCCTACGCCTACCTGATGACGCGACGGATAGAGCGGGCCAAGGCCCTGCTGCGCGGCGGCGACCTGTCGGTCACCGAGGTCTGCTTCGCGGTCGGCTGTACCTCGCTCGGATCATTCAGCGCGCGTTTCACCGAGATGGTCGGCGAGACCCCGACGGCCTACCGAGCCCGCGACCACGGCGGGCTCGCGAACACGCCAGGATGCATCGCCAGGGAACTCACTCGCCCCAGCTACGTGTCGAGCAGGATCTGAGAAGCGCACTAACCGCTAGGCCGCTAGCGTTGGCTACATGGATCTTTCACTCTCTGCCTGCTTCGTCCTAGTCCACGACCCAGATATAGCACTGACGTTCTATCGGGACACACTGGGACTCGAACTCCGTAACGACGTCGCCCGCGGCGACTTCCGGTGGCTCACCGTCGGCGGCGCCTCCCAGCCAGGCGTGGGGATCGTGGTCACCAACTACCTGAACGGCAGCCCCGCCGATGTCGACGCGCTCGAAGCCCTCATCGCCAAGGGCGCGCTGACCGGCGTGCACTTCCGCACCGACGACCTCGACGGTGTCTTCAAGAAGGTGCAAGCCTCGGGCGCCGAGATCGTCCAGGAGCCGACCGACCAGCCGTGGGGCCCGCGCGACTGCGCCGTGCGCGACCCGTCAGGCAACCTGATCCGCATCGAGCAGGCTCCCGCCGAGTGATCTGCCTGCCGATTGCTCGAACTGTCCGTAGGTCACCGGCTGTGCGGAGCGCCTGGTTACGGGCGCTAGGGCCAGCGCATCGCACATTGCCGACGAGGGACCACACCGGGTGAAGTGGGCTCATGCCGTGTCTCGGGGTAGTCACTATCGGGCAGTCACCACGCACCGATATGGTGCCCGAACTGCGACGCTGGCTGGGTGGCGCGGAGATCGCCGAACGCGGTGCGCTGGACGGTCTCACCGCTGCCGAGGCCGGGCGGCTGGGACCGGCTGGTCCCGGCGATCGCTTGCTGGTCAGCAGAATGCGAGACGGAACCGACGTTAAGCTCGGAGCGAGCCGGGTCTACCCGCTGGTCTGCGACGCGGTACGTGATCTTGAAGATCAGGGCGTGGCCACCACGCTGATCGTCTGCACCGGCGAACTGCCACCCGTGCCGCATCGCGGGACGTTGCTGCTGGCCGAGTCGTTGCTGAGCCACGGAGTCCGGGCGATCACCGCAGGCGAGCGGCTCGCGGTGCTTTGCCCGGACGGGGGCCAGGCGGCGAACTCCCTCGCTCGCTGGGCCGCGGTATCGGATGAGCCGCTGGTCGCGAGCGCCTCGCCGTACGCCGAGGATTCGCTCACCCAGGTAGCCACGGCGGCACGAACGCTGTCCGGCTCCGGGGCGCGCTTTCTCATCCTGGATTGCATGGGCTACGACCTCGCGGCACGGGAAGCGGCGGCACGGGCATCGGGCCTGGTCGCGCTGCTGGCTCGCGAGGTCGTGGCGCACCTAACGGCCGCGGCACTGGGAGGACTTCAATGAGCCTGCGTTCTGTCCTGGACACGTTCGACATACTCGATAGGCCCGGAGCCAGCGGGGCCGACATCCTCGCTTACTGGCGTGACTGTGGTGCCACCGAAGTGACCATAACGACAGTGGCCGGTCCCGGCGGGCAAACAGACTTCGTCCGCGCTCTCATTCCCGGCAGCGAGGGACGGACCGCGGGAGGAACCGCCCGCACCCTAGGTGTGGTCGGCCAGCTCGGCGGGATCGGCGCCCGGCCGGAGCAGATCGGATTCGTGTCCGACGGGGACGGTGCTCTCGTGGCGGTCGCGACCGCGGCGAAGCTGGCCCGGATGCACTCCGCCGGCGACATCCTGCCGGGCGACGTGATCGTGGCGACGCACATCTGCCCGGACGCCCCCACGCGGCCGCATGACCCGGTCCCGTTCATGAGCTCGCCGGTCGACATACCCACCGCCAACGCCCACCAGCTCGACCCCGCCATGGACGCGGTGCTCGCGGTAGACACGACCAAGGGGAACAGGATCTGCAACCATTC
>JBEKHI010000142.1:0-17805 GCA_050012355.1 Streptosporangiaceae bacterium | reverse complement strand
CTGTTCTGTAAGTTCCACCATCTGATCGCGATCCACGCGTGGGGCTGGACCGTCCGGCTGCTCCCCGGCGGGATGTGGGAAGCCCGATCACCCGACGGGAACACCGTCTACCGCAGCCACGCACCGCCAGACCAGCTAGCGGCCTAGCCGCCCCCGCCAGTCAGCAGCAAGTCCAGCCGTCCGGACAGGAAAGAGAACTCGGGGGGCTGGACAGGCATGTCCGGACCCGTGCGATCGGTAACCGGCCTTGCCAGATTCTTCAGGACCATGGACAGTGCCGCGTTCCGGGGACGCACACGCGGATTGCGGAACAGTGGGTACGAAGCCTCGTGAGGAGGCGGACGCCGTTGAGCGGTAGGGGCCTGGCGGCGCGTGGCCTGGCCGTCGTGCGCTGGTCGGCCCGGCGACCTGGCGGGATCTGCTGTGGCTGGTGGTGAACGGGTGCGGCGGGTTCCTGGCGCCGTCGAAGAGCACCTCGCTGGGCGACCGGGTCAGGCACTTGGAGCAGAGCCTCGCCCAGAGCGTCAGCGCGGAAGCGGCGGGGATCGGGCGGATCGAGCGGGACCTGCGCGACGAGGCGCAGCCGCGGATGGCCGTGATGGGCAAGGGCGCTGACGGCCGCCGGGCAGCTGGTTGAATCCGGCCCCGCGGCGGCGCGGGCTGCTGGATTCGTCGGCCAGGGCCCTAGCGGAGCTGGGCACCGTGGTGCGCGGCATCCGCCCTGCGGTGCTAGCCGACCGGGCGCTGGCCGGCTACTTCGCGGTCAGGGAAGTGCTGGCACACGTGGTCAAGGACTCCGGAGCCCGGCGGGTCTGGATCGACGTGCGGCATGATGACGACATGCTGCGTCTGGGGGTCACCCACGACGGGACATCCCCAGCCACGGCTGGTGGACTGCACGGGGTCGAGCGCCTCCTGGCGGCAGCTGCCCCAACGGCAAGTGGCACGCGTAAAGAAATGTCATTCTCCGGGGCTCGGCTTGCCCGCTCCGTTTGGGCGGCTGCCGGATCGACGGCGCTGCCGAGCCTGGCGATCTACGGCTGACTCGATGGGCTGCCACGCAGCAGCTCGATCAGAGCGGAGTCGTCGTGGCGGCCCAGCCCGGCTCGCTGGCCGCGCAGGTACAGGTCACGTACCGTCGTCGCGAGCGGCACCTGATGTGTCTGCTCCCGCGCGGCGCCGACGACGAGCCCCATGTCCTTGACGAAGATGTCGAGCGCGCTGTGCACTTCCCCGTCACTGCCGTCGACCATGCGCAGACCACGATCCTCGAGCATGAACGAGGCGGCCGCGCCGTGCCGCACGACGTCCCAGCACATCCTGGCGTCCAGCCCCAGGGACTCCGCATACGCCAAGGCCTCCGCAGCCGCCGCGATGTGCACGCCACACAAGAGCTGGTTCACCAGCTTCACCCGCTGGCCGTCTCCCGGTAGCTGCCCGACGACGGCGATCTGGCTAGCCATGGGCTTCAGGACCGGTTCGGCGCGCGCACGTGCCGCATGGCCGCCGCTCACCATGATGAGCAGGTCCCCGCGCTCGGCCCGCGCGGGACCGCCGGACACCGGAGCGTCCACGATATCGATTGCCCGTGGGGCGAGCCTGCTTGACCACTCCTCGACGGGCGCCGGCCCGACCGTGGCCATCATGAGGACCACCGATCCCGGCCGGAGGACATCAGCGGCACCAGCTGGGCCGAAAAGCACGGCTTCGGCCTGCGCGGGCGTCGCGACTGTGACCACGAGCACATCGGCGCCGAATGCCGCCTCGGTGATTCCCGCGCTCGTCCGGACACCCGATCCGGCCAGGACCTTCAGCCGTTCATGGTCGATGTCGTACGCGATCACGTCGATACCGGAGCGGGCCACGCACGCGGCCATCGGGGTGCCCATCGCTCCGGCCCCCACCCAGCCGACACGCGTCACCGGTCACCCCGCAGCCGTGCGACGACGTCCGCGAGTGCTCTGTCGTCCCCGACGTTTCCGGCGAAGACGACGTAGACACCGACGCGGACATCGGCGTCGAGCGGGCGGAATACCGACACCATGCCAGGAAAGAGCTGCCCGACGACTTCCGCTCGCCGCAGCCCGAGACCATGAACGGCGATGTCATGCGACGTGATGCCGCCCTTGGCGACGATCCAGGCCGGGGTAGCCGCCGCGCACGCGTCCCGTACCGCGCGAGCCAGCGCCGCGGACACTGTCGCCGCGACGCGCAGGTTGTCCGCGCGGTCCTGTGCCGCGATGAGTGCCCGGCTGGTGGTCAGCAGCACGTCGGAGCGGGCGAGGCCGGCCAGGACACGCTCGGTCACGTCGCTGACATGGCGTTCCCTGGTCGCCGGGTCCACGACGGCCGCTGCGTCCAGCTCCACGTCGGCGAGGCCCCCGCCGGCCCAGGCCGCAGCGAGCTGGCGGTTGGTCAGCCCGACATGGGATCCCACCACGACCAGCCCATGTCCGGTTGAATGCGCTATCTCCGCAGAGGTGAGCGGCGGGCGAGGCTCCGTGCCGGCCAGCGCGCGGACGAACGACGGTCCGCAGCGGTAAAGGAAACGACGGCCCTCGTCCCGCGCGCTGATCAGCCCGAGCACGACAACCTCGAGATCGGCGTAACCGCATGCGTTGACGACCACGTACATTCCGTCGGTCACGTCCATGAGCAGGTCGCGAACGCGGTCAGGGCCGCCGACCCGGATGTCTTCGAGTGAGATGCTGCGCACCTCATCGGGCCGCAGCTCGCCGGGATAGCGTTCGGCGACGAACTCCCTGAGATCGGAGGACGAGTAGCCAAAGGCGGGATCGCGCGCGAACTCGGTCGCGCCAACCGGGATATCCGTGCCGCCCACTCGCGCCCAGTGGATATCGCCAGCCGTCTGGCGGCCCGCCTCGAAGTACGCGGGGATAAGGAGCACTCCGTCATAGCCACGGCCGGTTCGCTGGCGAGTCACCGCGTCCATGGCCGTCACCTCAGCCCGGAGGTGCCCGCGCAGCGTGGAATCGCTCCGGCTGACCACCTCGACGGATATCCCGGCCGCCCGCTCCAGGTCCGCCAGTCCCGTCGCGACGCGGCCGGTGAGCGCGGCGGCCTCAGGCTCAGCCAGGCTCCGGCTGTTGGTCAGCAAGAAGCAGAGCGCACCCGGGTCGGCCAGCCCGGCTGAAAGGTCCGCCGGGCTGAAAGAGGTCAGGACCATGGCCCCGCGCACCGCCTGTGAGCCAGTCGGATCGTCGTCAAGCACGGCGATACGGCGGCCTGCGACGCGATGCGCGGCCCGGATTCGTTGCCGCGCGTCGGGGATCACCAGGGGATCTGGCAGATCCCTGAGCAGCGCGGCCAGGCTAGCGCAGGCGGGAGCCGCTTGGGTCATGAGCCGCCTTCCTGGGCCGGGGGCGTGAGAGGCCATCCGTGATCCGGCGGCCAGGACAGCCACACCGCGTCTCCTTCGGCTGGGCTGGCGGTGGGTGCCGCCGCGTTCTGTACGTACACCGCGAGTTCTGTGCTGGCCGAGGAGCGCACGGTGTACGTGGTTGACGTGCCCAGGTAGACCACCCCGGTCACCTGACCGCGGAGCCTGCAGCCATCGCCAGCGGGCTCGTCAGCGCTGATGTGAACCTTCTCCGGCCGCACCGTGAACTCGATCTGTGCTCCCGCCCGGTGCCCGGCACTGCTCGGAACCACGAGCCGCTCCCCGTTCTGTGCGCCAAGGACGGTAACCCCGCCCTCAACCCGCTCCACGGTGCCGGCGAGCACGTTCGACGTGCCGATGAAGTCGGCGACGAAGCGCGTGGCGGGCCGCTCGTAGACGTCGCGCGGCGCGCCAAGCTGTTCGACCAGGCCGCCGTTCATCACGGCCAGCCGGTCCGAGAGGGCTAGCGCCTCGCCCTGATCGTGCGTGACGTAGACGAAGGTGATGCCGACCTCACGCTGGATGCGCTTGAGTTCTGTCTGCATGGCCTGGCGGAGCTTGAGGTCAAGCGCGCCGAGCGGCTCGTCGAGGAGCAGTGCCCGGGGCCGGTTGACGAGTGCCCGGGCGAGGGCGACGCGCTGCTGCTGACCTCCAGAAAGCTCCTTCGGCTGACGTCGTTCGTGTCCGCTGAGTTCGACAAGATCCAGCATTTCGGCCACTCGACGGGCGATTTCGGCTTTGGCGACCCGGCGGCGGCGCAAGCCGAAGGCCACGTTGTCGTACACGCTAAGGTGCGGAAAGAGCGCATAGCTCTGGAAGACGAGGTTGAGGTCCCTGCGGTGCGGCGGAGTCGCCGTCACGTCCGTGCCGTACAGCAGGACCCGCCCCGCAGTGGGCTGTTCGAACCCCGCGATCATCCGCAAGGTGGTGCTCTTGCCGCACCCCGAGGGCCCGAGCAGCGAAAAGAACTCGCCCCCGGCGATCCCAAGGTCGATGCCCGCCACGGCGGCGACATCCGCGTCCCTGGCCCGGTAGGTCTTGGTAAGCCCGTCAAGCTGGATCGCTGGCTCGGTGTCCGTACCGGACCCGGCCGCGTTCTCCGCCGATACCGCAGTGACACTCACGCGTGTCCCTTCCCTTCTCCTGCTGGTCTGCTGGGCCCGGTTCCCGCCCCTTCAGCCACGATGACTCGCGCGATATCGTCGAGGTCCTCCTCGCTCAGTCGCAGAGCTGCCGCCGGCAACCAGCCGTCGACCTGTCCTGGCCTACGGGCACCGACGATGGCGCCGGTGATTCCTGGCCAGGCCAGTACCCATGCCACCGCGACCGCGGCGGTCGTGACCCCGTGGCGGCCAGCCACCATCTCCAGCGCGCCGGCGACGGCGAGGTTGGCCTGGAGCCGCTGGGTGAAGTCGGGATCGGCGGACCGCCAGTCATCGGCACCGAGCGATGCCGCCCGCTCCGCCGAGAAGGCACCGGTGAGCAGCCCGGACTGCATGGGGCTGTAAGCGATAACGCCGATACCGTAGGTCGCGCACCAGGGGATCAGCCCGGTGACCGCGTCGCGGCGCACCGCGGAAAACGGCGGCTGTACGCTGTCCACCGGGCTGATCGCTGCGGCCTGCTGAACCTGGGCGAGTGTGTGGTTAGAGAGTCCGGCCGCGGCGATCTTGCCCTCGTCACGCAGCCTGGCCAACGCACCCCAGTACTCCTCGACGGGGGTGCCGTCGTCGGATGGCCAGTGCACCTGGTACAGGTCGATCCGTTCGACACCGAGTCGGCGCAGCGAGGCGTCACACTCGGCGCGAACTGACGCCGCCGTGAGCCTGCTGGTCAGCGGTGCCTGAGGGTCGCGCGGATCCCAGTGCCTGCCGCATTTGGTGAAGACAAACGGGCGATCGCCTCGCGGCAGCCGCCGCAAGGCGGCCCCGACGACCTCTTCGGAGTGCCCGAGTCCGTACACGGCGGCTGTGTCAATCCAGTTGACCCCGCGTTCCACCGCGTGACAGATCGCGGCTACCGAGTCTTCGTCGTCCTGCTTTCCCCAGCCACGAGCCCAGCCGCCCCCGCCGACGGCCCAGGTCCCGAGACCGACCCTGCTCAGCGCCATGCCGGTGCGGCCTAGCGGAGCCGATGGCAGCATCATCCGAGCCTGTCCTTGAGTGCCTGGCGCTGACGTGACTGGACGCGCGCGTAGCCGAACGTGGCCGCCGCGCCGACGACGACCGTGACCAGGGTGATCAGCGTGCCAAGCGCGTTGATCTCCGGCGAGACCCCGAAGCGGATCATGGAGTAGATGCGTACTGGCAGTGGCTGTGTGCCCGCGCCGATGGTGAAGTACGACGTCGCGAAGTCGTCGAAGGAGAGCAGGAAGACGAGCACCGCGGACGCCAGGATGGCTGGCCTGAGCTGCGGCAGCACGACGAGCCGCAGCGACGCCAGGTGGGTCGCCCCGAGGTCTTCGGCGGCCTCTTCCACAGCGGGGTCGAGGGTGCGGAGCCTGCTGCGGACGATGACGGTGACGTAGACCACGCAGAAGCAGACATGCGCGACCGTCATGGTCAGGCCGCCGAGGGGGAGACCGATCTCCGTGAACAGCAGCAGGAACGCGATTGCGCCGGTGATCTCGGGAGACATGATCCGCAGCAGCACCATGGCCTCGGTGGGCCGGGCAAGGAGCGGAGAGCCGCGGTCAAGACCGAGTGCCGCGCCGACGCCGATGACCGTGCTGAGCACGGTCACGATCGCCGCGATCTCGATGCTGAAGTACAGCGACGACCTGATCGACGTGTCGTGGAAGAGGGTGCTGTACCAGCGCAGGCTGGGCTGCCCGAACACCGCGACCGACGACCGTGAATTGAATGAGTACACGACCACGACGATGATCGGGACGAATATGTAGAGGTACACGATGCCGAGCCAGACCCACAGCCAGCGAGGCTGTTCGCCGCCTCGTCGGCGCCGCGCGGGGCGCGCGCTGACCGTCGGCTTCGCGGACGCGAGCGCGGGAGAGGTTTGCGCGCTCACAGGATCCGCTCCAGGCGCCGGCGGCCGAGGACAAAGCCAGCGACCACGATGGCGATGAGCAGCGCCGCTGAGAGCAGGACGGTCAGCACCGCGCCGATGTTGGGGGAACCGGATTCGAGGAATTGCGTGGCGATCAGGTTGCCGAGCATGAAGGTACTGGTCCCGCCCAGCAGCTGAGCGGTGGCGAAGTCGCCGAGGACGGGCAGGAAGACCAGCAGGCACCCGATACCGGCGGCTGCGCGGGTGAGCGGCCACGTGACATGACGGAAGGTGGCCGCGCGGGAGCCGTAGAGGTCGCGTCCCGCCTCGATCAGGCGGCCGTCGAGCTGTTCCAGCGTGCCGTAGATCGGCAGGACCATGAAGGGGAAGTAGCCATACACCAGCCCGCCGATAACGGCGAAAGGCGTGTTCAGGAACTGCACCGGCGGTGAACCGCTCATTCCGATGGCGTGCAGCAGTGAATTCACCACGCCCTGGTCGCTGAGCAGCACCACCCAGGCGTAGATGCGGATCAGGTAGTCGACCAGCCACGGCAGCAGGATGAGGCCGATGAGCAGTCCCTTGGCGCGGCCGCCGTAACGCGCGATCACATAGGCGACCGGGTAGGACACCAGCAGGCTCAGCACGGTGGTGATCGCGGCATACACCAGGGTTCGCGCCACCACCTGCAGGTAATCCGCGTGCATGACCTGTGAGTAGTTGCCCGGGTTCCAGCCGTAGACAGGCTGGTTGACGATGTTAGTCGTGCCGAGGCTCACGGCGATCATCACCCCGAGCGGTACCACGAACAGCACGATCAGCCACAGCGCGCCGGGCAGGAGCAGCACGGTCCCGGTCGCGCGCTGCTGGCGGTAGCGGGCCGAGCGCGTCATCCGGCCTGGATCTCCGTCCAGGCCTGGTTCCATATCGTGCGCCTGGCTCCGGTCACGGCCAGCTTCCACTTGCCCTTGGTCAGGATTTCGGAACTGGTGAGCAGCGTGGGATAGTCCTTGACACCCTCGTTGTAGGCGGTGTTGCCCGCGTACGTGCCGACGGCCTGTGCCTGCCACTGCGCCTGGGCCGCCGAGTTGTCCGGGCGGAGCACCCAGTCGGCGAACAGCAGCGCGGTGCCCGGGTGATGCGCCGCCTTGGGGATGGTCATCAGGTCGACCGCTACCGGAGTGCCCTGGCTCGGCTGCACGAAGGCGATGTTGCCAGGCGGCGGCAGCTTTTCCGCTTGCAGGGCGAGGTAGGCGTCGGTAATCCAGCAGTGCGCCATCCAGGCCGACCCGTTGGCGAGCAGGTCGTGCGCGTCGGTGGTGAAACCGGCGAGCTGCGGCTCGAGTGACTTGATGGCGGCAGTGGCCTTGTTAACCTGCGATTGGTCTCCGCTGTTGATGTCGTAGCCCAGCCGCAGCAGGCTCATCCCGATTGTCTCCTCGATCTGATCGAGCAGATAGATCTTTCCCGCCGCCTCCGGATGGTCCCAGAGATCGTTCCAGCTCCCCGCCACTTTGGTGATCTTGTCGGTGCGGTACGCGAAGCCCGTCGGCCCGTACCCCCAGGGCAGCGAGTACTTGGCGCCGGGGTCGTAGAACGGACTCTTGAAGAACGGCAGCAGGGATGAGCTGAAGTACTTGAGCTGCCCATGCGGCAGCTCGCTGAGCAGGCCGGCCTGAATGAGCTGCGGAAGGTATGCGCTGTTTCCGATCACCAGGTCGTAGGCGACGCCGGCGGCGATCTTGTCGACCATGGCCTGGTCACTGTCGAAATAGGCGCTGTTGACGGTGACCTTGTAGTTCTTCTCGAACGACGAGACAACTTGAGGAGCGACATACTGGGCCCAGTTGAATAGCTCCAGGTTGCCGTCGACCTCCGCCTTCAGGGTGACCCCTGACGCGCTGGCGGCGGACCCGCTGGACCCGCACGCGGTGATGAGGCCGAGGCCGGAAAGGGCGGCTCCGCTGAGCAGGAAGCGGCGGCGGCCGAGGGACTGTGCGGGTGATGGCATATGTGGCATTTCGGTATCTCCTGGCGGGCATGCGAAGCGTCAAGGACGCGACTTCATGATCTAGCGGGCGCGTAACCACGCTGGGGGGAGTTCTCGCCGGCTTCCTCCGCCATGAGGATCTCGTCGGCGTACTTGGGGTACTTGTACTCGGCGTAGACGCGGACGCATCTGGCCGAGCACGCGTACAGGGACTGCTCGTGATGGGTGAATATCACTGGATCGGCCGGCACGAGAATGCCGCAGCACGCGCACTTCGGCATGTCGAAGACTTCGCGGAACCTCATCCGGCCACGCTCCGTTCCAGTGACGTCCGGTGGGCGGCGGTCGCGGCCGCGTCCACCGTGCGGCTCTGCGGGCTGATGACGACGCCATACTCGGCTAGGGCCTCGTCCGGCGTGTAGAGCCCTGCTTGTATATCGGCGGCCACCAGATTCGGATCCCGGGCCAGCGGGTCGCCGTATCCGCCGCCGCCGGGGATGGACAGCCGGATCTCGTCGCCCGCGCCGAGCGGGATGTTGGAGAACTTGCCGTTCGAGGTGGTTCCCCACAGTTCCCTGGCGGTGCGCCAGGCGCTGTCCCCTGCGGGCCGGAAGAGCAGCTCGCAGTTGCCGCCGGGGTTGCCGCCCGCCGAGCCCCAGGGACGCACGATGTTGCGATTGGTGTGCGCCGACAGCGTGACCGGAGACAGCACGCGCATCACGCGCCGCATCCCGAAGCCGCCTCGATGCCGCCCCGCCCCCGGCTTCCCCTTGGGCTCGGTGTTCAAGGTCAGCTCGGAGACCTGGAAGGGGTAGCGGGTCTCCAGTACTTCCACCGGCGTATCGCCGCCATTGCCGTTCTTGCAGCCCTGCACGCTGCTGCCATCGGCCTTCCACCGGCCGCCCCAGCCGGCGCTGTCGTAGTGGATGTAGGCGAACTGGTTACCGGTCGCCGGGTCCTTGCCCCCGATGGTGAGGATGCCGAAGGTGTCACCATCGCCGGCCACGCCCTTGCCCACCACCTCGCAGAGCGCGGCGAGCACGATGTCGATCGTGGTCGGCGAGCTGTCGGTGTTGCCGCCCATGCAGCTGCCCGGGTACTCCACGTTGACGAAAGTTCCCGGCGGGGCGATCACGGTGACCGGCCGGTAGCAGCCGGCGTTGCGCGGGATGTCGCCGTACAGGTGCAGCAGCGCCGCATAGGACGCGGAGGCCGTGACTCCGTAGGTCTGGTTGGCGGGGCCGCCGGACTGCGGGTCGGAGCCGGTGAAATCGACGATGATCTCGTCGCCGCGGACGACGACGCATACCTTGATCCGCCATTTCGCGTCCGGCTCGACGCCATCATCCTCGATGAAGCCCTCGAAGGGGTACTCGCCGTCGGGAACGCCGCGGATGAACGCGCGGGACATGGTCTCGGAAACCCGCTGGATATCCGCGCAGGCCTTGGCGAGGGTATGGGTGCCGTAGCGGCTGGTCAGCTCGAGCACCCGTCGTTCGGCGACCGCGAGTGAGCCGATCATCGCCTTCAGGTCCCCGTAGGCGTAATGCGGAATCCGGACGTTGGTCAGCAGGATGCGCAGCACGTCCTCGTTTTCCTCGCCGCGCCGGTACACCTTGACCGGCGGGATGCGGATACCTTCCTGGAAGATCGTCTGCGTCGAGCCGAAGCCGCCGGGAACCATCCCGCCGACGTCCACCATGTGGCCGATGGTGGCGGCGTAGGCGACGACGTCTCCGTCAGCGAAGATCGGCCGGATGGCCAGGAACTCCGGCAGGTGGCATCCGCCGCGGAACGGGTCGTTATGGAGCAGGACATCCCCGGGATCAAGGTTCTCCCGGCCGATCTCCCTGATGCACCACGGGACCATGTGCACGATGGCGCCGATGTGGGCCGGGCAGAAGTCGCCCTGCGCGATCATCTCGCCGTTTGAGTCGAAGAGGGCGCAGGACAGATCATGGCCCTCGTTGAAGATCGGCGAGTAGGCGGTGCGCATCATCGCCCGGCCCATTTCCTCGCACGTCGTGATCAGGTGGCTGCGGATGATCTGCAGGATTACCGGATCGGTCTCAAACGCCTGTGTGCCCAGCGCTTCTGTTGTGTTCGCGATCATGCGTCCTCACTCGTGGTACGGCCAGCCGGACCCGGCTGGATGATGAGGTTGCCGTAGTCGTCCACCGTCGCCTCGTCACCCGGATGGAGCAGGACGGTGGAATCGAACTCGGCGATGATCGCCGGCCCGTCGACGGTCGCGGCGGCGGGCAGGTCCTCGCGTCGGTATACCGGCACCGTCGCGGTGCGGCCGGTGAATATCACCTCGCGCCTGCCCACGGGATCAGGCATCGGCCCTGGGGCAAGCCGGGGGAAGTCAGGAGCGGGCCGCGGCACCAGGGCGGTCAGCCGGAAGTTGACGAACTCGACCGCCCCTTCGGGATCATTCCAGCCGAAGCGTTTGAGGTGCAAGTCGTGGAAAGCGGCGATGCCCCTGGACAGGTCCGCGTCGTCCACCTCGCCGGGAAGAGTGACCTCCAGCTCCCAGTTCTGGCCGGCGTAGCGCATGTCCACCGACCGGATCGCCGTCATCTCGCCTGCGGCGTGTTCCCTGGCCAGGACCCGCCTGGCGTTGTGCCCCATGGTCTCGAACGCCTCGCGGGCGGCCGCCAGGTCGGCGCCCCCGCGCGCGGTGCCGGTGCGGACGAAATCGAAGCGCGTGTCCGCGAGTAGCGCTCCCAGGGCGCAGAACACGCCAGGCTGCACGGGCACGATGACGCGCCCGATGCCCAGCGCGCGGGCCAGCGAGGTAGCGTGCAGCGGCCCGGCGCCGCCGAAGGCCATAAGGGTGAACTCCCGAGGGTCGACTCCCCGGTCGATGGAGACGAGTTTCAGTGCCTGGGCCATGTTGTTGTCGGCGATGGCGATAACGCCGAGCGCGGCCTCTTCCACCGACCGGCCGAGTGCGGCGGCGATGGGCTCCAGCGACTTACGTGCGGCGGCACCGTCTAGACGGACCGTCCCCGCCAGCGGCTGGTCCTGCGAGAGCCTGCCGAGCACGAGGTTGGCGTCGGTCACGGTGGGCTCGGTACCGCCGCCGCCGTAGCACACCGGTCCGGGGACGGCGCCCGCGCTACGCGGGCCCACCTGCACCAGGCCGGCGCCGTCCGCCCAGGCGATCGAGCCCCCGCCCGCGCCGATCGAGCGCACGTCCACCATGGGAACCCCGATCGGGATGCCGAACTCAACTTCTTCCCGGTCGGTCAGCAGCGGCTGGCCGCCGCTGATCAGGCAGGTGTCGAAGCTGGTCCCGCCCATGTCGCCGATGATCAGGTTCTTGTCGCCGGTGAGCGCGCCAACCGCCAGGCTGGCGATCACGCCGCCGGCCGGACCCGAGCGCACCATGGAGATCGGCAGCTCCCGGGCGGACAACGGGGTCATCACGCCGCCGTTGCTCCGCATGATCAGCAGCTCGCCGATACCGTGCCGGGACGTGAGGGCTTCGAGTTCGACGGCATAGCGGTGGACCACCGGCTTGAGGAACGCGTCGAATACGGTCGTGCTCGCCCGGACATACTCGCGCCATTGCGGGAACACCTCGTGCGACAGCGAGACGGCGGTGCCGGGTAGCTCTTCGACGATGAGCTCGCGGGTGCGCAGCTCGTGCTGGGGGTTGAGGTACGAGAACAGATAGCACACCGCTATGACTTCGGCGCCGTGCGCGGCGAGATCGCGGATGGCGACCCGGACCGTGTCCTCGTCGAGTGAGACCACTACCTTCCCGTTCGCGTCCACCCGTTCGGTGACCTCGCGAACGGAGTCGCGCTGCACGATATGGGGGGGTTTCGTCCATTCCAAGGAGAATGAGTCCGGCCGCCCGTGCCGCTCGACATCGAGCAGGTCACGGAATCCCGCCGTGGTGAGGAGACCCACCCGGGGCCCGCGCCGCTCGACGATAGCGTTGGTCGCGATGGTCGTGCCGTGCACGAGCACCGAGACCGCGCCTGGCTGCTGGAGACTGGCCTGCTCCAGCGCCGTGGCTGTCGCGGTGGAGGGCGCGTCAGGGGTCGACAGCGTCTTGGCGATCGTGAACCGCCCGTCTTCCCACGCGATCAGGTCTGTGAACGTCCCTCCGGTGTCCACTCCTACCCGAGCCGTCAATCCGCACCTCGCTTGCTCTCGCCGGATTAGTTGTGCAAGTCATCAGATGAGTGGATACTCTAATCACGGGTCCGGTGCGGTTACAAGAGACAAGATCATCTGAAACATGGTATTTACGCAGGTAACCAGGTTGCAACGTCTCTGATCCGCGATTTTCCTGGGCCCTGCCGGTAGGATTTCCGCTTAGATATAGATCAGAGGTGTTGGCGTGCCGCCAAAGCGACCCACCCGCGTCGACGCTGTTGTGGAGCAGCTGCTCGACGACATCGTCGCGGGCCGCTACGCGCCAGGGAGCATGCTTCCCAACGAGATGGAGCTGGCCCGGCAGACCGGTACCAGCCGCCTGACGGTACGGGAGGCCGTGACGGTGCTACGGGCCAAGCGCCTGGTTGAGGTCAGGCAAGGGGCCGGCACCGTGGTCTGCCCGGCCAGTGACTGGTCACTGCTCGATTCCGCCGTCCTGCTGGCCAGGGTGAAGCACGGCGGGTCAGGCACCGCGATGTCCAAGGCCTTCCTCGAGGCGCGACGGGTGGTGGAGGTGGCCGTGGCCGAGCTGGCAGCCGCCCGCCGGACCCCCGCGCACCTGGACCTTCTCACCACCGCGCTACAGCGCATGGAGTCCGCGCATGCCGTCGCCGATGTCGGAGCCTTCGTCGAGGGGGACATCCTCTTTCACCAGGCCGTCCTCGACGCCGCGGGCAACGTCTTCCTCGTCGCGCTGTTCCACCCGCTCGGCGAGGTGCTCCAGGTCACCAGGCACCAGACGTCGTCGCATCCGGAGATCCGCGAGCACGCCATCATGCGCCACCGGGCGATCCTGGCGGCCCTGCAGGAAGGAAGCCTGACGCTGGCGAAGCAGGCCATGGCCGACCATATGCAGCAGACATCAGATGACATCGACACCTATGTCGGCCGACCCCTGATGTCCACGTTGCCGTAGCGTGCCGGCTTAGCCCCAGCGCTCAGCATGCCGCCTTGGCGACCGAACCGATCAAGGCCACGTGTGCTTCCGGCCCCCACGCTACGGTGCGGTCGAATCGTTACCGAAGGGCGCATATCTTCCGTTGCCCGTTGCTCTCTTTCCGTGCGAGCGGCCGGGTCAAGGTCCTAGACTGCGGAACAACCACCCCAAACACGGTGATTAATGGGGAAATGTCGGGAACTCGGGGGCGATAACTCGATGAAGTGCTTCTATGCCCCGTCGCAAGACGGGGAGTTGATTACGACAGACGACGATTCAGGACCGCGCGTAAGCAGTGCGCCGGATGAGACCCTGCGCAGGCACGGCGCGGACGTCCTGGATCCAGACGCTGTGGAGGCGGCCGACGGGTGGCCCGCGCCAGCGGCGACCATCTACCGGAAGCGGACGCTGCTCCTTCCTCCGGACTTGCACGAGGAACCGGCGCTCAGCACGCTTAACGACGCGCTTGGCGCCGTCGGCCTGCGCCTGGTTTCGACGCCCGCTCCGCCGGAGATGGACGGAGTGACGCCGCTGCCTCGCGTCGCCGTGCTGGTCCGCGACGGACAGGGGAGTTCCCGGGGCGAGGTTGACGCCTGGGAAGCGCTCAATACGCTCCGGCAGGCGACCGGCTCGCGGGTACTCGAAAAGCGCGATGTCGACCGGATCGCCTTGGAGCACCTGCTCACCGGAGCGGCGATCAGCGGCGATCCGATCGTGATCGCTGGCCCGATCGTGATCGCGGGCGGCGAGCGCATCATCAACTCCTACCTCTACGGGCAGGGGAACGCGCGGACGCCGGTGGAGATCGTCATGGAAGCCCCGGACCGCAAGTCGCGGGCGGTGTGCGACGCCGAGTACGGTCGGCGGCCGGTGATCGCGGTGCTGGACAGCGGTGTCCGGGCGCATCCGTGGCTAGGCGTGACACCTGCTGGCAAGGACGAGTACGCGACCGAGAACGACGGGCCGGTTCAGGTCGACCAGGACATCCAGGACGCCATCTACGCCCACCACGAACGGGCGGCGGCCGCGGGAGACCTCGAGCGCAAGCCGATCAAGGATCCGTGGGATACACCCGCCACGCTAGACAAGCTAACCGGCGATGTCGCGCCGTACACCGGTCATGGCACGTTCATCGCCGGGATCTTCCGGCAGGTCGTACCGGACGCCACCGTGCTCAGCATTCGCGTCATGCACCCCGACGGCATCGTCTACGAGGGTGACCTGTTGTGCGCGCTCGGGCTGCTCGCCGCCCGAGCGGCGCGCGCGGAGCAGGATCCGGCGCTGATGATCGACGTCGTGTCGCTGTCGTTCGGCTATTTCAGCGAATCCGCCGCCGACGTGACCTACACCTCAAGCCTGCGCCATGTGATCGACGGACTGCTCGGCCGGGGCGTCCTGGTCACGTCGGCGGCGGGAAACTTCGCGACGAGTCGTGAGTACTACCCCGCGGCATTCGCCGGGCAGCCATCGGCCGTGGACAAGGTCCCGCTGGTCAGCGTCGGGGCGCTGAACCCGAACGGCACGCGAGCCGTTTTCAGCGACGGCGGCCGGTGGGTCACCGGGTGGGCGGCGGGCGCGGCGGTCATCAGCACGTTCCCGGTCGATGTGAACGGCAGCGACCAACCGGACATCCGAGTGCCGGACCAGGCACGGGAGTCGCTCGACCTCGACGACTATCGCTCCGGGTTCGCCTCTTGGAGCGGCACCTCCTTCGCGGCACCGATGATGGCGGGGACCGTGGTACGCGCCATGCTCGCGCCGCTTCAGGGCACTTCCCCCGATCCCTCGCTGCGGTTGGATGTGCCGGGAGCGACCGCGGCCGCCGACCGCGTATTGCGGGCTCTCGGGCAACTACCGCACTCCGCGTGACAATGGCTGGCAACGGAACCCTCGCCGAGACCGGCGTGAACGAGGAAGATCGTTATGCGCGCATGGGAGGGTTGGTGCATGCCGCCCGGGACGGCAGCCCGGAGGCGCTTGGCGAGCTCGTGACCGAGCTCACCCCTATGCTGTGGCATGCGGCCAGGGCCACCGGGCTCAGCGAACCCGACGCTGAGGACGTGGTGCAGACCGTGTGGCTGAGCCTGGTGTCGCACCTGGACACCATCCGGACACCGGCCGCGTTGACCGCGTGGCTGCTGACCACTACCAGGCGCGAGGCCTGGCGAGTCCGGGCGATTGACCATAAGTTGCGGCCAGTCGGTGATGAGTGGCTCACGGCGATCCCGGACCCGGGAGCCAGCGCGGAGGAACGCGTCATCGTCAACGACGAGATGCGCCATCTGTGGCGGGCATTCCACGACCTTTCACCGCGCTGCCAGCAACTGCTCCGCATCGTGGCCTTCATACCGCGTCCGGACTACGACGCGGTCGCCGCCAGCCTCGGCATGGCACGAGGGAGTGTCGGGCCAACCCGGGGTCGCTGCCTGGGCAAGCTGCGCGCGGCGTTGCGCAACGTAGGAGCCCCGTGATGATCGCTGGTCATCCCGACGATGGCGAGATCCTCGAAGCCATCAAGGACTTGGTCGAGGCGATCGATCCGATGCCCGCTGATCTGCCGGAACGCATCCGGTTCGGACTTACCTTGCGCAACCTGGAAGCGGAAATGGCGCGGGTACCCAGCGCGGGCCACGATTCGGTACTAGCGGTACGCGGTACCGAGGGGAGCCGTACGGTCACCTTCGACAGCGACAGCCTCACGATCATGATCAGGATCGACGCCAACGCGGACGGGACGGCGCGGGTGGATGGCTGGCTCGCACCGCCTCGCAGCTCCCAAGTGGAGATGAGGCTGGCCGACACGTCGATCACGGTGACCGCTGATGAACTGGGCAGGTTCGTCTTCGGCGGGGTGCCGAGGGGAACCGCGCGGCTGATCGTCCGTCCGTCCGAGGCGGGCGGCACCGGTGCGGACCGCGGCAGCCCGGCGCGTCCGGCCACGTCGATGAGCACGCCGCCGCTGACCTTGTTAGCTAGCGAGTGACGACACCGCAGCAGCGTGCACTGACTGCCCACCGGAAAGGATTGCGGGCAGCCAACGACGGCCGCCCCGGTGCGGGCGCACGCTGGATACGTTCGGGACTGGCCGAGCTTGGCTGGCGCGAGCGTGACGCGGCGGTGCCCGAAGCCGACCGTGCTCTTGTCGCCCGGTTGCTGATGAGCCTCGCGCATCTGGAGTCTGAGCAGGGCCGGGCGGAATACGGACTCGGGCTACTCGATCATGCGGAACGAACCGTTTCGGCGGCCGACCGCGGGCACCTCCTCGCGCAGCGCGGGCTGGTCCTGCTGCGGATCGGACGATGGCGGGAGTCGCTCGCGCAGTTCACCGGCGCGGAACCGCTGCTTGACACCGACCGGGAAATGCTCGCCCGGGTGCTGGTGAATCGTGGAGTACTACATCTGAACCGAGGCGACGTGCGGCTCGCCGAGCGGGACCTGCGCCGGGGAGCGGACATCGCGGCCAGGGTCGGGAATGAGTTGTACGCCGCCATGGCCACCCACAACGTCGGTTACTGCGAGCTGTTGCGGGGTGACATCTCGGCCGCGCTGCACCTGCTCAACGTGGCCGCGTCGGTTTACCGGCGTCTCGCTCCTGGCAACATGCCGATTCTCGAGACCGACCGGGCCCGGGCGCTGCTGGCCGCGGGTCTAGCCACCGACGCGGCGGCGGAGCTCGACGGAGCGATCACCGCCTTCCGGCGACAACGCAACGATCAATACTGCGCTGAAGCCGAACTGTCCCGGGCTCAGGCAGCACTCGCCACCGGCGACCTGAGGGTGGCCCAGCGCTGGGCGGCGGCCGCGGTCCGGCGCTTTCGCGCGCGCGGCAACGATGCCTGGACCGCCTTGGCCGAGCTCACCCGGCTCCGTGCCAGGCCACGGTCGGCCAGGGTGGCGGCCGAGGCGGCCCAGCTAGCTGAGCGACTTGACGCTCATGGTCTGCGGGCCGACGCGGCTCTCGCGAACCTGCTCGCGGCCCGGGCGCTGATCGCGGTGCGCCGCCGCGACGAGGCGGCGCACCGGCTGGCGGCGGCGGGGACCGGCCGGACGCTCCCGCTGGACGTGGCGCTGGTCCGGCGGTTGACGAGGGCGGAACTCGAGATCCTGGGCGGACGCCACTCAGCCGGCCTCGCCGAGCTGCGCGCGGGGCTGGCAATGCTGCATACCCACCGCGGACGGCTGGGCAGCCTCGACCTCCAGACCGGCGCGTCGGCTCTCGGCGCTGAGCTCGCCGACGCCGGGCTGCGGCTGGTCCTGGACCGTGGCTCCGCCCGGCAAGTCTTCGCGTGGCTGGAG
>JBEKHI010000141.1:0-17918 GCA_050012355.1 Streptosporangiaceae bacterium | reverse complement strand
GACCAGGTGCTCGGCGGCTCCGGGCTGCTGGATACCTTCCTGCGCAACCATGGCGTCGCTAACCCGCCGGACCTGATGACCAGCGAGAGCTTCTTCAAGTTCCTGGTGTCCTTCCAGATCATCTGGAAGGAGTCCGGCTGGAACATGATCGTGTACCTGGCGGCCCTCGCCGCGATCAGTCCCTCGCTGTACGAGGCGGCGGCGGTGGACGGGGCGAACTGGCGGCAGCGAACCTGGCGGATCACGCTGCCCGGGCTGCGGCCGATCATGGTGCTGCTGCTCATACTCAACCTCGGCTACGCGCTGACGTTCGGCTTCGAGCAGATGCTGATCCAGATCTCCGCCGTCGGACCAGGTGCCGCCGACGTGATCACCACGTTCGCTTACCGGAACGGCATCGTGCAGGGGAATTACAGCTACGGCGCGGCGGCCGGGCTGTTCCTCGGCGTGACCTCGGTCATCCTCATCCTCTCCGCGAACAAGGCCGCCCATCTGCTGGGCGAGGACGGGCTGTACAGACGATGACGACGATAACCACCCGAAGCCGGCAGCAGGCCAAGCGCCCGGTATGGCAGGAACGGCCATCCGTCGCCACCCAGGGCGCCAAGTCGGGCACCATCGTGGTGATCTTGCTGCTCATCGCGTTCCCGATCTATTCCATCGTGCTGACCAGCTTCTCCAACCAGGCGGCGGTGAACATCGCGGGCGGTCTGGTGGTCTGGCCGCACGGGCTGACGCTGAGCGCCTACAAGCTGATCGCCGAGGGCGGGGTGGTCGGACGGGCGCTGGTGATCAGCGTGCTGATCACCGTCGTGGGCACCGCGTTCTCGATGATCGTGACGATCCTGGCCGCCTACGGCCTGTCACGGACCCACTCGTTCGGCCATAAGGCGATCTTGTGGTTCATGATGACCACGATGTTCTTCAGCGGCGGGATCATTCCGCTGTTCCTGGTGGTGTCCGCGCTCGGCGGCTTCGACCAGTACTGGGCGCTGATCCTGCCCAGCGCGGTCAGCGTGTTCAACATCATCGTCATGCGGGCGTTCTTCATGAACATCGCCAGCGACATGATCGAGAGCGCCCGGATCGACGGCGCCAGCGAGTGGAAGATCCTGTGGCGCATCGTGCTGCCAACGTCCAAGGCGGTCACCGCGGTCATCGCGCTGTTCTACGGGGTGGCCTACTGGAACTCCTGGTTCAACATCCTGCTGTTCATGCCCGCCGACAGCGTCAAATGGCCGCTGCAGATGGTGCTGTACACCTACATCACGCAGGGGAACCCGTTGCCGGGCAGCGGCACCTCCACCATCGGCGGGTTCGTCGGGAACCAGCAGATCGCGCCGCTGTCCATCCAGATGGCGGTCGTCACGCTCACCGTCGTGCCCATCCTCCTCGTCTACCCGTTCGTCCAGAAGCACTTCACCAAGGGCGTGCTGCTGGGCGCGATCAAGGGCTGAGGGTGGCCACACTCGCCGACGTCGCGCGGCACGCAGGGGTCGCGGCGTCCACCGTTTCCTACGTGCTGTCCGGCAAGCGCCCGGTCGCCGCGGAAACCAAGCGCCGGGTGCTCGACAGCATCCAGCTGCTGAATTACCACCCGCACGCGGGCGCCCGGGCGCTGGCCTCCAGCCGGTCCAGCGTGCTCGCGATGTTCGTGCCGCTGCACCCGGACCAGTACGTGCCGGTGATGATGGAAATCGCGATCGGCGTCACCACCGCCGCCCGGGACTACGGGTACGACGTGCTGCTGCTGACCAACGAGGAGGGTACCGACCGGGTGGTGGCCAGCGCCCGCGCGGACGCGGTGATCCTCACCGACGTCACGATGGACGATCCGCGGCTTCCGGCGCTGCGGGCACCAGGGGTCCCGGTCGTGCTGATCGGAGTCCCCGCCGACCCGGCCTGTCTTGACTGCCTGGACCTCGACTTCGCCGCGGCGGGCAGCCAGTGCGTGCAGCACCTGGCCGGTCTTGGCCACCGGGAGATCGCGTTCATCGGCGAGGCGGAGGCCCTGTACCGTCGCCGCGTCGGGTTCGCGGAACGCACCCTGGCCGGTGTCCGGGCCGCCGCCGCGGACGCCGGCGTCGGCCTGGTGCACCGTCCCTGCGAGAACAGCTTCGAAGCCGCCGCCGGGGTGCTGGCCCGCGTCCTTGAGGAGCGGCCGCGCACCTCCGGCCTTATTGTCCAAAACGAGGCGGTCGTTCCCCCCTTGCTATCCCTGCTCCGCACCGCGGGGCGCGCCGTACCGGAGGATGTCTCGATCGTCGCGCTGTGTCCCGACCAGCTAGCCGAGCAGACCTCGCCCCGGCTCACCTCCGTCACCATTCCCGCCACCGAGCTCGGCGTCCGCGCCGTGGCGGCGGTGATGCGGCGGCTGCGAGAGGACGGCGCCAGTTCAAGCCGCGTCGAGTTGCTGCCACCCGTGCTCACCATCCGCGGAAGCACGACGACCGTCAGAGGATCAGGAGAAGAGTGAACAGCGTTCGTGAAGTTGCCGCCGGGGTTCTTGAATGGTCTAACCAGGGACAGACGCTGCGCATCGAGCCGTGGGGCCCGGACGCGCTGCGGGTCCGGGTCGCGCAGGGTCCGATACAGGACGGGCTGCCGGGCGCGCTGGACCTGACGCCGGGGGCACACGAGGCCCGGGTGAAGATCGAGAACGGGACCGCGACGATCAGCAACGGTGCCCTGAGCGCCGAACTAATTCCCGGCGGGGATCACCGGGAGGAGATGCTGATCTTCCGCGGCCAGGACGGCGCGGAACTGCTGGCCGAGGATCCGATCCATTACTGGTGGCCGGGGCCGCGCTCGTTCACCCCGGCCGGTAACGGCTACTACCGGCTGGAGCAGAAGTTCCGCGGCTACCCCGGCGAGAAGCTATTCGGCCTCGGCCAGCACACCCATGGGCTGCTGGACCAGAAGGGCGCGGTGATCGACCTGGTGCAGCGCAACGCGGAGGTGACGATCCCGTTCCTGCTGTCCAGCCGGGGCTACGGCCTGCTGTGGAACAACCCCGGCGTGGGCCGGGTGGAGCTGGGGGCCAACGGGACCAGATGGGTCGCCGATTCCTCCCGGCAGATCGATTACTGGATCACCGCCGGATCGCCCGCGACGCTGCTGTCCAGGTACGCGGATGTCACCGGGCACGCGCCGGAGCTGCCGGACTGGGCGACCGGCTTCTGGCAGTCGAAGCTGCGGTACCGCACGCAGTCCGAGCTGATGGACGTGGCCCGCGAGTACCACCGGCGCGGGCTGCCGCTATCGGTGATGGTGGTCGACTACTTCCACTGGACGCACCTGGGTGACTGGAAGTTCGATCTCGCCGAATGGCCCGACCCGGGGGCGATGGTCCGGGAGCTGTCGGACCTGGGGGTGAAGCTGATGGTCTCGGTGTGGCCATCGGTCTCGCCGGTGTCGGAGAATTACGCCGAGCTGCGGGATCGGGGGCTGCTCATCGGAACCGAGTACGGGCCGCTGGCCCAGGCGGTCTGGCCGGACAAGGGCATCGCCGCGCCGGTCGACGTCGCCTTCTATGACTCCACCAACCCGGAGGCACGGGAGTTCGTCTGGGCGAAGGTCCGGGACAATTACCTGCGTCGTTATGGCATCGAAGTGTTCTGGCTTGACGCTTGTGAACCGGAGATCCGGCCGGGTTTCTACCAGAACCTTCGCTTTCACGCCGGTCCCGGGCCGGCGGTGGCGAACCTTTACCCTCGGGAGAATGCCGCGGCGTTCTGGGACGGAATGACGGCGGAAGGCCGGGAGACGGTCACGTTCAACCGGTCGGCGTGGGCGGGCAGCCAGCGGTACGGCGCGGTGCTGTGGTCCGGTGATATCCGGCCGACGTGGGAGAGCCTGCGGGCGCAGATCCGCGCCGGGCTGAACGTGGCGGTCTCCGGCATCCCGTGGTGGACCACCGATATCGGCGGGTTCCACGGCGGGGACCCGTCGTCGCCTTCGTATCGTGAGCTGATCGTCCGGTGGTTCCAGTACGGCGCGTTCTGCCCGCTGTTCCGGCTGCACGGGAACCGGGAGCCGAACATGCCGTTCGGCCTCGACCAGACCGGCGGTCCCAACGAGGTGTGGTCGTTCGGTGATGAGGCTTACGAGCTGATCCGTGATGTGCTGTTCCTGCGGGAGCGGTTGCGGCCGTACATCGGCTCGCTGATGCGTTCCGCCGCCGAGACCGGCCTGCCGCCGATGCGGCCGCTGTTCGTGGACTTCCCGTCCGATGAGGCGGCCTGGTCGGTGGACGACGAGTTCATGTTCGGTCCGTCGCTGCTGGTCGCCCCGGTCGCCACCCACGGGGAGCGATCGCGGCCGGTGTACCTGCCGGCCGGCGCCTCGTGGCGGGACGCCTGGACCGGGTCGGTCTTCGACGGCGGCCAGCTGGTGACGGCCGACGCGCCGCTGTCGCGGATACCGGTCTTCCTCCGCGACGACGCGTCGGTTCCGATCGCGGGGTGACGGGTGGATTGAGGCCGCTCCACCCGTGGGCCGGCGCGAAAGTCTGGCCTGGCCAGATACGTTGATGGCGTGAACAGGCTCCCGCGCTGGCAGATGCTCCCCGGCCGCATTCCACCGGAGGAACGCACCGCGCTGAACGGGGTCCGGACCATCGGCCTGGGCGCGGTGGTCTACTCCATCGTGGCCAGCAACTACGCTCCCGGGCTGTCCGGCCGCCATCTGCTCGTGGCGATCACCATGTACCTGTCCATCCTCGGATGGATCACCTGGATGTTCACGATGAGCCGGCCGCGCATCTCGTTCGCCGCGGCGGTGACGATGGGCGTGACCGGCGGGGTGCTCGCGGCCGCGAGCCCGGACAGCGGCGCGCTCGTATTCAGCTGCATAGCGGCCCTGACCATCGGGGCCAGCAGCGAGATGAACACCTCGCTGGGCGCGACCGCCGCCATGGTGGCCGCCTTCCTGGCGGCAGCACTGGCCGTCGGGCCGTCGCTGGGGACCGTCATCGGCTACCCGGCCACGTTCCTCGGGATGTGGGCGATCGGCCTGTCGAGGCGCAGCTACATCGACCGAGCCGAGCAGGCGGAACGGCTGCTCGGCGAGTCGCGGCGGGCAATGGAGGCGGAGACCGCGGCGGCGGCGCTCGCCGAGCGGACCAGGATCGCCCGGGATATCCACGATGTCCTCGCGCACTCGCTCGCGGCGGTCTCGGTGAACCTGGAGGCAGCTTCCGGACTCCTGGCGCCGGTCGCTTCCGATTCGCCGGAGATCGCGAAGGCGCTCGAATGCGTCGACCGGGCGGCTGGCCTGAGCAAGGAAGGGCTAGCGGACGCCAAACGAGCGGTGCAGGCGCTGCGGGACAGCGGTCCGCCGCTGGCGGAGCGGCTGTCGAAGCTGGTGACGGACTTCGAGGCCGCGGGCGACGCGGAAGTGTCACTTTCCGTAACGGGAACGCGGCGGCAGGTCCGCGTCGAGGCCGGGATGGCCCTGTACCGAACGGTGCAGGAGGCGCTGACCAACGCCCGCAAGCACGCGGCCGGGCAGCCGACGACGGTGGAACTGTCGTTCCTGCCTGACGCGGTGGCGGTGAAGGTCACGAACCTCGCCGGGCGCGGCGGGTCGTTGTCGGGAACCGGCGGCGGCTACGGGCTGGCCGGGCTCGCGGAACGCGCCGAGCAGGCGGGCGGTATGTTCAGCGCAGGGCCAGTGAAGCGGGATGGGGAGGCGGATGGGGACGCGTGGCGGGTATATATGAGGGTTCCCTCATGAGCGAAATCACCGTCGTGGTCGTGGATGACCAGTCCGCCGTGCGGGAAGGGCTGGTCCTGCTGCTCGGCACGCTGCCGGACATCTCGGTGGCCGGCTGGGCGGATTCCGGCGAGGCCGCGGTAGATCAGGTCGCGTCGTTGCGGCCGCGGGTGGTGCTCATGGACCTGAACATGCCCGGCATCGGCGGGGTGGCCGCCACCAAGCAGATCACCGAGTCCTATCCGGAGACCAAAATCGTCGTTCTGACGACTTATGCGGACGACGAGTCGATTCTGAGCGCGCTGCGGGCGGGGGCGCTCGGCTACCTGACCAAGGACGCGACGCGAGCGGCCATCGGGCAGGCGGTGATGGCGGCGGCGGCGGGGCAGGCGGTGCTCGATCCTGAGGTGCAGCAGCGGCTGCTGTCGGCGGCGTCGCGGGGCGCCGACTCCGACGACCGGCCTTCCGAGACTGGTGCCGACGACGAGCTGACGCCGCGGGAGGCCGATGTGCTACGGCTGATCGCCGCCGGGCGTTCCAACCGGGAGATCGCCCGGGATCTGTTCGTCAGCGAGGCCACCGTGAAGACACACGTCAACCGCATCTTCTTCAAGACCGGATCCCGGGACCGCGCCCAGGCGATCCGGTACGCCTATACCCACGGGTACGCCGACCCGGCGCGGTAACCGGCCGCAACGGGAGCCGTGGCGGCCCCCAGTAAATTGCGTCACGGCCCCCGCACGGGGGCGGGCCCCATCCCGACGTGCGCCTCCGCACGGCAATGGGGCGTTGAGCGGGTCTCCCCAAGGCCCACAGGGAACATGTCTACCGAAGACCACTGGTGAAGTGCTGGCGGTTCGCTGGCGATGGCCGCCAAGCACCAGGCATGATGTAAGCGAGTATTCGGGGCAGAAAGGGGGAAACCAGTGCGCTTTGCGCTTCTCGGGCCCGTACGTGCGGAATCCTCGGGCCAGATGTCGCCCAAGGAACGGACCGTGCTGGCCGCCCTCCTGCTGCGCGCGAACACTGTGGTATCGGTCACTATGCTGGCCCAGGCGCTCTGGGACGACACCCCGCCGCCAAGCGCTCGCAACACCATCCAGGGGCACGTCAAGCAGCTACGCAAGCTGCTCGGCCCCGAATCCGAGCGCATCATCACCCGTGCCCCCGGCTACCTCATCGAGGTCCGGCTCGGCGAGCTGGACCTGCACGAGTTCGCCCGGCTCCGCGACCAGGCCGCGGCCACCGCGCGGGACGGCGCCTGGGAGCAGGCCTCCGGGCTGCTCACCGAGGCACTCGCCCTCTGGCGAGGCGAGCCGCTGTCCGACGTGCCCTCCCCCTATCTGCGGCGCGCGGAGCTGCCCAGGCTGACCGAATTCCAGCACGAGGCGCTGGAGGCCAGGATCGATGCCGACCTCCATCTCGGACGGCACGAGAAGGTCACCGCCGAGCTCCGCGGGCTCGTCGCCGAACACCCGTTCCGCGAGCGCTTCTGGGAGCAGCTCATGCTCGCCCTGTACCGCGCCGGGCGGCAGAGCGAAGCGCTCGACGCCTACACCGAGGCACGCCGGCGGCTGAGCACCGAGCTCGGGATCGATCCCGGCCCCCGGCTGGCCGAACTGCACGGCCGGATACTCAACGCCGACCCCGAGCTTGGCCTGCCAGCCGGCCGCAGCGGGCCCGACGTCGCGGCCCGGGAGATCCCCCGCCAGCTCCCCGCCGACCTGCCCGACTTCACCGGGCGTGACGATGAGTTCCAGCGACTCCGTGACGCCCTCGTCACCTCGGCCGCCCGCAGGCCGGGAGCGGTCCCCGTCGCCACCGTGAGCGGTCCGGGCGGCATCGGCAAGACCGCCCTCGCGGTCCACGTGGCCCATCAGCTGGCGGAGCGGTTCCCCGATGGCCAGCTGTTCGTCGTCCTTGGCGGCGCGGCCAACCCGCTCAAGGCCACCGACGTGCTCGGCCGGCTCCTTCGCGATCTCGGGGTTCCCGACGGGAAGATCCCGGACAGCGAGGGTGAGCGCACGGCGCTTTACCGCACGATCACCGCGGACCGCACGATGCTGGTGGTACTCGACGACGCGCACAGCAGCGCGCAGGTCCGGCCGCTGCTGCCGGGCACCGGCGGCTCCGCCGTCATCGTCACCAGCCGCACCGCCCTGACCGACCTGGCCGGTGCGGCGTTCAGCGCGCTCCGGGTCTTTGACACGACTGAGTCGGCGGAGTTGCTCCGCGCGATCATCGGCGAGCGGCGGACCGACGACGACCCCGCGGGCACCGACGCCGTCGTGGCCGCCTGTGCGGGGCTCCCGCTGGCGCTCAGGATCGCGGCGAGCAGGCTCGCCACCCGCCCCGGCTGGACCACCGGGCAGCTCGGCGCGCTGCTGGCGAGCCAGCAGCGGCGGCTTGGTGAGCTGTCGGCGGGCGACACCGCGGTGCGGACCACCTTCGAGGTCAGCTACCGGGGCCTGACGCGCCCGGTGGGGGCCCGGATCTTCCGGCTGTTCGGCCTGGCCGGGCTGACCACGATCTCGCTTCCCGCGCTGGCCGCGCTCGCGGGGTGCCAGGAGGCCGAGGCCGCCGAGGCGGCGGAGACGCTGCTGTACGCGCACCTGCTTGAGTCGCCGGAGCCGGGCAGGTACCAGGCTCACGACCTGCTCCGCCTCTACGCGGCCGAGCGGGCGAACACCGAGGAGACCGCGCCGAGCCGCCACCAGTCGCTGCACCGGCTGCTCGCCTGGTACCTGCACACCGCCCACGCCGCCGTGTCGGCCCTCGGCAAGCAGACCGAGCAGTTTCCGCCGGCTCCGCCGCCGCCTGGCGTTACCGCTGGCACGTTCGGCGACCGGGCGGAAGCACTCGACTGGCTGCGGGATGAGTACCCCAACCTCATCGAGGCGCTGTCGATGGCGCTCGCCCAGGTGCTGCCGGACATCGGCATGCGACTCGCCTGGGTGCTGCAGCTCTACCTTGAGTGGTCCGGCCAGTGGACCGACAAGCTCGCCGCCATGAAGGTCGGCCTGGTCGCCGCGGAGGCGGCCGGGGACGAACAGGCGATCGCCGCCCTGCTCGGCTCGGTCGCGGGGGGATACTGGATGACGGGCCAATATCCCATGGCCCTTGACTATCGCCGCCGGGCCCTCGCCGTCCGGCGCAAGCTGGGCGACAAATCCGGCGAGTCAACCGCGTTGACGAATCTCGCCACCACCGAGATCGACGCTGGGCTCATCGATTCAGGCGTGGCGCACCTCAGCGAGGCGCTCGTGCTCAGCCGGGAGAGCGGCAACGAGAGCACTGAGGGCTACGTCCAGCATGGCCTCGGACACGCCTATCAGCTTTCCGGGCAGTTGGACAAGGCGCTTGAGCACTTTACCGAGGCGCTGGCCATCCGTACCAGGCTGGATACACTGCACGAGATCTCGGGGACATCGCACAGCATCGCCGAGGTGCTGCTCAGCCTGGGCCGGGTCAACGAGGCGATGGAGCTCCTCGAGCAGGTCCTCGAGGTGTCCCGCGAGAACAACATGCGATACGGCGAGGGCATGACTCTCACTACGCTGGGTGACAGCTATATCGCGCTCGGCAAGTCCGCGGAAGCGCGGGCCGCGTGGGAACAGGCGTACGACATCCTGATCGAGATCGGCGCGTCGGAGGCGGAGAACGTCCTGAGCCGCTTGGCCAGGGAGACGTAGCGATGCGTTTCGCGGTACTCGGGACGGTGCGTACGGAGCCGGTGAGCCATCTGCCGCCCCGGGAACGGACCATCCTGGCCGCGCTGCTGCTGAACGCGGGCCAGGTCGTATCGATCCGGGCGCTGTCCACCGCCATCTGGGACAACGACCCGTCGCCAGCGGCCCGCAACACCGTCCAGGGCCAGGTCAAACGACTGCGCCGGGGACTCGGGCCCACCGCCGAGCGGATCCGCACCCGGCCGCCCGGGTACCTCATCGAGGTCCGGCCCGGCGAACTCGACCTGGACGAATTCACCAGGCTCCGTGACCAGGCCGACACCGCCGCCCGCGACGGCGCGTGGGAGCAGGCGTCCGAGCTGCTCAGCGAGGCACTCGCCCTCTGGCGAGGCGACCCGCTATCCGACATCCCGTCCGCTTACCTGCGGCGGACCCAGCTACCCCGGCTCACCGAGCTGCGCCACGAAGCGCTTGAAGCCAGGATCGACGCCGACCTGCACCTGCGGCGGCACGAGACCATCATCACCGAGCTTCGCGGGCTGGTCGCTGACACCCCGTACCGGGAACGGCTCTGGGAACAGCTCATGCTCGCCCTGCACCGAGCCGGACGGCAACCAGAGGCCCTCGACGCCTACGACGAAGCCCGCCGCAAACTCAGCACCGAACTCGGCATCGATCCTGGACTCCGGCTCACCGAGCTCCATACCCGGATAATGAACGCCGATCCCACGCTCGTCCCATCACCGCACCGTACCCGGCCGTTCGCCCCACGCCAGCTTCCCGCCGACCTCCATGATTTCACTGGCAGAACGGCGGAGCTTGATCACCTGACCGGCATATTCTCTCCTGCGGAAGCAGGTCCTGGCTCGGTCACCGTCGTGACCATCACCGGCCCGGGCGGGATCGGGAAGAGCGCGCTGGCGGTACGCACCGCTCACCTGATCGCGGACCGTTTCCCGGATGGGCAGTTGCACGTTGATCTCGCGGGCACCGGCGCCGACCCGGTGGAACCGGCGGAAGTGCTGGCCAGGCTGCTGCGCGATCTGGGCGTGGCGGCCGAGGACATCCCGGCCGACGCCGAGGAGCGAGTCACCAGGTACCGGAGCGCGCTCGCCGGGCGGCGAGTGCTCCTGCTGCTCGACGACGCGAGGAACGCGGCCCAGATCAGGCCGCTGCTGCCGGGGTCCGCTGGCTGCGCGGTGCTGGTCACCGGCCGCGCCCGGATGCCGGACCTGACCGCGAACGTCCGGGTTTACCTGCCAGAACTTGATCCTGGCGAGGGACGGGAACTGTTCGCCAGGATCGTCGGGGCCGACCGGGCAGCCGCGGAACCCGAGGCGACGGACGAGATCCTGCGATCCTGCGCCGGCCTTCCGCTGGCGATCAGGATCGCGGCTGCCCGGCTGGCCGCCCACCCGGACTGGAGCGTGCGGTGCATGGCCGAGAAGCTGGCCGCCGAGCAGGACCGGCTGGCCGAGCTACGTTCGGGTGACATGGCGGTCCGGGCGAGCTTCCGGCTCAGCCATGCTTGCCTGCCTCCGGCCGCGGCCCGCGCGTTCCGGCTGCTCGGCCTAGTCCCGCCCGGCACGTTCGGGCTGGCGGCCGCCGCCGCCCTGCTCGACCAGGATCTTCCGGACTCCGAGTCGCTGCTCGGTGAGCTCATCGACATGCACATGCTCGAAGAGCCAGGCCCCAGTCGCTACCGGCTGCACGACCTGCTCCGGCTGTTCGCGTCGGAACTCACCGACGACAACGACGAGCAGGCCGCGCGCCGGCTGATCGAGTGGTACACGGCCGGGATGCGAGCGGCCACGGTGACAATGGCTCCTGGCCGCCGGATGCCGCCCGGCGTACCCGAGGACATCGCGGCCCAGGCCCGGGAAGTCCCGGAGTTCGGCAGTCACCGAGAGGCACTGACCTGGTGCCAGACCGAAGAGGTCGCGGTGCTGTGGTCGATCAGGACCGCCGCCGCCCGCGACTGGCATGATCTGGCCGTGGCGATGGCGAGTTACGCCTTCCAGTATTTCTTCATCGCCGGCAACCCGGGGCTCTTCGAGCTCACCCAGCGGCTCGGCGCCGACAGCGCCCGCGAGCTCGGGAACGAACTGGCCTACGCCACCTTGCAGGGTGGCCGCGGCGTTGCCCTGGTGTACGCCGGGGATAACGACGGGGCCATCGCGGCCTTCCGGGAGGGGCTGGAGGTACGACGGCGGCTCGGAGACCCGATTGGCGAGGTGGGCGGCCGGAACAACATCGCCCTCGTGTACCAGCGGCAGGGTCGTTTCAAGGAAGCCCTGAAGGAACTTGAGCTATGCCGGAAGATCGGCGAGGAAACCGGCAACAAGATGCTGGTCGGCACCGTGCTGAACAATGAGGCGGAGACTTGCCGGCTGATGGGCGACCTCGATGAGGCGCTGACCCGGTATTACGCGGCGATCGACGTGCTGGCGGAGTCGGGTTACCGGTATATGGAGGGACAGGCGGTATCCGGTTTGGGGGAAACGCTGCGGCTCCTCGGCCTGCTGGACGAATCCCTCGAAGAGCTGCACCGGGCCATGGCTATCTTCGACGAACTTGGCGCCGCGAACCATGAGCAGATCGAGGGGCTGGAGCGGATGGCCGAGGCCCTGACCGGCCTTGGCCGCGCCGAGGAGGCTCGGCAGACGTGGGCAAAGGCGCTGGCCATCGCGGAACAGACCGGAGACTCGCGGGCCGGGGAATTCCGCCGCCGGGCTACCGGGGCGTAGCGCCTGACGAGCGTGCCCGCTGGTAGCTGACCCAGAGCACGAAGGCCGCGGACACCCCGGCCGCCGCGCACAGCGTCCCGCCGTAGAGGTACCACTTGCCCGCCGACGTGTTGGCTATCACCACGCTGCCGCCCGCCGTGGGAAGCGACATGACGAAGCTGGCGACGATCCAGCCGATGGCCGGCGCGATCGCGCCCCCGAGCGACCTGGTCCCCCAGCTAGCGAACAGGCAAGACGCCAGCACCAGCAACGCGAAACATACCGCGGCCACCGGCGCGGGTCCCCGGCTGTACTGGAATGTACCGATCAATCCCTCGAACAGGCCGAGCACGAACAGCAGACCGTACGTGGCGGTGGTCTGGACTTGGGTCATGGCCACCAGATTAGAGCCTGCCCCGGAGCCCTCGGTGGACGCGGGTGCTGTTCCGGCAGGCCAACGATGGCCCACCGATGGGGGTTACTGGGCGGATAGCAGGGTGTAGTACTCGGTGCCTAGGGCGCGCTGGCCTAGGTTGTTGGAGAGCGCGTAGTAGGGGGCGTTCACGGTTACCTGGGTGGCGTGGGCTCGCATCGCGGCCAGTTTGGCATTCAGGTAGGCGTCCGCGTCGACGGTGGTGGTCACCTGGTCGTCGGGAACGCTCGCGGACACGTCGTGCGAGGGGGTGAACGGGGAGTCGGGGGGAAGCCTGAGAGCCGTTGCCAGCACCGACCGCGGCATCGCGGTGGCGTAGAGCTTCGCGCTGGGCGCAGCTAGCTCACAGGCCAGCTTGGTCACCCGGTGCGCCTGGATGTGGTCCGGGTGGCCGTAGAACCCGTTCGCGTCGTAGCTGACGATGACGTCCGGTCCGACCTCCTCGATGACCTTGACGAGGTCGCGGGCCGCTTCGGTGACATCCGCTTGCCAGAAGCACCGGGGGTCGTCGTTGTCCGGCAGGCCCATCATCCCGGAGTCCCGCCAGCGCCCGGCGCCGCCGAGAAACCGGTGATCGGTGACGCCGAGCGCCTGACAGGCCCGCTCGAGCTCGCCGATCCGGTACTGCCCCAGCTCGTCCGGTGTCAGGTGCTGAAGTTCTGGCGGGATGATCTCGCCTAGCTCGCCGAGCGTGCAGGTCACCAGCGTCACGCGGGCCCCCTCGGCCGCGTATTTCGCCATCGTGGCACCGGTCTCGATCGACTCGTCGTCCGGGTGCGCGTGGACAAGCAACAGGTTCCGCAACCTCATCCCCCTCTCCGCCACTTTACGGCCTGCCTTCGATGGCCCATCGCTGGGCCTCTAGCGCCAGCGATGGGCCATCGAAGGCACAGGTGGGCGGGTGGCGCGGGGCGCTGGGGCGCTAGGCCAGCCGTTGGTGGCAAGATCTTGGAGCATGAGCGAATCCTTCCCACGGCAGCAGGCCCGGACCCGGCGGTTCACGCTGGGTGTGCCACGGGCGTTCACGATCTCTCCCGACGGTGCGCGGGTGGTGTTCCTGCGGACCAAGGGCGGGGATGACCCGGTGACGTGCTTGTGGGAGCTTGAGACCGCCACTGGCGCGGAGCGGCTGGTGGTCGATCCGCGGGAACTGGGCGCGGACGAGGCCAACCTGCCGCCGGAGGAACGGGCTCGCCGGGAGCGGGTGCGCGAGACGGCCGCGGGCATCGTGTCGTACGCGACGGACTCGGCGGTTCGGGTCGCGGTGTTCGGGCTGGCCGGGCAGGTGTACGCGGTCCGGCTGGGCAGCGACGCGGGAGCGTGGCGGGTGGAGACCATGACACCAGCACTGGATCCGCGGCCGGACCGGGCCGGGACCACGGTGGCGTATGTGCACGACGGGACGCTGCGGGCGGCGGCGCTGGACGGTTCGCGGGACTGGCAGATCGCGGCCGAGTCGGGGGTGACGTTCGGGCTCGCGGAGTTCGTGGCGGCCGAGGAGATGCAACGGACGCGCGGGTACTGGTGGTCGCCGGATGGCACCGAACTGCTCGTCGCGCGGGTGGATGAGTCACCGGTCCAGCGGTGGCGCATCGCCGATCCCGCCAACCCTGGCCGGGTGCCCGCCGAGGTCGCCTACCCGTCGGCGGGCACGCCGAACGCGAAGGTCACGCTGCACCGGATCACCGCCGACGGCGGCCGCGCCACCGAGGTCAGCCTCGGAGATCATGAGTACCTGGTCACCGCGTACTGGGGCGCGGCGGAACCGCTGGCCGTCACCCAGTCCCGTGACCAGAAGACGATCCGGATCCTGGAGAGCGGCAAGGTCCTGCGCGAGGACACCGACCCGCACTGGACGGACATCGTCGCAGGGGTTCCCGCGCGCACCCGAAGTGGCGCTCTGGTGTGGGCTATTAACGACTATGAGATCAAAACGCGGAGACTCATTGTCGACGGCGAACCCGTCACCCCCACCGGGCTGCAGCTACGCGCGGTCTGCGGCATCGACGGGGACACCATCTTGTTCACCGCGTCCACCGAGCCGACCGAGGTCGGGCTGTGGACCTACCAGCCGGGCACCGGGATCACCGCGGTACTCACCTCCCCTGGCGTGCACACCGGCCGCCGGGCGGGCGGGACCACGCTGACGGTGAGCAGGAGCCTGGATGATGACGCAACCGGCGTTATGGTCAATGGAAAAATCAACGTGGCGTCGCTGGCGCTACGGCCGAACCTGGTGACTCCGTCGCCGGCCATCCTCGCGGCGGGCGAGCGCGGCATCAGGACGGCGGTGCTGTTCCCGTCCGGGCATCAGCCCGGCACCAGGCTTCCGGTGCTGCTCGACCCCTACGGCGGGCCGTTGGCGCAGCGCGTCGTCGCGGGTCGCGGCGCGTACCTCACCTCGCAGTGGCTCGCGGAGCAGGGCTACGCCGTCGTGATCGCCGACGGACGCGGAACGCCGGGCCGCGGGCCGGTCTGGGACCGTGCGATCGCCGGGGATCTGGCCGGGCCGGTGCTCGAGGATCAGATCGAGGCGCTGCGGGCGGCGGCCGAACGTTACCCGGACCTGGATACCAGCCGGGTGGCGATCCGCGGCTGGTCGTTCGGCGGGTACCTGGCGGCACTCGCCGTGCTGCGCAGGCCCGACGTGTTCCACGCCGCGATCGCGGGAGCGCCGGTGACCGACTGGCAGCTGTACGACACGCACTACACCGAGCGTTACCTGGGAGTGCCGCCCGGCCCGTCGTACGACCGGTCCTCGCTGCGGGCTGGCGAGGGAACCCAGCGGCCGTTGCTGCTCATCCACGGGACCGCCGATGACAACGTGGTGTTCGCGCACACACTGCGGCTGTCGTCGGAACTGCTCGCCGCCGGGTACCCGCACTCGGTGCTGCCGCTGTCCGGCGTCACGCACATGACCCCGCAGGAGGTCGTCGCGGAGAACCTGCTCCTGCTGCAGGCGCGGTTCCTCCGCGATGCGCTCGGATGAACCGTCGCGAATCAGGGTCATCATGTGTCATAGTGTGATCACCCCGGTGAGATCGCTGCGAAAAGAGTCCTACGGACGTGAACTCGATAGCCACCCGGCTGCTCAAGATCATCCCGAGGGTCACACTTGAAGAGTTCTACTGGCAGGACTCGCACTACAGCACCGATTCACGGCTCGGCCGTGAGCTGCTGTACCTGATCGCCAACGACGAGTGGATCCGCACCACGACGGAGATCCTCGACCTCAGCCGGTCGGACGCGGTCGGCACGACGATCCGGTTCGACATCGACCTGGACCGGATCACCCACGAGGCGTTCCACGCGGGAACCGGCCAGCTCTGGCTACCGCTGTTCACCCTGACCGCCGACAGCGGGATCCAGCCGAACGCGGCGCTCACCGTTACCGACGCGGACGGCACCGAGCTCGCGCCGGTGCCGCAGACCGATGTCCGGCATCAGCTCGCGGCCGCGCTCGCGGAGATCTTCGTGAACTTCGCGCTCACCCGGCAGCCTAACCCGTCGGCCCGACGGCCGGCCGCGGGCAGGGACCAGCGGCTGCTGATGTCGGCCGCGTTGTTTCGCGTGCTCAGCGGCGAGACCGGCGACGAGCCAGCCGCGGGCGCCGCCGCGCTGGGAACCGACCGGCTGGTGCAGGCGAGGGACGGGCTGAACGATCTGCTCCGCGAGTACGTCAGCGACCTCGACACGTCACCGTCGGAGAACCACGCGGCGATACGAGGCGTGCGGATCGTCGAGGCGTTCACCGGCGCGGTGGTCGTGGTGGTCGCCGTCGACCGCCGCCGGTCCCCCGCCGTGCTGAACGTCGCCGCCCCCGCCCGCAGGCTGCAGCGCGACTCACTGCTATCGGGGCCATCGCTTTGGTACCGCCTGCTGCGGGCCCGCGCACACGTGCGGATCGACCTGCTGCTGCCGTCCTCGGACACCGACCGCCAGGTTCGGGTCAACCTGCCGGACGGGGTGGCGCTCGAACCCAGGAGGCGCCCGGCCGCGGCTGAGGATCAGCTGTGGACCCGGGACGGATTGTGGATCAGGTCAGGGCCGCCCGAAGCCGCCGGGCAGCTGGCGAACCTCATCGAGCAGATCCGCGCGGAAACCGACTACGCGGTCCAGGGTGGCCTGGCGGACCTGGCCATCACCAAGACCGACATCCTGGCCGAGACGCTGCGCCAGCACCAGGTCGTACCGGTCAACGTGCGCGACTCCGGCGCCGACGCGCTGCTGACCGTCACCCGAGCCGAGCTCCGCGAGGCGACGGGGAAGACCCGCGAGCATCTCGCGTTGCTGCACAACGTACTGGACATGATCGCCAAGGGGTCCGGCGAAACCGCGCGGCTTGGCAAGCTCTGGGACGACGGCGAACGGATCGACTGCCCGCTGCTGCGCACCGCCAGCACCGAGTCACCCGGGCCGCGCAGGCTGAACGGCCGGGCGGGACACACCGAGAGCATCAGCCAGCGCGTCACCCCGAACTACGCCCGGATCAACGTGCCGGTGTACGTACCGGACGCGAACTCGGGATCGGTCGCGAAGTTCGCGGGCCTGATGAGCGCGGTGCTGATGTTCATCGTGTTCTGCTTTTTCTTCGCGCGGGCCAACCATTCGGGCGGTCCCTCGCCGAGCGCGGACGCACTCGCCAGCGCGCTCACCCTGTTCTCCGTCATCCCGTTCAGCCGGATCGAGATACCCGACCGGTCGACGCTGCGCGGATCGCTATCCTTCGCGGGAACGTCGCTGGTCGTCGCCGCGCTGATGCCCCCCGTGCTGCTGGCCGTCCTGGTCGCGTTCGACTCCAGCGGAAGCGCACCGGCCATCGCCGCGGCGGCCCTGCTCGGCCTGCAGATCCTGCTCCTCATCACGTTGTGGCGCAGCCCGGTCGCGCCTACCGCGGGCGCCCGCTCCCAGCCCCCCAGGATCCTGAGCACTTACGGTGGCAACGGATACGAGCAAGCCGGGGTGCTGCGCAGCGAGTGGTGGCGATCCGTCACGGCCAGCGCCCTGGTGACCGGTCGGGAAGCGTACGCCTACGTGGTGTGGGAGCATCCCCCGTCGAGCGTGCGCGCCCCGGCTGACGATTCCGGTGTTACCACCCAGCAGCCTTCGCTGCACCGGCTGCTCGGTACCGCCTCGGTCCGCCGCGCCCAGGTGCAGTTCGCGGCGCTCGCCGCGCGGATCAAAACGGAGCGCGCCACGGAGCCCGGGGTCGCGAAGCCCGCGGCCGCGGAACGGCCCGCCGCAATCGAGAATGTCACCGGGGAAGCCGCGGTCACCGAACCGGAGTCGGCCCAGTGGCCGCCGAACCTGCTGGCGTTGCTCAGGTCGGGGACCGCACGGGAGGCCCTCACGTTC
>JBEKHI010000140.1:0-18258 GCA_050012355.1 Streptosporangiaceae bacterium | reverse complement strand
CACGTAATAGCCGAGGCCCGGATAGCGGATCAGGAGTCCCTCGTCGACCAGCACGTTGAGCGCCTTGGCGCAGGTCTGCCGGGCGTGGCCAGACTGCTGGCTGAGCGTGGTGATCGAGGGCGTCGGCTCGCCCGGCGAATATTTTCCGTCGGCGATCGCCTTGCGCAGCTCGGAGGCGAGTCGTACATACGCTCTTGGGTCTGATTCGTCACCTATCGACATCCCTGTACCGTACTCGATTGGCAAAGTTGCCAATCGCAACCTTTCGACAGTAGTCGACCATTGCCGTGATGCTGTACGCTGGCTGGCATGTACCTTTGGAGTCTGCTCGGCAATGACATCGTGGCGGGACCGACCGCGCAGGGCGTCTGCGCGGACGCCGCCAGCGCGATGCGGATGGGCGAGGCGCGGGTGAAGGACGGCAGCGTCTTTCTCTGCATCGTCGAGGAGGTCCGGCTGCGGATCTCGGTCGGCGGCCTCGAGACGACCTACCAGGGGACCGGCCGGTACTTCATCGGCCGCAGGACCCGGTCGGGCGGGGTGTACTGGGAGGCCAAGACGCGGACCGTCGACCCGTCGGAGGTCTACCGCATCACCGATATCCCGTTCTGGCACGATGGGACCCATGCGACTTCGGATCTTCACTGAGCCTCAGCAGGGTGCCAGCTACGGCACGCTCCGCCGCGTCGCCAAGGCGGCGGAAGACCTGGGCTTCGACGCGTTCTTCCGTTCCGACCACTATCTGAGGATGGGCGACGGGACGGGCGAGCCCGGCCCGACCGACGCCTGGGCGACGCTGGCCGCGCTGGCGGTCGAGACGTCCACGATCAGGCTCGGCACGCTGGTCACGGCCGCGACCTTCCGGCTGCCTGGACCGCTCGCGATCACCGTCGCCCAGGTCGACGAGATGAGCGGCGGCCGGGTCGAGTTCGGTTTCGGCGCGGGCTGGTTCGAAGCCGAGCACACCGCCTACGGGATGCCGTTCCCCTCGCTCCGCGAACGGTTCGGCCGGTTCGAGGAGCAACTCGCGGTCATCACCGGGCTGTGGGAGACCCGGCCGGACCAGACCTTCAGCTACAAGGGCCAGTATTACGAGCTCACCGACTCGCCCGCATTGCCCAAGCCCGCGCAGCATCCGCGCCCGCCGGTGATCATCGGGGGCAACGGCCCGCGGCGTACCCCGGCGCTCGCCGCCCGGTACGCGGACGAGTTCAACGCGGCGTTCAAGTCGCCCGCCGACAGCGCGGTGCTATTCGAGCGGGTACGCGGGGCGTGCGAGGCCGCCGGGCGGGATCCGTCGACGATGGCCTTCTCGGCCGCCCAGGTGGTGTGCTGCGGCCGGGACGAAGCCGAACTGCAGCGGCGGGCGGCGGCGATCGGCCGTGACCTGTCCGATCTCCGCGAGAACGGGCTGGCCGGGACACCGCAGGAGATCGTCTCCAAGATCGGCGAATACGCCGACGCCGGGGTATCCCGCCTGTACCTGCAGGTGCTCGACCTGAGCGACCTGGAGCACCTGGAGCTGCTGGCGGCCGAGGTGCTTCCCGCCCTCGTTAGCTGAACGCGCGGGCGGCCGCGGACTTGCCGATGGCGGTCACCGCCAGGAACTCGTAACCGCCGGAGACTCGCAGCTCGACCGCGGCCTCGGTGAGCGCACCGTAGGCCGCGAACGCGAGTGCTCCGCCGGTGGAGATCCGGCTGACACCCGCGGCCGCCAGCTCGCTGACCGACGGTGCGCCGGGCATCGTCAGCACGTTTACCGGGCGGTCGGTCTCGGCGACGATCCGCTCGATCTCGTCGGCCAGCGTAACGCCGGGGGCATAGAGCACGTCCGCCCCCGCCTCGGCGTAGCTCCGCAGCCGCGCGATCGTGTCGTCGAGGTCGTGCTGTCCATGCAGGTGGTTCTCGCACCGGGCGGTGAGCACCAGCCCGTGCGCGTGCGCGGCCTCGGCTGCGGCGGCGACCCGCTCGGCCGCGAGCGCTGGCTCGTAGATCGGGCTGGAGTCGTCACGGGTGTAGTCCTCGATGGAGCAGCCCGCCAGGCCGGTCGAGGCCGCCAGCGTGACCGTCTGCGCGACGCCTTCGGGCTCGCGGGCGAAACAATCCTCCAGGTCCGCCGAAACCGGCAGGCTGGTCGCCGCGGCGATGACAGCGGCGTGCCCCAGCGCCTCATCGCGGGTTACCTGGCCGTCTAGCCGTCCGAGCGCCGCCGCGCAACCGGAGCTCGTGGTGGCGAGCGCCTCGTAACCGAGCGAGGCGAGGATCTTGGCCGAGCCGACATCCCACGGATTGGGCAGCAGTAGCGGCTCGCCGGGTATATGCAAGGCGAGGAATGTTTCTTCCAGGGTTGCCATGGCCGCAACCCTATCGTCGGAGTGACGCTCCGTGTTGTCACAAGGTTGTCATTGTTTGACCGGGGCATATAGCTTGCGGTTGCCTGATCCAGGATGCGAGGGTTACGACTGTGCGTGGCGATAACGTTGCCTTGGGACGGGGGAGGGGCCCTGTTCCGCTCGTGGCCTTCGGTGCGCTGCTGCTCACGGCCGGGTTTCTGCTGCTGCTGGCCAGCCTTGTGCTCCGGACGGCGGACAAGCACTCCTCCTTCGGCTCGCTGACCAGCGCGGGAGCGATACTGGCCGTGGCGGGGGTGGCGTTCGGTCTGGTGACACTGACCCTTTTCTGGCTAGCCAAGGCGGTCACCGGCCGACGTCGATCTGACCATAACGACGCTGGCTATCCCGTCCAGGCCGCCGCCATCCCACCGGGCACGTGGCCCAGCGCGGGCCAGTTCTCTCCCGCCCAGCACCCCGTTGGCCCGCCCGCCGGGGTGCCGAACGCTTGGCGGCCCGCACCGGGACCGGCCCGAGCGCGTACCGGCGGCTTCCCGGCGGCTCCGTCCGCGCCGAAGGCCAACGGTTACCAGTTCCCGCCACCGGGGTTCGGCGGTGACCCCGGGCGACGGCAGCAGCCGCGGCCGTTCGTGCCGCCGCCTCCCGCCGCGGCCGAACGACGAGCGGCTCCGCTCGATCCGACGTCGGTCTACTCGCCGGGCGGGCTGATCGGCCCGCCGTCTCGCGACGAACGACGCGACGACGGCCCGGTTACGCCGGGACACGAGTTCGGTTCCTGGGGTGCCGAGCAGCCGGACGGCCCGGAGTACGCCGAGGTCCTCCACCAGGAGCCGCAGCGGCCGGCCCGTGACGTTCCGCTGATGCCGGTGGCGCCGCCGGAGCCCGCCGCCATGTTCGTGTACCGGGACTCTGGCGATGCCACCGAGGAGAAGCCGCGCGGGCCGTTCGAGCCGCTGGTGAAGTCGGCTGGGGAAGCGACACTTGACGACGGGGCGACCGCTGTCGGCGATTACCCGGCATGACGGTCGTCGCGGTACTCGGCCTCGGCGAAGCGGGTTCGCTGATCGCGGCGGACCTAGTGGCGGCCAGCGCGACAGTACGGGGCTACGACCCAGCCGACGTGCCCACGCCGGCGGGCGTTACCCGAGCCGGCAGCGAAGCGGACGCCGCACGGGGCTCGGCCCTGGTACTCAGCGTGAACAGCGCGAAGGCCGCCGTAAGCGCGTTCCGTGCTGGTGTGGCGGGGCTGCGGCCCGACGCGGTGTGGGCCGACCTGAACACCGCCTCGCCCGGCACCAAACGTGAGCTCGCGGCCATCGGCGCCGAGTACGGCATCACCGTGGCCGACATCGCCATGATGGCGCCCGTCCCCGGCCCCGGCCATGGGCTGCGGGTGCCGATGCTCGCCAGCGGGACCGGCGCCGCCGCCTTCGCCGAGCTGACCCGCCCGTTCGGGATGAACCTCGAGGTGCTTGACGGCCCGGCCGGGCTCGCGGCGATGCGGAAGCTGCTGCGCAGCGTCTTCTACAAGGGGATGGCGGCTTCCATCGTGGAGGCACTCGCCGCCGCGCGCGAAGCCGGCTACGAAGACTGGCTGCGCGAGCACATCGCCGACGAGCTGGCCGCGGCCGACGCGTCCATCCTGGACCGGATCGTCACCGGCACCAGCCGGCACGCGCGGCGCCGCGGCGCCGAGATGGAGGCCGCCGCCGAGATGCTCACCGAACTCGGCGTGGACCCGATCATGGCCGACGCCAGCCGCCGCCTCCACGAGCATCTAGCGATTCCGCCACCCGGCCCCTGACGCCGCCCCCGGTCCCCGGTGCCAGGGTCTTCGATGGCCCATCGATGGCGCCATAGTGCCAGCGATGGGACATCCATGGGGGTGCTAGGCGCCATGACTCGTTGCTATTGCCGGCTGGCCCGTATCACATATGTGACCAATGACCGGGCGGGCAGCGTCGCGGTGAACGCGCCGCTGTGCACAGTGGTAGGCGCCTGCCTCGCGATAGCGGATGAGGAATCCGTGACGTAAGGGGTAACAGTCGCGCCGTTATGGACATCTGTATTGGCTAGTGAGAAGGAAACAGCGTCCGGACTGGTGCTGGTATTGAGGGCCACGACCGCGATGGTGCCGTTGGTGTTCCGGAACGCGTCCAGGGTCAGGTCGCTGTCGCCGGTGGTCGCGCCGATGCGTACCGCGCCGGGCCGCACGAAGTCGCTGAAGCTGGCGAATGCCCAGAGCCGGCCGGTCGGGATGATGGTGGAGCCGTCGATTTCCAGCAGGCCCTCGTTGTCGCCGTTCTCCGCTGGGGTAGTCGAGCCCCACCAGTACAAGAACGCGGACAGATTGGCCTGGTCGAGCCCGGCGAAGATGTGCTGCGCCCAGGTAAGACCGGACGCGTCCGTCCCGTCGTCCCAGGCCGGATCGAAGGACTCGAAGGTGGACCACTCGGTCTCCCAGGCCGGCTTGGTCCAGCCAGCCAGCGGGGTCGTCGGCGCCTCGGTGTACCCGTGCGAGCCGAACACCGCCGTGTCGGCGTAGGCGGTCGGGTTCGCCTCGATCGCGGCGGCGTACTGCTGGGCGTAGTCCCAGCCCTCGGTCGCGCAGCACTCGACCCTTGTTCCGGTGCGGGCCATCGTCGGGCCGAGCACGTCGAGGAAGTTCGCGGTCTGGGCCGGTGACATCAGCATGCTGTCGTAGTCGGTCGCCAGGTTCGCCTCGTTCTCCGGGCCGACGTAGCTGAGCCGGTCCCCGGCGGCCGCGTAGTCGAGCGCGTACCGCTTGAGGTAGTTCGCGTACGCCTGCCGCCAGTCACCGCTCGCGCAGGTCGCGCCCGGCGCCCCGCACAGCGTGCCGCCCTCGTCGGTGGCGTCGTTGGTTTTCATGAACGCGGGCGCCGTCCACGCGTCGGCGAACACGTTGGTCACGCCGAACCGCGCCTTGATCTGCTGGGTGAACCAGAGCTGACCCTGATCCTCGTCGATAGCCGAAAGCGGGAGATAGGCGGGCTTGGCGGTGGGTGAGGATGGCGCGTTCGGCTCGATGGTGGTGCCGGAGTCCGCGCTGATCTCGTTGCGCAGGATGGTCAGCCCGGCGCCGGCGCGGGTGCCGTAGAGCAGGTCGAGCACCTGGTCCTGGACGGCCGGGGTCGCGTCCATCACGGTCTCGGCCTGGCCGAACGCCTCGGACGCGCCGAAGCCCGCGATCGTCTGGTATCGGCTGCCGCCATCGATCGTCGCCGAGCTGGCGGCCAGCGCGGGGTCGGCCGGGAAGGCGACCAGGGCGGCGGCGAGCAGCAGGGACGTCGCGACGGCGAGCTGCGGGGGAACCCTCATGACTGCCTCCGTTGGCTAGTTGGGGTGCCCCGACCGTAGAAAACGTCACCGAAACAAGCAAGAGCTGTGACTATCGGTAACTTTCGAAGAAGTTACTTGCGGGTAATACCGACCTTGTGAAGTACCTTGATGTCGAGATACTGTACGTTGAGAGGGATGCTAGACCAGCCACGATGACCAAGGAGGGTCACCGACGATGACGGCGAACAGCTTCGGCAGCCGCGGCAAGCTCGGCGTTGCCGGCCAGGAATATGAGATCTACCGGGTCAGCGCCGTGCCCGGATCGCAGACCCTTCCGTTCAGCCTGAAGGTGCTGCTCGAGAACCTGCTGCGCACCGAGGACGGCGTGAACATCACCGCGGAGCAGGTCAGCGCCGTGGGTAACTGGGATCCGAAGGCCGCGCCGGACACCGAGATCCAGTTCACCCCGGCCCGGGTGATCATGCAGGACCTCACCGGCGTGCCAGGGATCGTCGACCTCGCCGCGATGCGCGAGGCCATGGCGGCGCTCGGCGGCGACGCGACGAAGATCAACCCGCTGATCCCGGTCGAGCTGGTCATCGACCACTCGGTGGTGGCCGACATCTTCGGCCGGCCCGACGCGTTCACCCGCAACGTTGAGCTGGAGTTCGAGCGCAACCGGGAGCGTTTCGCGTTCCTGCGCTGGGGCCAGGACGGGTTCAGCGGATTCCGGGTCGTGCCGCCGGGAACCGGCATCGTGCACCAGGTGAACATCGAGTACCTGGCCCGCGTCGTGATGACCAAGGGTGACACCGTTTACCCGGATACCTGCGTCGGGACCGACTCGCACACCACGATGCAGAACGGGCTTGGCATCCTCGGCTGGGGCGTCGGTGGCATCGAGGCCGAGGCCGCGATGCTCGGCCAGCCGATCTCCATGCTGATCCCCAAGGTGGTCGGCTTCAAGCTGACCGGCGAACTGCCCGCTGGCACCACCGCCACCGACCTGGTGCTGACCATCACCGAGATGCTGCGCAAGCACGGCGTGGTCGGCAAGTTCGTCGAGTTCCACGGCGATGGCGTGGCCGCGGTGCCGGTCGCGAACCGGGCGACCATCGGGAACATGAGCCCCGAGTTCGGCTCGACGTGCGCCATCTTCCCGATCGACCAAGCCACCCTCGACTACCTCAAGCTCACCGGCCGCACCGACGAGCACATCGCTCTCGTCGAGGCGTACGCCAAGGAGCAGGGCCTGTGGTTGCCGGAAACACAGCGGCACGACCCGTCGGTTTCGCCGCGGTACTCCGAGGAACTCACGCTTGACCTGGCAACCATCGTCCCGTCGATCGCGGGGCCGAAGCGTCCGCAGGACCGGATCGCGCTGGCCGACTCCAAGCAGGCGTTCCGCGACGTCCTCCCGAACTACGTTCCTGGTGCCCTCCAGGACAACGGCGTTGACGAGACGTTCCCCGCCTCCGATCCGGTGGCTGAGGAGGACAACAGGCCCAGCCACCCGATGAAGGTGACGCTGGCCGACGGCACCACGACGGAGGTCGACCACGGCCACGTGGTCATCGCCGCGATCACCTCCTGCACCAACACCTCCAACCCGAGCGTGATGATCGCCGCCGCGCTGCTCGCCAAGAAGGCGGTGGAACGCGGCCTGAGCAGCAAGCCCTGGGTCAAGACGAGCCTGGCGCCCGGCTCGAAGGTCGTGATGGACTACTACGAGCGGGCCGGGTTGCTGCCGTACCTGGACAAGCTCGGCTTCAACCTGGTCGGCTATGGCTGCACCACCTGCATCGGGAACTCCGGGCCGCTCCCGGCCGAGATCAGCGAGGCGGTCAACGAGGGTGATCTCGCGGTGTCGGCCGTGCTGTCGGGCAACCGGAACTTCGAGGGCCGGATCAACCCCGACGTCAAGATGAACTACTTGGCCTCCCCGCCGCTGGTGGTCGCCTACGCGCTGGCCGGCACGATGGACACCGACCTGAACAACGAGCCGCTCGGCACCGACAAGGAGGGCCAGCCGGTCTTCCTGAAGGACCTGTGGCCGTCGCCGGACGAGGTGGCCAATGTGGTGCGCGACGCGATCGCCGCCGAGATGTTCACCCGCGACTACGCCGACGTCTTCACCGGCGACGACAACTGGCGCGGGCTCGACGTCCCGGAGGGCGACACGTACGCCTGGGATGAGTTCTCCACCTACGTTCGGAAGCCGCCGTATTTCGAGGACATGCCGCGGAACCCGGCGCCGGTCTCTGACATCAGCGGGGCGCGGGTGCTGGCGGTGCTGGGCGACTCGGTCACCACCGACCACATCTCGCCGGCGGGCGCGATCAAGACCGACAGCCCGGCCGGCAAGTACCTCAGTGAGCACGGCGTCGAGCGCAAGGACTTCAACTCCTACGGCTCGCGGCGCGGCAACCACGAGGTGATGATCCGCGGCACGTTCGCGAACATCCGGCTGCGCAACCTGCTGGCGCCCGGCACCGAGGGCGGCGTCACGCTCTACCTGCCGACCGGCGAGCAGATGCCGATCTACGACGCGTCGCGCAAGTACATCGCGGACGGCACGCCGCTGGTCGTGCTCGGCGGCAAGGAGTACGGCTCCGGTTCGTCGCGTGACTGGGCGGCGAAGGGCACCGTGCTGCTCGGCGTTCGCGCGGTGATCGCCGAGTCCTTCGAGCGGATCCACCGGTCCAACCTGCTCGGCATGGGGGTGCTGCCGCTGCAGTACCTGCCCGGCGAGTCGATGGCCACCCTCGGCCTGACCGGGCACGAGACCTTCGACATCAGCGGCGTCACCGAGCTGAACGAGGGACGGATACCGGACGAGGCGACGGTGACGACCGACAACGGCAAGACGTTCCGGGTGAAGGTCCGGATCGACACCCCTGGGGAAGCCGAGTACTACCGGCACGGCGGCATCATGCAGTTCGTGCTGCGCTCGCTGCTGTAGCCGTTGCCCGGTCGGCAAGACAATGGAAACTAGCCATCGCGTGGAGATGGCTAGTTTCCATCATCCTGGTTTGTTGCCAGATTCCGCTCGCTCCGCGTGCTCTTGATCGTTGTTTAACCTGCAGTTCTATACCGGGTCCGGCTGGTCGCCCGATCCCGCCGATTCCGCCCCGCTGCTCGGTGACGTCGGCGCCTCGTACAGCGTTACGAAGGTAGACGGCGAGTACGTGCTCGCCACCACCGACAGCTACCTCGACCCGCAGATCTACCTGTACACCGCGCCGACGCCGGCCGGCCCGTTCTCGGGCGGGACGGAGATCTACACACCGCCGCAGGCGAGCGCCGGTGATATCTACACCTACAACGTCGCCGCGCATCCGGAGCTGACCTCACCCGGCCGGCTCGTACTGTCCTACAACGTCAACAGCTCCGAACTGTCAGATATCTACGCCAACATCAACAACAACCGGGCGCGCTTCATCACCGTTGACTTCTCGCGTCGCTGACGTTGGAGGCGCGTCCGTTGCTGGTGCCCCGCGTAACGCTGTGCCTGCGGCGGTAGTGTTGCGGGCATGGCGAAGGACTCATTCGAAGCAGCGCTGGACGGATTCCGCTCGTGGGCGTCCGCGCCCGGCCGGCCGCTAGCCGGGAACGCGGACACGGACGCCCGCGAACTGGAGCTCTTGTTCAGCTACATGCCGGATTACCTGGGTATCTCTAGCCCCGGAGAGCTTCGCCGCGGACACCTGGAGGAGATACTCCTCGAGGTCTACCCGCGTAAGGTCGTGGTGAGCAGCCGGGAGGACACCGCCGAGACGATCGCGGCGGTGCGGGACTTTCTCGGCTACCTCGACGACACCAGCTCACTGCCCGCGGCGCAGGTAGGTCAGCTCAGGGACGAACTCCAGGCAGTGGAACCCGAGTTCGCGGCCGCGGTCATGGACCCGGCGAACTGGGGTCAGGCGCGGGAGATCATGACCTCGATGCTGGGCGACGGCATCGACGTGGACGACCCGAACGCGATCCAGGGATGGATCGACCAGTACAACTCCGAACTGGCCGACGACGAGGACGTCACCGGGCCGGGCCTCAAGGAGCTGTTCGGGCTGCCCGACGAGCTGCCGCCCATGCGACTGCCCGACGACGCCGTGCTCGCCGTGGCGGCGCGCGGCGCCCCGATGATGAGCCGGCTCGCCGCGCTGGCGCGGTGGGCGGGCGAAGATGGCCGTCTGCTCGACGATGACGAGGATCTCCCGGCCGACGACCTGGCGGACGGCGCGGCGACGGTCGGGGTGAGCGAGGCCGACTTCCGCTACCTGTGGGAGATCGCTTACGCGGCGGACTGGATCGACCTCGAGGACGACGAGGACGACGACATGCGGATGTCCGCCGCTAGCACCGCCGATGAGTGGGCGGACAACGAGGACGACGAGACCGCCCTCATGTGCTGGGACGCCACCCTGGAGTCGGTGATCTCGGAGACGCTGCTGCTCCCCGATGAGGATGTGGCGGAGCCGGAGATCGACTTCGAGGGACACGGCGGGGTGCTGAGTATCTTCCTGTTCCTGCTGCGCAAGAGCGAGCTGAACCGGGCGGACGTGAGCGCGATCCTGCGCGAGGGAATCCTCGGCGAGGAGCCGCCGCCGGACCTGGACCTGGCGTGGGAAGAGTGGGCGGCCAGCCACGGAGACCCAGCGGACCTGCTGCTCGACCGGCTGGCGGAGCTCGGCGCGGTAGCCATCGGCGAAGGGCCGGACGGCCAGGTCGAGATGACGCCGCTTGGCCTGTGGGCGCTGCGCCGCCAGATCATGGCCAACGACGTGGAGATTCCGCTGCTCCCGCCATCGGAAGAGATGAGCGCGGTTGACCTGCTGTCGGCGGCTGGCGGCATGGAGGAAGACGAGTTCGACGCCGAGACCGAGGCGTGGCTGACGGCCCGCGACTCGCTCGGCGCCGCCCGCGAACTGCTCTCGCTCGCGTCGGTGGGTGAGTCCGCCGACCGGGTGCTGGCGACCGGGATCGCGACCCGGGTCGGCGCCGCGGCGGAGCCGGCCTGGCGGGACGTCATGACGGTACCGGAGCTGACACCGTACGCGAAGGTCGCGCTGACCGCGCTGGCGGGCGGCGTGCCCGGCGAGACGAGCATTCCGGGCCTTGAGCTGACGCCAGAGGACATGGCGTGGATGACCACCGACGTGCTCGCGGTGCTGTGCGGGGACGACGATGACGACGAGCCCGACGATGAGTACGCGGCGGAACTCGCCGAGCAGCTCGCCGCCACCATCCCGCCCGGGCAGGAGCCCGAGGTGTTCGACCTGATCGCCCGTGGCCCGCACCCGGAGGCGGTCGAGGTGCTGACGATGATCGGCCAGTACCACCCGGACAAGAACGTCGCCAAGGAAGCGCGCAAGTGCGCCTACAAGGCGGCGACCAGGCGGGCCAATCAGCGCGGGTAAACCTACGGTGAACGTCCATGTGCGACGTGCGGCCGCGGGCTAAGGTGTGCTGGTGAGCCTGACATCCGTGAACCACATCGTTGTGCTGATGCTGGAGAACCGTTCGTTCGATCACATGCTGGGGTACCTGTATCCGGGCAACACCACGCCGTCCGGGCAGCCATTCGAGGGGCTGACCGGCAGCGAATCGAACCCGGACGGCTCGGGGAACCAGGTGCCGGTTTCCCAGATCGCGCCGTCCACGTCGAATGCCTACCTCATGCCGGGGGCCGACCCCGGCGAGGGGTACATGGCGACCAACCAGCAGCTCTACGGCAGCGACGCCACGCCCCCGAGCGGCGAGGCCGCGCCGATGACCGGGTTCGTCACCGACTACGCCTACACGCTCGGGTGGGAGACGACTGAGAACTGGTCCATCGTCTCCGGCACGACGGCGAACGACATCATGGGCTGCTTCACCCCCGACGCGCTGCCGGTGCTGTCCGCGCTCGCGCGCGGGTACGCGGTCTGCGATTACTGGTACGGCTCGGTCCCGACGGAGACGCTGCCGAACCGGGCGTTCGTCGCCGCGGGGACCAGCCAGGGTCACATGGACGACAAGACGCTCACGTTCACGTCGCCGACCATCTTCACCGCGCTCGCCGCGAGCGGGCAGACCTGGAAGGTGTACGGGTACGACGAGTCCCCGCTGACCAAGGAGACGTTCACCGACATCTCATCGGCGCCGTCCGGCAACTTCGGGCTGTTCACCGATTTCCAGTCTGACGCTTCCGCCGGGACGCTGGCGTCGTATTCGTTCCTCGAGCCGAGCTGGGGTTCCTCCGGCAACAGCCAGCACCCCAACTACGACGTGGCGCTCGGCGAGCAGCTCATCCACGACGTCTACGAGGCGGTACGCTCCGGGCCTGGCTGGGAGCAGACGCTGCTGGTCATCACCTATGACGAGCACGGCGGATGCTATGACCATGTTCCGCCGCCGTGGGGCGCCACGCCACCGGACAGCTCGGTCGGCGAGTTCGGCTTCGACTTCACCCGGTTCGGCCCGCGGGTGCCGACCGTCCTGGTGTCGCCGCTCATCGCGTCGGGGACCGTGTACCGGGTGCCCGCTTCTGGCGTGCCACTGGATCACACCTCGATACTGAAGACCATCGAGCAGCGCTGGAGCCTGTCGTCGCTCACCGCCCGCGACGCGGCGGCGCCCGGCTTCGGTGACGTGCTGACGCTGACCACGCCCCGCACCGACGACGTGCTCGCCGGGGTAACCGTCCCGGTCTCCGGCGCGGCCAGCCCAGCGGCCGGGACCGTGTCGCACCTGGAAGGCATCCGCGAGGAACTGATCGCCCGCCAGTCGCCCGCCCCGTCAGGCCTCTAGCCACTGCCGGTGCGCCGGTGCGCCGGTGCGCCCCCATGGATGGCCCATCGATGGCGTGATAGCCCCCTCGATGGGCCATCGACAGCCCTGTAGAAGATCCCGCCGCCTGGTGATATGCCCCGAATGAGGGCTATCGCGCCGGGCATTAATCAGTAGCGTCCGCCGTCGGTGGCTGGCATAGTCGCCGGGTGCGCAAGAATTACTTCGACGAGCCGGTCGCCGCGTTCTACGACGATCCGTCCGACTCGATGTTCGACCACGCCGTCGTCGAGGCCACGGTGGATTTCCTTGCCGGACTGGCAGGGGCGGGCGCGGCGCTGGAGTTCGCCATCGGCACTGGCCGGATCGCGCTCCCGCTGGCCGGACGCGGCGTCGAGGTGCACGGGATCGACCTGTCGGAGGCGATGGTCGCGCGGCTGCACGCCAAGCCCGGCGGCGACGCGATCGACGTCACCATCGGCGACTTCGCCACCGTCACGGTCTCGGGGACGTTCCAGCTCGCCTACCTGGTGTACAACACGATCGGGAATCTCACCACGCAGGACGATCAGGTCGACTGCTTTCGCAACGCGGCCGCCCACTTGTCACCGGGCGGCAGTTTCGTCATCGAGGTCGGCGTGCCTCAGCTCCAGCGGCTCCCGCCGGGGGAGACCGTCCGGCCGTTCAGCGTGACCTCGCGCCACCTCGGCTTCGACGAGTACGACGTTGCCCGGCAGGGGCTGATCTCGCACCACTACACGTTCTCTGGCGACGGCTCCGCGCGGGTCGACTCGACACTGTTCCGGTATGTCTGGCCTGCCGAGCTTGACCTGATGGCGCGGATCGCGGGCCTTCGGCTGCGCGAACGCTGGGCCGACTGGAACCGCGATCCGTTCACCAGCGACAGCACCAAGCACGTCTCCGTGTGGGAGAAGCCCGCTTAGGGCTGTGCGGCCGCGTACTGGTACTCCTTGGTCAGCTTCGCCAGGGATGAACCGGTTAGCGTGACGGTTTTCCCGCTGGACGCGTCCGAGTACTCAACCTTGGTGACCGGGTTCACGGTGAAGTACGCCTGAGACGCGACCAGGTAACCCGCCTGCCGTGCGTTCGCCAGCGGGGAGAGGTCGCTCATCGTCACCGGTGCCTTGCTGACCTTGGCGGGCAGGTGCGCCACCATGTACGCGACCACGTTGGCGGCCCGGTCCGAGGCGAGGTCCGCGTCGTAGGCGTCCGGGAACCAAGGGGTGTCGGAGATGCCGCGTACGAGCATCCACGGCACGCCCGCGGCGGCGTTCGCGAACGCGAAACCGCTGCCCTCGTTCTCCTCCGCGTCGGTCTGGAACAGCATGTTCTGCGCCTCGATCCAGCTCAGCGGCTCGGTCCACACGTTGGCCTGGCCGATGGTGCCGACCACGATCTTGTTGGTGAACGAGCCCTTCTTCGAGGACTCGCCGGTCGCGTCGGCGAGCGTGGTCGTCCCGGTCGGCGCTCCCTTGGCCGCCTCTACAAGTTGCTTCGAGGCGGCCAAGGCATCTACGAATATCCAGTTCTTGTCGGTGGGGTCCGCGTTGTTGTCGAAGTTTTTCGCGTCGGCCGGGGTGGGGTAGACGTTGCCGTAGCTGTCGACGATGGCACCCGCCACGTCCGACTGCTTGGTGGCGTGCAGTTCGATGCCGCTGTAGGCGGACTGGTACCCGCCGAGCTCGTAGTGGATCTGCGACTTGTCCACCACGTAGCCGCTGAGCACGACGTCGCCGACGTTGATCCCCGCGTTCTGCGCGCCCGCCGTCCCGGTGAACACGGTGGCCCTTGGACGGAAGGTCGTGTCCAGGATCCAGGTCACTAGCTCCGCCGTCTCGTCGACCTCGCCACCCGCCGTATCCACCACCGGCTTGCCGCCGATCGTCCCGACGTAGTACGTGTAACCATCTTTTTCGACATAACGAACGTGGCTCATCTTCGCGAGCACCGCCGCCTGCTCCTCGGGGTCGGCGCTCACAATGCCCACGGGTGCCTCGGTGGCGTGGCTCGTATCTGGGCTGTTCGATACCGCGAACGCGGCGGTCCCCGCGACGGTAAGCGCCGCGGCAAGTACTGTGACGGAAGTGGCGAATCGCATGACTGCGATACTTCCGAGAACGGGTAAACCCCGTATGTCCGGAGCGTTCCGCGAACGTTTCACCGCGCCCGCCCGCCGGGGCCCGATCAGCTGGTGGTGAAGTCGGCGAAGTCGAAGCCGGGGGATACGACGCAGGAGACTAGGACCTCGGCGTCGGTGGCGGGGCGGGCGGCTTGCCAGCTGCCGCCGGGGATGACGTGGTGCGGGCGCTGGCCAGTGGCGAGGTCTGGGCCCAGCGTGATGACCTGTGCGGCAGCTGGGACCGGTGGCGAGAACGAGACCGGAGTGACGGGCGGGGGAGCGAGGACCACCGGGGCCGCGGGGATCGTTGACGCGGTTAGCAGGGTGAGCGGGCCGCCGGAGTGCCACAGCCAGATCTCGTCGGAGCGAACCGCGTGCCAGCGGGATTCATCGCCGGGACCGAGCAGGAAGTAGATCAGCGTGGCGGCCGCGCGCGGTCCCGGATAACCGTCCGGGGTGAACGAGGCGTCCGACACCCAGGTCTGCCGGAACCAGCCGCCCTCGGGGTGCGGGAGCAGATCGAGGGCGGCGGCGGTGGCGGGCCGGGAATCGAAGCTCACGTAGACGCCGGCCGGATCGCGGCGCGCGTACCGGACCGAGACGACGGCCGCCGCGTCGACCGGTCCGAACACGTGCGGGAACAGTGTTTCCGCGGAAACCCCCGGCGGGGGAGCGGGATCGGCGGGCTCGTAGCGAACCGGCAGCTGGTCGGGGTCGAGTTCGAGAGCGACCATCGGCTCGTCCGCGTCGGTGTACAGCGCGTTCGCGACCGCGAGCAGCGTCTCCAGGTCCGAGCACGCATGCAGGAACGGCGACGCCGACAGCGGAAAGGATGCCGAACGCGATAGCGGCAGCAGATGCCAGATCATCAGGAGATACTAGTGTCCCCGCCGTTAATTCGTGTGGATAAAGGTGTCGGCGACCCAGCGTGCGGCCTCGGCTGGATAGGGCGGGGCGAGGCTGAGCACGATAGCGTCGCGCTGCGCGCGATCGCGTCCTCGATGCTGCCGCCGGGCACGTTCCACCGGTCGGCATGCTCGGCAACCACCCGCAGCGTCGGGGTGGCCCGGCCGCCGATCATGATCGGCGGGTAGGGGTGTTGCACGGGCTTGGGGCGGCAGAACGCGCCGGTCAGCTGGTGGTAGCTGCCGTCGAAGTCGAACGGTTCGTTTTCGGTCCACAGCCGGCGGATGATCGTACACGCCTCGGCGAGGCTGCCGACCGCGTAGGCGGCGTCGTGGAAGGGCAGGCCGTGAGCCTCGTACTCGCGGCGGGCGATCGGCACGGTCACGTTTGAGCCGGCGCCGATGCCGAACTCGAGCCGGCCGCCAGAGATGACATCGACGCCCGCGGCGATCTTGGCCAGCATGGCCGGAGGACGGAATCTGTTGCTCGTGACCAGTAGCCCGAGGCGCAGCCGTTCGGTCTGGGCGGCCAGGGCCGACAGCAGCGTCCAGCCCTCGAAGGTAGGCCCGTTCGGGTCGCCGAAAATCGGCATGAGGTGGTCGTACAGCCAGGCGTGCTCGATCTGCGGGATGCTGTCCGCCTCGCGCCAGACTCGCAGGATGTCGTCGTAGGCGACCTGCGATGGGGCGGTGGCGATCCCGAAGCTGGGCGTGGTCACTTCGACTCGATCCTTCCGAGCTTGTCGCTGGTGAGAGACACGACCTCACGCACGGCAGGCCACGCGTCCTTGTCAACGCCCAGCGCGGTACGCAGGTACGCCAGCGTGACCTGCTGGATGAGTGCGACGCGCTCGGGGCTTTCGTCGGTGGTCTCCGTGTCGGTGTAACCCTGGATGCCGCCGAGGGAGTGCTCCGCGCCGAACAGGGTCAGCAGATCGGTGGCACCCGGGCTGAGGCGGTAGCCGTCGGTGAACCAGTCCGGGCCCCGAACCGTCAGCGCGGAGTGGTCGTGGTCGCCGGCGACGATCAGGGCGGGCGTGTCCAGCTCCGCGAAGTCCGGGTTCATGAACGAGAAGTTCTCGGCCGCGAACGGGGTCAGGTCGGCGCCGCCGGTGCCGGCCAGGGCGAGCAGCACCGCCGCCTTGACTCGCGGGTCGGCACCCGGAGCGCCGTCGGCGCCGATGACCCGCGCGCCCGCGAGCATGCTCGCGGCCTGCGCGCCCCACGAGTGCCCGGCAACCGCGATGCGGTCGTGGTTGACGCGTCCGGCCAGCCCGGGCACGGCAGCTTCGATGGCATCGAGCTGGTCGAGGACACGGGTCAGGTCGTCGATCCTGATGCGCCAGATAAGAGGGGTGCGCGGGTCGTCGGGGGCAAGGCCGAGAGCGCGAGAGTCGAGATGGGTGGGCTGGATGACGACGAACCCGCGGCCGGCCCAGAAGTCAACCAGCGGCGCGTAACTGTCCATCGACTGGCCGAAACCGTGCGAGAAGACGATGACCGGCAGGTCGTGACCGGTCGTTGGCGCTGAGACCCGTACCTGCAGGTCCTGGCCGCGGCTGGGGGCCGAGAGCGTGACCGGCCGAACCGAGATGACAGACGTTGTATCGCTCATGAGATAAATACCTTCCTCACCGGGGTGTGCCGCAACGATCTGGCATAATGGAGATCCGGATCATTGTTCCGAATCACTATACGGATCAATGTTCCGTTTAGCAACTGAGCAGGAGGTGCCTCGAATGACGACGGCCGACACGCCGCCCGCCAGCGCTGGCCGGCGCAAGCGGTCCGACGCCCGGCGCAACCAGCAGGTGCTCCTGGACGCCGCCGCCGCCGTGTTCGTCCGCTCCGGGGTCGACGCTCCGGTGCGGGACATCGCCGCCGAAGCGGGCGTCGGCATAGCCACCATTTACCGGCATTTCCCCACGCGGGCCGGCCTGGTGGTCGCCGTCTTCCGGCACCAGCTCGCCGCGCTCGCCGCCATGACCCCTACCCCCGAGGGCGAAACACCGTACGAAGCCTTGCGGTCATGGGTTTTCCGGTTTACTGATTTCCTGGTCACCAAGCACGGCCTGGCCGAGGCGTTGCGCTCAGACCAAGCCGGGTTCGAGAGCCTGCACGCCGAGTTCATCGACCGCCTGGTGCCGGTGCTCGACCAGCTGCTGAAAGCGTCTGCCGCGGCCGGCTGCACACGCTCGGACGTAGGCGCTTACGAGCTGATGCTCGGCATCGGCAACCTGTGCATCGGAGCCGAGACCTACCCCGCCCGCCGGATGATCGACCTGCTCCTGACGGGCCTAAAGAGCCCGGGCCCAGAGAGCTAACGGCCGCGTCGCGTCGGCGACGGCCACCAGGTCGCGGGTGAGGCCGCGCAGCAGCGGGTAGCGCGCCAGCCTGACCAGGCGCTCCGCGAGCGGCGCGGTCGTGTCGATCAGGACGAGGGTGCGCCGAAAGCCGGGCGAGGTGTCATGCACCCAGAACTGCGCGATACCCATCGCGTACAGCCACAGCATCCCGGGCAGCCGGTCGCGTAGCGCGCCGGGTATCCGGGTGCGGGTCCCGGTGACGACCTCGGCGTACAGCGCCATCGCCTGGTCCCGGGCCGGTGACGGGATCGCGGCGCGCGAGCACAGCGGCGCCGCGAACGCGTGATACGGCGCCTGGGCCTCGACGAGCGCCCGCAGCACGCCGCGCAGCCGGGCGGCCAGGCCAGCCTCGCCCTCGAGCACGGCCCGCGAGGCCGTCACCTGCGAAGCGACCGCTAGGGTGTAGAACTCGCCTACTAGCTCGTCCT
>JBEKHI010000139.1:0-18326 GCA_050012355.1 Streptosporangiaceae bacterium | reverse complement strand
GATGTGCCGCCTGGAAGAATCCCCCATCGGGGGCACGGCTGACTCGTAGCGGACCCGGAACTTCTCGTACGGCTGGCCCGTGTCGAAGACAAGCCGGGTTACCTGATGCTGGAAAGACAGGACGTTTGTCACGTGAGCTCCTCGGCTGCTGTGGCGACGCTCCGGAGACAAGTCTCACGCCGGACTAGGTGAGCGAGCATCCCACGATTCGGGTGATTTGCCCCAACTTGATGCTTCGGATCGGCACGGCGTGCAGCCGGAAATCCTGATGGCCCGCGGCGTGCCGCTCGCCGGATCACGAGAACGGCCGCCGGAATCATCCGAACCAGATGATTCCGGCTCACCTTCCCCCGGGTGACTCTGACACTAGGAGGACGGAAGGAGCGCGCGATGTGGATCGGGGCGAGACACCTACGGTATGAGCATGAAGAGAACACGATGAGCAAGAGCATGGCGGAACTAGACGGCCGGCGAGCCGGCGGTCTAGAGGTGGCGCTGCTGTGGGACCGGACGGACGGCGGCCTGACCGTCCGCGTCGCCGACATGTCGACAGGTGCGTCGTTCGAGCTGCCGGTTTCCCCTGGTGAGGCGCGCATCGCTTTCGACCACCCCTACGCTTACGCCGCGGCCAGGGGCGTCGGGTTCTAGGGCAGTGGCGTTCGCGGGAACGGCAGTGCCGTGGGCATGCGCCTTCGTCGTTATGATCCAAAAAATCATTGCCTGGTGCTAAGTGCTTACTCGCTGCGGCATCACCTCGGCCTCGGTCGCGGCCCATGGATGTCCCATCCATGGGGCCGATAGCCTTTTCTCATGCACATCGTCGCCATCCTCATCGGCGTCATCTGGATCGTGTTCTGGCTCTTCTGGCTCGGGGCGGCCTTGACCGCCAAGAGCGGCCGGTCACGATGGGGGCAGTTCGCTGGTGTACGGGCGGCCTTTGTCATTCTCATCGTGCTCCTGCTGCGGCTGGGAGTCATCAAGAAACACGCGGGCGTCACGACCAATCCGTGGTTGGAGGGCATCGGTCTGGCCGTCTTCCTGCTGGGGCTCGGACTAGCCGTCTGGGCCAGGATCTATATCGGCCGGAACTGGGGGATGCCGATGACCGAGAAGGCAGAGCCCGAACTGGTGAGCACGGGCCCCTACCACACGGTCCGTCACCCCATTTACTCTGGCATCCTGCTCGCGCTTATCGGGAGCGCTCTAGCCCTCGGGGTCTACTGGTTCATAGCGGCCGCGATTCTCGGTGCTTACTTCATCTATAGCGCGGTCATGGAGGAGCGCTACCTGACCAAGCTTCTCCCCGACTCGTATCCGGAGTACAAGCGGTCAACCAAGATGCTGATCCCGTACATCCTCTAACGCAGCCGGGCCGCCCTGGCCAGCAGGTAGCTGCGTTCGGGGAGGCTGGTCGTGAGGTTTGCCGCTTCCCGGTACTCGGCCAGCGCGGACTGCGCGTCGCCCGTCATCTCCAGAGGCCTGACGGATTCGTCGCCCGGATCTCTACACAGCGGCATAGTAACTTGGGGGCATGAAACTCCACGTCGGGTGCGCGATGTGGACGTATGCCTCTTGGCAAGGCCGGTTCCTGCCGCCAGCGCTGCCACCGCGTGATCGTCTCCGTGCCTACGCGACCTGGTGTAACGCCGTAGAGGGCAACACGACCTTCTACGCGACGCCAGCTCTGGAGGCGACGAAATCGTGGGCCGAGCAGACGGCTCCCGACTTCCGGTTCATCCTCAAACTGCCAAAAACGGTGACCCACGAACGCCACCTCACCAACGTCGATGATCCGCTCCGGGCCTACCTGACCGCGATCGAGCCCCTCGGAGAGCGCGTCCACTCCCTCTGGATCCAGTTGCCGCCGTCCTTCAGCCCCGTCGGCGTGGACAGGCTCACTACTTTCTTGCGCCAGCTTCCGGGTGACTATAAGTACTGCGCTGAAGTACGGCACCGGGCGTTCTTCGAGGACCCGCGATCGGAGCAGCAACTCGAGAAGGCGCTCGGTGACGTCGGCGCTGAATGGGTGGCCTTCGATACCACGGTCCTGTTCGGCAGCCCGCCCACCAGCGACGCCGAACGGGAGGCGTGGCGGAAGAAGCCTCGGATGCCCCGCCGGTCACGGGCACTTACCTCATCTCCGGTCGTCCGGTACATCGGCCGGGACGACGTGGCGCGCACGGTCGCCGGATGGCAGCCCTGGGTCGACACGGTCTCCGGCTGGCTTCGTGAGGGGCGCTCCCCCACCGTGTTCATCCATACTCCGGACAACGCCGACGCGCTCGAACTCGCCCGCCGGTTCCACGACGACGTCCGGGCCCGGGTGCCCGAGGTAGAGCCGCTACCGGAACCGGTTCCCGCTGGCCCGCCGACCCTCTTCTGAGCCCGTTCCGGCGCGACAACGACGAAAATTATAAAAAAACCACTAAACCCGCTTCCAGGGGATTGCCACGGCCGTGGGCGGCGACGCGAAGAAGCTGCTCAACTGGGCTTCAGGTAAGTAAAGGAAAGGCGCGAACCCCGGACCCGGCGGTGCTCAGAGCTAAACAGCGCCCTGTATCTTTCCGCGTGCGCGCGGTAGTGTCGGCATCGTAGGCCCCGCTTCGCAGATCCAGCTTTCCCGCTTTCTTGCGGGAGAGACTTTCCCGCTTTCTTGCGGGAGAGAAAGGAGCGGGTCATGTTTCTCCTGCAGCACAAGCGATGGACCAGTCTCACAGCGCTGGCCGCACTCTTGATGCTGGCCTGCGGGACAGTATCAGCGGCATCCGCCGCGACCGGGTGGACGGTGGTGAGCGTCCCCGCGACCGGGAACAACACGCAACTGAACGGCGCATTCGCGCGGACTGACACCGATGCGTGGACGGTGGGAGTCCAGTACAGCTCGCCGAACGCACCCGTGGCGTACCACTGGAATGGCAGCGCGTGGTCGCTAGTGAGCACGCCGGCGCTGACCACTAACTCGAGCTTCACGGCGGTCAGCGCCAGCAGTGCGAGCGACGCCTGGGCGGTCGGGTTCAGTCAGACCGCCGGCTACCGGACGCCTCCCGCGTTGTACGAGCACTGGAACGGCTCCGCCTGGAGCATCGTGTCGGGACCTGGCGCCACGCTCAACGGAATCGTCGACCTGAGTCCCAGCGACGCCTGGGCCGTCGGAGTTGGCGGCGAGGTGGAGCAATGGAACGGCACGTCGTGGAGCAGCGTGACGGTGCCGAGCCCGAATCCCAGCGATACGGCGGGCAACAACCTGACCTCCATAACCGCGGACAGCGCGTCCGACATCTGGGCTGTCGGCGAGTTCACCAACACGAGCTACACCAACTCGGCCTACGCCGAGCACTACAACGGGAGTTCGTGGACCGTATTCGTCCTTCCGCAGCCGAGTGTCAGCGGTCCGAGCAGCCCCGTGCTGCACGGCGTGACCGCGGTAGCGTCCAACGATGTCTGGGCGGTGGGCGAGAACGAGGAGGTGCCCGGGCTTGGCATCACGACGCTGATCGAGCACTGGGACGGCTCCGCCTGGAGCATCGTGTCGAGTCCGACACCGGGCGCATACCCGATACTGAGCGCGGTCAGCGCCCGGAGTTCTACTGACGTGTACGCCGTCGGCTCCAACGAGCCAAGCGTTAATGGCGGCGTCCAGCAGGGCCTGATCTTGCGCTGGAACGGCAGCACATGGTCAGCGGACACTGACCCCACGGCCGGTACCTTCAGCCCCCTGTCTGGTGCGGCCACGTTCCCGGGGGCTGCGAACGAATGGGCGGTGGGCATCAACAGCGGCGATACGGGCCTGGTCCTGAGCCACGGCTAACTGAATGTCTGGGAGGGCGGGGTTCCCCGCCCTCCCGGACTGAGCCTGATCGCGTTAGCTGACACCGGGAGGTCAGGCACCCACGCCCACGCGGCCGCCGGACAGTATCTCTAGACGCCGCTTGTTTTCGCGATCAGGTCCCTCGCCAGGGCAAGTCCGTAATCCACGGCCGTGGGGACCTGATCCCAGGCGATCCTGAATCGCGTCGGATCCTGCGGGTCGAAATCGACCGGCACAACCTGCCCGGGCTGCGTCATCGCCTTCTACAACGCTGTCGATGGGACATTACTGGCGCTCCGGCGCCATCGATGGGCCATCCATGGGGCCGGAGCCAGGAACTTAGGCGGCGCGGTGCCGGACCAGCCAGACGGTGGCGGCGCCGAGCAGGATCGACAGGACGAGCAGCCAGCCGGCCTCGATGAACTGCATCGGCCAGAACCGGCTGACCGGGACGTAACGCCACCATTCGGTGATGCCGTGCTGGGCGAACTCCTGGGCCTGCGTCAACGTCGTCTTCGGGCCAGCACCGTTATGGGGGTACAGCGCGAGGATCTGGTTAACCACGGACATGTTGGCCGGCGCGCCGCCTCGCCCGGTGTACCAGGTGCTGAGCACCGTCGGGAGGTTAGCGGTGCCGCTGGCAGCGGAGGCGGAGCCGTTGATGACGCTAGGGCCCAGAACGCTGGAGTTACTGCTCACCAGCGACACCGGGTAGCGGGGGCGCAGGAAAAGCCAGGTCACGACGTAGAGGCCGGTGTAGGCGCCGAGGGTGACGGCCATGGCCGGGACGATGCGGCGGATCAGCATGCCGGCGCACGCGCCGATCGTGAAGGCCAGCAGCGTCCACGCGGCGAACGTGAGCGGGCGGGCGGGGAACACCGCCGCGGTGATCACGGACATGAATGACTGCTGGAGGATGAACGGCTGGTAGAACCAGGCGAAGAGCGCGCTGAACGCCGCGGCCGCACCAGCGACCACCACGGCGACCAGCGTGAGCTTGGCGATCGTCCACCGCGGCCGCCCGATGCCCTGGGTCCAGGCGTACCTGAACGTGCCGGTCTCCAGTTCCCTGGCCAGCAGCGGGGCGCCGGCGAACGCGCCGAGCAGCGCCGACGTCAGCTTCATGAAGATGTTCAGGGTGTTGGCCATCGTCCAGTCAGTGCTGTCGAAGTTGCTGTTCAGCAGCTGGCACGCGTTGGACTGGAATGGATGGCAGGCGATCAAGGCCGACCAGTCGTGGTGAATCTTCAGCCCGGCGATCCACAGGAATATCGCCACCGCGCCGAGCAGCGCCGGGACGGTGATGATCGTGGGCCGGTGCTGCCGCCAGGTGACCCATATCATCCGGCGCCACGGCACCGGCCGCGGTTGGGTCTCGGGTCTTGGCTCGGCCAGGGTAAGTGTTGTCATCACGCCGCCTCCTTGTCGACGGCCTGCGCGACGGGCGCGCGCAGGTAGGCCAGGGTGAGTTCTTCGAGGCTGACCGGGTGCGACTCCCAGCCGGCCCCGACCGGGGAGGCGTTACGGACCAGCAGGTGAGCCTGGGCCGCGGCCCGCTTGACCTGCACGGCGGACAACCGCCGCGCGTACGCGTCCGCCTCGGCGGCCGGGCCGGTCAGCACCTGATGCTCGGCGAGCAGGTCATCGACCTCGCCGGCCAGCCGCATCTCGCCATTCGCCAGGATGACGAGATAGTCGGCCACCCGCTCCAGCTCGGCCAGCGCATGCGAGGACAACAGCACGGAGACTCCGTCGTCGGCCATCGCCGTCATGACCGAGGCCAGGAAGTCCTGCCTGGCCAGCGGGTCGAGCGCGGCCAGCGGCTCGTCGAGTATCAGCAGCTCCGGCCGCCTAGCCAGCGCCAGGGTCAGCGCGAGCTGCGCCTGCTGGCCGCCGGACAGCTTGCCTGACTTCTTCTTCAGCGGGATGCCGAGCTCGGCCAGCCGCGCCCCCGCGAACCGCTGGTCGAAGGTCCGGTTCAGGTTCCGTGTCAGGTGCAGCATGTCCGCCACTGACAGGTTCTTGTACACCGGTGCGTCCTGCGCCACGAACGCGATCCCGTCGAGCGCGGTCGGCGACCCGGGCGGCTGGCCGCCGAGCACGGTGGCGGTACCGGTGGTCTGGGTGGTCAGGCCGACCACCATGTTCATCAGGGTGGTCTTGCCGGCGCCGTTCGGCCCGACGAGGGCGGCCAGGTGACCGGCGGGAATGGTCAGCGTGCAGTCGCGCAGTGCCCAGGAACGCCCGTAGCGTCTACCCAGGCCGGTTGTCTCAACGATGTTCATGCGATGTCCTCCGATTCAGCGTCCGTCGCACCACGGCGCCGGCGCTGTCTGTCACGACTCTGCTGACCCGGGGGGACGACCCCCCGTACCCCCCGGAATTCCCGCAGCGCACTCGTGAACAGCGCCACGATCCCGTCCTCGTCGAGCCCGGCCGCGTCGGCTGAGGCGAGCCAGGCCAGTAGCGGGCGGCGCAACTCGGTCAGCTCCGGCAGCGCGACCTGGCTCAAGGTGGCCTGAACGAACGTGCCCTGACCCGGCCGGCCAGCCGCCAGGCCCTTGCCCTCAAGGTCGCGGTAAGCCTTGAGCACGGTGTTCGGGTTGATCGCCAGGGCGGCGACCACATCTCTGACCTTTGGTAGCCGGTCACCGGGCTTGAGGTAGCCAAGCCGCAGGGCGTGCTCTACCTGCTGCACCAGCTGCAGGTAGGTCGGCACCCCCGACGCGGGGTCCAGCCGGAACTCAATCGGCGACCCGCCGCTGGTTCCTTTATCTATAGTCATAAGACAACGATACAGTGAACGCCCGTGGTGTCAAGAAAGTGACGATGAAATGAAGGTTCGCCCCCCGGATGCAACATAACTAGACAGCATCGACCGGCAATGTTTGCCTGGGTGACATGGGTATTGCTCAGCGCATCCGGCGGCTCACGATCGCTGGCACCGTCGTGGCCGGCCTGGCGATCATCACGCCGACGGCGGCCCACGCGGCCTCGGCGCCAGCGGCGGTGCGAGACCCGGCCTCGCTGGTCAATCCGCTCATCGGCACCTCGGGCGGGGTCAACGAGTTCCCCGGGCCTGACATGCCGTTCGGGATGATCCAGTGGAGTCCGGACACCTACCCGAGCCGGCCGGACGGCGGCGGCTACAGCTACACCGCGACCGCGGTCACCGGGTTCAGCCTGACCCACCTGTCCGGTCCGGGCTGCGATGCCTACGGCGACGTGCCCATCCTGCCGGTCACCGGCGCCCTGCCCACCGACCCCGCGACCGCCACCGAGACGTTCAGCCACACCCAGGAGACCGCGCGAACCGGCTACTACGCGGCGACGCTTGGCAACGGGACCACGGTCCAGCTCACCGACACCACGCGGGCGGGGATCGGCACCTTCACGTTCCCGGCGAATTCGCAGGCGAGCCTGCTGCTCAAGCTGGACGACAGCGAGAGCCCGACCGACTCGACCGCGGTAGCGACGATCGGCGATAACGAGATCGAGGGCGACGTCGAAGCGGGTCACTTCTGCAGCAACCCGGATCCGCTGGAGCGCGACTACACGCTGCACTTCGACATCGTGTTCAGCCAGCCGTTCACCGCCACGTCTACCTGGAACGGCCGCAGTGACACCGGCGCCACCATCCCCGGCGGGATCGCGCTGACCTTCGCCACCCATGAGGTGACCGCCAAGGTCGGCATCTCCTACACCAGTGACGCGAACGCGGCGCTGAACCGGGAGACCGAGATACCCGGCTGGGACTTCGGCGCGGTCCGCGGTGCCAACGTCAAAGCGTGGAACGCGCTGCTGAGCAAGATCGAGGTGGCCGGCGGCAGCACCGCCCAGCAGACCGAGTTCTACACCGCGCTCTACCACTCGCTGCTCGACCCGAGCACCTTCAGCGACGTCAACGGGCAGTACACCGGGTTCGACGGCAAGCTGCACACGACAACGAGCACCGAGTACGCGAACTGGTCTGGCTGGGATATCTACCGAGGCCAGGTGCAACTCGCGGCGCTGGTGGCACCCAGACAGACCAGCGATGCGATCACCTCGATGCTGAACGACTACGCCCAGACCGGCGAGCTGCCCAAGTGGAACCTCGGCAACGGGGAGACCTTCGTGCAGGTCGGCGATCCCACCGACGCGATCATTGCCGACGCCTACGCGTTCGGCGCCCGCGACTTCGACGTGACGACGGCGCTGCACGACATGATCGCGGAGGCCACCAGCACGAACGACATCAGGCCCGGCCAGCAGCTCGAAGACGAGTACGGCTACCTGCCGTTCGACGGCACTTATGGCTGCTGCAACTTCTACGGCCCGGTCTCCACCCAGCTCGAGTACGACACCGACGACTACGCGATCGCCTCCCTCGCCCAAGAGACCGGCGACGAGGGCGACTACCGCGGCTTCGCCACCCGGGCGCAGGACTGGGAGAACGTCTTCAACGCCGGGACCGGTTACCTGCAGGCAAGAATGACCAACGGCACCTGGCTCGGCGACTTCAGCCCCAGCACGGAGTCCGGCTTCGTCGAGGGCAGTTCCGCGCAGTACACCCCGATGGTCCCGTTCGCGCTGCGCACGCTCATCCAGGCGGCGGGCGGCGACGCGGCCTGGGTCACCCGGCTGAACGGCCTGATGAGTGACATCACCAGCCCCGGCTCGCTCAACGCGGACCTCGGCAACGAGCCGAGCCTGGAGATCCCGTGGGAGTACGACTACGCGGGCGCGTCCTACCTCACCCAGCAGTCGGTCAGGGAGGTCGCGGACGAGCTCTATTCGGACACCCCGGCCGGAGAACCTGGTAACGACGACCTAGGGGCGCTGAGCGCCGCGTTCGTGTGGGACGAGCTTGGCATGTACCCGGAAACACCGGGCACCGACGTTATGGTCCTGGCAAGTCCTGCCTTTCCGCGAATCCGGATCGATGGCGCGGTGACGATCGACGCGCCGGGCGCGCCCGATGACCTCTACGTGCAGGGAGTCACCGTGAACGGCCGGCCGTCCGGCAACGCGTACGTGACGCTGCGCGGACTGAGGACGATCGATTATGACCTCGGCGCGACGGCCGATACCGAATGGGGCGCGAGTCCCCCATCCGATCCGCTCGGCGCCAAGTCGGTGCTGACCGGCGCCACTCCGGCGAGCGGCCTCATCCTCTCCCCCGGCGCGTCGGGCACGGCGACGTTCACCGTGGAGAACCTCGGCTCGCGTCCGCTCACCGCGCACTGGACCGCGACACCTCCGTCCGGGATCACGCTGAGCTCGAGTGCCGGGTCGATCACTGTAGCTCCGTCCAGAACGGCGAATGTCAGTCTCACCGTGACCGCCGGTTCCACGACGGGTAGCTACGCGGTCGGATTCAGCGCGGCCGGGAGCAGCACCGACCTGAGCGTGGACGTCGCGACGGCGGGCGAGACCTGGCCGTACTACAACGACGTCGGGGTTTCCTCCGACGGCCAGGACGTGCCCGAGGGCTACGAGGGTTCCGGGTACACATACTCGGCGAACGCGCTCGCCGCCGACGGCTTCACGCCGGGCGCCGCCGTCACCGTGGGCGGGATCAGCTACACCTGGCCGGACGAGGAGCCCGGCACGCTGGACAGCATCGAGTCGGCGGGCCAGGTGATACCGGTCAGCCTGCCAGCGGGCGCGACCACGATCGGCCTGCTCGGCAGCGCGATCGACGCGAGCAGTACCGGCGCCACCGGGACGCTGACCGTGACCTACACCGACGGATCCACCCAGCAGGTACCGGTGACGTTCGCCGACTGGACGCTCGGTGGCGGCGCGTACACCCTGCCGTCGGCCGACACGATCGCCGCCACCACCGGGTACCGGAACCTGACCAGCGGCATCAGCCAACCGGTGACGACGTACATCTACTCGCTCAGCGCGGCACTGGAATCCGGCAAGACCGTCGCGAGCGTCACCCTCCCGACCGGGTCCGGCGGCGACATCGGCATCTTCGCGATCGGCTCCGGCGGGTGAATCACCGGGCGAAAGTGGGTAATTACCCAGGGCCAGCCCAGTACCAAGGGAGATGCTGCTAATGCCGACGTGGACGGACGACGAGCTCACCAGGATCGGGAAGGCCGAGGAACTGAACCTCGCCTCGCTGCGGGCCGACGACTCGCTGCGCAACCCGGTGACGATGTGGGTGGTCCGGGACGGTAGCGACCTGTACGTCCGCGCGTATAAAGGCCCGGACGGTCCGTGGTACCGCGGCACCAGAACCCGTAAGGAAGGCCGTATCCACTCTGGTGGCGTCGAGACGGACGTCACCTTCGCCGATGAGACCGATCCCGAAGTCAACGACCGGATCGACGCCGCCTACCAGACGAAGTACGCACGCTGGCCGGACTACGTCGGCCCGATGCTGACCCCGGAAGCGCGAGCCACCACCATCCGCCTTATCCCGAGGTAACGTTAAAAGGCCCTGGCGATCCTCCGCGGCTCAGGCTGGCGGATGGCGGGAAACGTCACCCCACCAGAACTCGCAGCAAGAATCGCTTCCATCTCACGGCGCCTGGCGCGCAGCACCCAGAGCGCCTCAAGTGCATCCGCTATAACCAGCATGTCATGCTCAAGAGTGATGTATCCACGTCCCGGTCCCGGCCAGATACCCCAGACAGGTCCCGCTATGTCCCGCTGTACCTTGCGTTCCACCCTGTCACCTCGCGTGCGCTGGTTTCGATGCCCGTTGCACTAGAAATAGTGCTGCAAATTGCATGGCGAAACATCCGTCAGTTGACGGATGCCGGAAAGTGACGCGTGTTTCGCAAGTGACCTGAGATCACTACCGCCCGGTTGCCGCAGGCTCCCGCACCCGCCCCGGCACCCCATCGATGGGCCATCGATAGCGCTGTAGAAGGTTCTCAGCCTGGCGATATGCCCCTTATGTGGCTTTTGTCGCCGGACGGGGGCGGTAGCCCTGGGTAGCCCTGGCGTAACCCGCGTCCGGGCGCTTCGCGGTTCGCTGGGGCCTGATCGCTGAGCCGTTCTTTGATCTGGCGGACCCGCTCGGACCGGGCGCCGGACAGAACCGCGGCCACGATCCGGTCGACGGCTTCCGCAGCTAGCTCGGCGCCGTCCTTGGCGGTGAACTCCATCTGGGTGGTCGCGATCAGCATCACGGCCAGCGTGTCGACATCGGCGTCAGCCGCGACCCGGCCCAGGTCGCGCTCGGCCCGCAGGTAGTCCGCGATGATCTCGGCCGCCTGGGTAATGACCGGAACACCGGCGGGCCAGGACTCGCGCAGCCGAGTGCGGAGTCCCTCACGGGAGATGACCAGGGGGACGATCGCCACCGCGGCTGATCCGAAAAGCCCGGTCAGCGCCGACGTGAGGTTGCCAGCCACGGTGCCGAAGCCGGCGAGGTGGCGGAGCATCTCGGTCTGGCGGTCCATCCGCTCGACCCGGTCCAGCACGAACTGCGCGAGGAAGTCGTCGAAATCGGCGAAGTGCCGGTGCAGCACGCCCTTGGCCACCCCCGCCTCGTCGGTGACCGCCCTGCTAGTCAGCGCGCTCGGCCCGTCGCGGAGCAGGATGCGTTCCGCCGCGCTGAACAGCTGTTCGCGCGGGTCACGGATGGCTACTCCGGTCGGCATAGCGGATTCCTTTGACGAGTGGGCACATGCCCACTTAAAGTGGGCGCATGACCACTCTACCTCCGGAACCCCCGCCCCAGCTGCACCAGGCACGTCAGGTCGCGGAGTCCTTCGGCACCAACGCCGACAGCTACGACCGGGTGCGGCCGCGCTATCCGGACGCCCTGGTGGAACGCGTCGTCGCCGCCAGTCCTGGACGCGAATTCCTCGACGTCGGCTGCGGCACCGGCATCGCCGCCCGGCAGTTCCAGGCGATGGGCTGCCAGGTCCTCGGGATTGATCCCGACGAGCAGATGGCCGCCCTGGCCCGGCGGCACGGCCTGACAGTGGAGGTCTCCACGTTCGAGGACTGGGACGACGCGGGCCGCACCTTCGACGCGGTCATCGCGGGGATGGCCTGGCACTGGGTAGACCCGGCCGCGGGCGCCGCGAAGGCCGCGCGGGTGCTGCGTCCGGGCGGCCGGCTGGCGCTGTTCTGGTACGTGTCCCAGGCGCCGGACGATCTGGCCGAGTCCTTCCGGCAGGTCTACCGACGGGTGCTGCCGGATTCGCCGTACGTCCGGGGCGTGATGCCCACCCTGGACGCGTACTCGGCGATCTTCGTCAAGGCCGAGGGCGGGATACGGCAGGCGGCCGCGTTCGGCGAACCGGAGCGCTGGCGTTACGACTGGGATCGCCGCTATACCCGCGACGAGTTGCTAGAGCAGGTCCCGACGTTCGGCGGCTTCTCCGCGATCCCGCCGGAGGCGCAGACCGAGCTGCTGGCCGGGCTCGGTGACGCCGTAGATGCCGCGGGCGGCGCCTTCACGACCCACTACACCGCGGTGGCGGTCACCACCGTTTGCCAGAGCTGAATACGCGATATATCTTGTATCAAGAAGTGAGATTGCCTGAGAGGTGAGCGATATGGCGGGCTGGTATGCCGGGCAGACACGGATAGCGTCGCCCAAGCTGGTGATCGTGATCGCGGCGCTCGCGGTACTGCTGGTGGCGGCCGTGCCGGTCGCGCTGTTCGCCGGAGTGATCTTGATGCTGCTGGGGCACGTGATCGGCGGCCTCGCCCTGTTCGGCGGGTCCGTACTGGCGGCCCTCGCGGCCATCGGGCTGGCGGGTATCAGCAGCGTGCGGTACGCGCGCAAGCTGTTCACCGGCCAGAGCCTGCGTGTCCTGCGGCTCGGCCGCGACGACTACACGAATCTCGGTTAATAGCCCGGCCCTCTTTGCGGCCCGGCCGGGCTCTTTCATGGTGAGTGCAGCGCTACCCGCATTCTTTGCTCGGTAGTGCAGCGCTCACCATGATCGTTTGCCTTCATACCGTCTGGGAAGTCGCGTTGAGTAACTCACCCATTTAGTGCGATGCCATCGCACAACTGTGGGCGGGAGACTAACCAGACGAGAGGAAGGAGGCACCGCGATGATCCACGACGCCAGCTGGCGCGATGAAGCGGCGTGCCTGCAAGCCGATCCCGATCTGTTCTTCCCGGTTGGCTCGACCGGGCCCGCGGTGGGCCAGGTCAAGGCGGCCAAGCGCATCTGCCGGGACTGCGGGGTACGGGGAACCTGCCTGGCCTGGGCGATGGGCACGCCCGCTGCCTCCGGTATCTGGGGAGGCACTACCGAGGGTGAGCGGCGCGCCATCCGCAGCTTCGCGAGAACGGTGGGGCAGTCGCGGTTACCCTGCGCGACGCGCGACCGCCTCGGCGACCGGAGTGCCGCCCGAGATGAGCTCGAACTTCTGGCCCGCGGTACCCGGGGTGTCAAGCACCGCCAGCAGCACGGCCGCGACATCGGCCCGCGGGATAGAACCGTGGCCGACCGAATCCCCGATCGCGACCATCGCGGTACCTGGCTCGTTGGTCAGCCCGCCCGGGCGGACGATCGTCGTGCGCAACGCCGCCCGCGGCAGCACGTTGGCGTCGGCCGCCGCCTTCGCGCGCAGGTAGGCGCGGAACACCGGGTCGAGCGAGTCATCGGCGGAACGGCTCTCCGCACCGATGGATGAGACCATCACATAACGACGGACTCCAGCCCGCTCGGCGCCGTCGGCCAGCAGGACGGCACCGCCGAGGTCCATGGTCTCCTTACGACCAGCCCCGCTCCCCGGGCCCGCGCCAGCCGCGAAGACCACCGCGTCAGCGCCCCGCACCGCGCCGGCGACCTGATCGGCAGTCGCGTGCTCCAGGTCGAGCACGATCGGTTCGGCTCCGGCTTCCACCAGGTCAGCGGACTGCCCGGGATCCCGGATCAGCCCCGCGACCGAATCGCCGCGATCGGCCAGCAGCCGCTCAAGCAGCAGCGCGATCTTGCCGTGCCCGCCAGCGATAACAACCCGCATCACAGTCTCCCTCGTCGGTCGTGCTCGCTGACCAGGGTACGTACCCCGGGGGGTGCTGATGGTACCTGGAATGACGGGCCCTGCCTGACCCATCCAACATGGGGTTGGATGGGAGCGAAAGCAACGGAAGGGAACCTAACTGTGCGTTACCGGAAGCTCGGCAGTTCTGATCTCGAGGTATCGGAAATCTCGCTCGGGTCGTGGCTAACCTACGCGGGCGGCGTCGAGGCGCAGCAGACCAGGGACTGTACCAACGCCGCGTTCGACTCCGGGATCAACTTCTTCGACACCGCCAACGTCTATGGCCGGGGGGCCGCCGAAGAGGCGTGGGGAGAGATACTTTCCGGCAGGCCCCGGGATTCTTACATCCTGGCGACCAAGGTCTGGGGCAACATGTCGGACGATCCCGCCGACCACGGCCTGTCCGCGGCGCAGATCGCCAAGCAGATCGACGCCTCACTGCGTCGCCTGCGCACTGATTACATTGATTTGTACCAGGCTCATCGTTTCGACCCGGATGTGCCGATCGAGGAGACGGTGGAGGCGCTGCTGAAGGTCGTGGAGCAGGGCAAGGCCCGTTACCTCGGTTTCAGCGAGTGGACCCCTGAGCAGATCGAGGCGGCGCTCGGCATCGGCGGTCCCGGCCTGTTCGTCTCGTCCCAGCCGCAGTACTCGATGCTGTGGCAGGCACCCGAGGCGGAGGTCTTCTCGCTCTCTGTCGGGAACGGGATCTCGCAGATCGTCTGGTCGCCGCTAGCCCAGGGCATCCTGACCGGCAAGTACCGTCCCGGTGAGGCGCCGCCCCCCGGGTCGCGCGCGGCCAGCGATTCGATGACCAACCCGACCATGGACGGCCTGATGACCGACGACGCGCTCCGGGCGGTGGACCGGCTGCGGCCCATCGCGGCGGGGGCCGGGCTCAGCCTCGCGCAGCTCGCACTCGCCTGGGTGCTGCGGCGCCCCGAGGTGGCCTCCGCCATCGTCGGCGCGTCACGGCCTGAGCAGGTGCATGACAACGCGGCCGCCTCCGGCGTCGAGCTGAGCCCGGACACGCTGGCGGCGATCGACGAGGCGCTCGGCGACGTGCCGGTCCGCAAGCCGACCCTCGCGACATTCGCCCGGGCCGGCGTCACCCACCGCTGACAAGGAGTTCCCGCGGTCCCGGACGTTCCAGCGGGAACGTCCGGGATCAGGGGCTTCCGCCCAGGTTGTTGATGAGGTTCTCCTGCCCCCAGATGCCGTACCGTTTGAGGAAATCCTCGAGTTCTTGCCTCGAGACGCGCTCGGGCAATTCCCGCTCCACCGCGGCGGCGGCCTCCATTTGACCTGTTCGCTGCAGCACGTCGATCACCCGTTGCCGGTCGTACTCCATCTCCATTAATCGAGCCTAACCCGAGATGGGTCGGCGAAACGCTCGCCGAGCGCCCCCGGTCGCGATTCGCCGCGGGGATCGCGGCGAGCACTAGGACGCTGGTCAGGGCGAAGGAGAGCGGGTAGCCGGCTCGGCCGGCGAACAGGCCGAAGATGACGGGGCCGGCGCCGTAGCCGCCGTCGTAGGCGAGGTTCCAGGTGGCGCTGGCGATGTCCGCTCCCGAGTCGGGCATCCGCTCGAGCATCAGGACGAAGATGGTGTTCTCAATGATGCCGAGCCCGGCGCCGAACAGGCACATGGCGACGATCACCACGACCGGGTGGCTCATCGCGGCCAGCCCGGCGAGCCCGAAGAAGGCGATCACCAGCGCCGGGATCAGCAGCCGGGCGTGGCCGCGAGCGTCGCCGTACCGTCCTGCCAGCCAGCGCCCGGTGGTGGCCGCCACCGCCTGAGCGAACAGGCCCGCGGCGGCCAGCGGCGAGGCGAGCGGCAGGAAGGAGTCGACGATCCCGGCCGCCGCGGTGACGGCGGCGAAGATGAGCACCAGCCGCACCTGGCCCGGCCGCCGCAGCCCAGCGAGCAGCCCGGTTCCCGTTCCCGCCGAGCGGTCACCCGCGGGCAGCCAGCCCGCGGCGGCCAGCGGCAACAGGGCGAACGCGGCCGCTAGCACCGCCACCACCGGGAAGCCGCAGTGCTCGGCGAGCCAGACCCCGGACGGCAGCGCCACGACCGCCGGGACTCCGTCGACGATCCCGAGCAGCCCGAGTCCCTCGCCGCGACGGTCGGGCGGAAGCAACGTCGCGACGAGCGCGCCGCTGACCACGCCGATCAGCCCGAAGCCGATGCCGCGCGCCAAGCTCGCCGCCGCGAGCACCAGCGGCGAGCCGCCGGACATCAGCGCCAGCGACGGTATCCCGAGCAGCAGTGCGCCGGCCGCGAGCACCACCCGGTACCCGCAACGTCGCGCGAGCGCGGCGGCCGTGAGCTCGGCCAGCACCGTGCCCAGCAGCAGTACCCCGGTGACCAGCCCGGCGCTGGTGGTGGACCTGGCCTCCATCGGTACCACCGACAGCATCAGGAAGAACGCGGCCAGCGAGCCGAACGACGACATGAAGGCCAGTGCCAACTTGCCGGTGACCAGCGGTGCGGGGTGCGTCCGAGTGCTCATACCTCGACCGTATGGGCCAGCTGGATCACTGCTAAGGTCCAATTTCATGGCGGTTGAGTGGTCCGGTTTGGGGCCCGAGCTCTTGCTGCGGCTGGAGCGGGGCAGTGGTCAGCCGCTACGGGCCCAGCTCGAGGCCGGGCTGCGTGACGCGATACGCGACGGCAGGCTGCGCGGCGGAGAACGGCTCCCGTCCTCTCGCGAACTGGCCCGTGAGCTTGGTGTATCCCGCGGCCTCGTGCAGGAGTGCTACGGCCAGTTGCTCGGCGAAGGCTACCTGACCGCCACTCCGGGCTCCGCCACCCGGGTGGCGGAGCCCGCCCGGCCATCGCCGCCCCGACCGGTCCTGGCCAAGCCCGAGCCGCCGAGGCTGATCGCCGACTTCGACGTCGGCGTGCCCGACCTGTCGAGCTTCCCGCGCGGAGACTGGGTCTGGGCGACCGGCCAGGCGTGTTCGGCGATCGAGGCGCCGGAACTCGGATACGGGGATCCGCGCGGCAGCCCGCTGCTGCGCGACGTGCTCGCCGCCTACCTGCGCCGGGTGCGGGCCGCCGACGCGGCCGGCGAGCGGCTGATCGCCTGCAACGGTTTCGGGCAGGGCATCAACCTGGTGCTCGCGGCCCTGGCGCGGGCCGGGACCGGATCCGTCGCGTTCGAAGATCCCGGTTACGGTAACGCCGATACGGACGAGACCATCAGGGCGGCCACCGCCCTCGGCCTGCGGGTGAGCTTCGTTCCCGTCGACGACGAGGGGCTCGACGTCGCCGCGCTCGCGGCCAGCGGCGCCGCGGCGGTAGTCGTCACCCCGGCGCATCAGTCTCCGACCGGCGTCGTGCTGTCCGCCCGCCGCCGCCGGGCCCTGGTGGACTGGGCGCGTCGTTATGGCGGCTATGTAATTGAGGACGACTACGACTCAGAGTTCCGTTACGACACCGAGCCGGTCGGCGTTTTGCAGGGTCTCGAGCCGGACCGCGTCGTCGTCATCGGCACCGCGAGCAAGGCACTGGCGCCGGCCTTGCGGCTCGGCTGGGTGCTCGCGCCGCCGGGGCTGGCGGACGCGATCGCGGAACGAAAGCTGATGAGCGACCGCGGGTCGTCCGTCCTTGACCAGCTCGCGCTGGCTGCCCTGCTGGAATCCGGCCGCTACGACCGCCACCTGCGCCGGATGCGGCGGATCTACGCCGCCCGCCGGGCCGCGCTCACCGCGGCCCTCGCCCGGCACGCCCCGGCGGTCCGGGTGACCGGCCTCGCGGCCGGGTTCCACGCCGTCGCCCATCTGCCGGCCACCGCGGACGAACTCGCGGTCGCCGCGGCGGCGCGCGAGCGCCAGGTCGGCGTGTACCCGATGAGCCAGTTCCGCTCGGACCCGTCGGCCGCGGCGCCGCCGAGCCTGGTGATGGGGTTCGGCAACACCAGCGAACGAGCCATCGAGCCCGGCATCGCGGCCATCGCGGACCTGCTGTCGCCCTAGATCAGGTCGGCGAAGCGCTCGCCCAGCATGACCGCGGTGGCGGCCGGGCCGCGGGACGGGACCGTCGGGAGCACCGAGGTATCCACGACTCGCAGGCCGCTGACGCCGTAGACCCGGCCACGCTGGTCGGTGACCGCCATCGGGTCGCGGTCCGGGCCCATCCGGCAGGTCCCGCAGGCATGGATGGCGGTGGCCAGGTGGGAGCGGAGCCAGTCGTTCAGTGACCGATCGTCGCGCAGCGTGTCCTCCGGCAGTTCGCTTAGCTCGGCGAACCACGGCCGGAACGCGCGTGACCGCAGGATCTCCGCCGCGACCCGGACCACGGCCCGCATCCGGCTAAGGTCGGACGCCGCCGACAGGTAGTGGTAATCAATGCGTGGATTGACCTGCGGATCAGGCGAAACGACGGTGATCGAGCCCCGCGAATCGGGCCGCTGCACCGCGACGGTCCAAAACAGGTCGTTACGGTGCGCGGCCTGCTGCAGCACCCGGCGGACCGAGACGCCGCGCAGCGACCCGAGCGTCCGGAGCGGGTGCAGCGCGGCGGCGCTTGACGTGCCGAGTGCCC
>JBEKHI010000138.1:0-18421 GCA_050012355.1 Streptosporangiaceae bacterium | reverse complement strand
GGAGGGCCGTTCCGGCACCGGCGATTCGCCGCGTTCAAGGCGCTTTCTCACGTCGAGGACCGTCGCCGGCGAGATGCCCGCGGCTCGAGCCACGTCACGCAAGGACGCCTCCGGCTGGTCGGTTAGCATTTCCGCGGCGCGCAGCCTCGCCTCGCTCGCATCCAGCGGTCGCACCCGGCCGTCCCTGCCCACCCGGACGTTCGACTGTTGAGACTCTTCGGTTGAACGTTTCCGTATGGCGGCCACGGTCTTCGCGGCCAGCCCGGACGCCTGGCCGATGGCCCGGTCGGACAGGTGCGGGTGGGTGGCGATGATGCGCTCGGCGGCAGCCTGACGGTCGGCCTGGGTCAGCGGCAAGCCATGCGCGACGTTCTCCTCGACCGCGCGCAGGAACACGTCCGCCTCGCTGCCTTCGAAGAACATGACATCGATAGTCTCCTGGGCCCTCAGCGACGCCGCCATCAGGCGGTGCATCCCGTCAATCACCCGCATGGTACGCCTGTCCACCAGGATCGGCGGCAGTGGCACTTCCGTCTCTGCCAGTCGCGCGATGTGTGCTTTGTCTTCTCCGTTCAATCGTGGTGACTCACCGGCCCGCAACGACATGATCGGTACTGCTACGACCTCGCTCGGCGTCCTCGTCTTGGTGGTGTTTACTTGATACATCAAACGGTTACCCGCTTGGTCCACGACGGCTCCCTTCCGGTGCATGATGCATGGTGCATGTGCATAGGGCGTTGCGGTTTTCGGTTGTTACCTTCAGTGTCACCCCAGGCGGAGTCCGCTCCCTGGCGCCTCGCTGACCGCGAATTTGCCGTACCCGACGATCTTGGACGGCTGTTTTCCCCGTTCAGGGGTGTGCGGTCGCTCGTGACCAGAATCCTGTTGCCGCAGTACGGTCTCGGCGTAAATCTCGCGTACTGGATGATGGCAATTGCCGTAGCGTTGCGTGTGAGCTGCGTGATAGGTCCGTGAGAGGGATTAAAACGATTCAATGTAAAATCCCTGGTCATAACGGGAGTTCCGGCAGTGGCGCGCGCCTGCAACCGGAAAGTTCTATGTAGATCGTTACAGGTCATATAAAGTCGTGACATGGCCTGATGTGTGGGGCTTTCGGGATGGGGAGCATATGTACCGACGGGAGAGTGAGTCAGGCGCGGGGCTGGCTGACGTGGTGCGAGCTCACCGCCACCGGGCGGGCATGACACAGCAGGAACTATCAACGAGGGCCGGTCTCAGCCTAGCCGCGCTTCGTGATCTGGAACAGGGGCGGCACGCCCGTCCAAGGCCCGGATCCTTGGCGGCGCTGGCGGAAGCGCTCAACCTCGATCCGGACGAAACCGCCGAGCTGGCATCCAGCGCCGCGAAGGCGCAGCGGCGGCGCGGTGCGGCTAGCCGCGCGCCGGACCTGGAGGTTGCCGGGATCGGCATGACGGGGTCGCGACCGGGCCTGTGGGTGACCGTTCTCGGCCCCCTCGAGGTGTGGCTGGACGGTATGTCGCTACCACTCGGGCCGCCTGGTCGCCGGGCGGTGCTCGGGCTGCTCGCGATAGATCCGGGGGCCGTGGTACGGCGCGATAGCGTCATGGAGGTGCTGTGGGGACACCGGGCCCCGAGCACCGGGGTGAGCCTGGTCCAGGCCCACGTCAGCCGGCTACGCAAGCTCTTGGCGTCGGGGGGAAGGCAAACATCGGCCGGTCCGGAGATCATCGCATCCGTTGGGGGCGGGTACCGGTTGCGGCTCAGGAGCGAGCAACTTGACTTGCTCACCTTCCGGGCACTCGCGGCGACTGCCGAGGCCGCGCGGGCGGCCAGCGACCACCTGCTGGCGTATGAACGGTATGAGCAGGCGCTCGAGTTGTGGCGCGGCGAACCGTTGGCCGACGTGGATATGCTGCATGACCAGCCTGCCGTCGCGGAGCAGAGGCGTGAGCTGACTGAGGTGCTGCTGCAGTACGCCGAGCTCGCTTGCGGACTCGGATTTCACGACCGGGTGCTTCCCAGGCTGCACGCGCTGGCGGCGGCCGAGCCGCTGAACGAGCGGGTGCATGCCCGCTTGATGATCGCGCTCGCCGGGGCCGGTCAGCAAGCAGCGGCCGTGCGGGTCTACGAGGAGCTGCGCGGCCGTCTGGACCGTGAGTTCGCGATTTACCCGAGCCAAGAACTCGTCGAGGCGCATCTGCGCGTGCTGCGCCAGGACCTGCCCGTGGTGAGACGCTCATACGGGCAGCGGACATCCATTCAGGTGGTGCCCCGGCAGCTGCCCGCTTCCGCGCGCTACTTCATCGGCCGTGACCGGGAACGCGAGATGCTGTCCGGCCTGCTTGACCGGGCCTCATCGGAGGCGGGCGAGGTGGTGGTGGCCGCACTGACCGGGATGGCGGGGATCGGAAAGACCGCACTGGCGGTGAACTGGGCGCACCAGATCGCCGACCGGTTCCCCGATGGCCAGCTATTCGTCAACCTGCTCGGATTCTCTTCCTCAGGTTCGCCGCTGGCACCCGGCGAAGTACTGGGGGGCTTCCTGGTAGCACTCGGGGTTCCGTCAGCTCGGATCCCGGCCGACACGGCGAGCAAGGCCGCGCTGTACCGCAGCATGCTGGCCAGCCGACGGGTACTCATCGTCCTCGACAATGCCTGGGAGGCCGAACAGGTGCGTCCGCTGCTGCCCGGGTCACCCGGCTCCATGGTGCTCGTCACCAGCCGGCACCGGCTCACCGGGCTAGCCGCCGCGGACGGCGCGCACCTGCTCACCCTGGGCGGCCTGACCGATGGGGAGTCATACAGCTTGCTCGCCAGGGTGATCGGCCCGGGCATGGTGATCGCTGAGCGCGCGGCGACCGGCGAGCTTATCGCGCGGTGCGCCGGGTTGCCGCTGGCCCTGTGTAACGCGGCCGCCCGCCCCGCGGCGCGTCCCGGCCTGCAACTAGCGACGCTGGCGGCCGAGATGAGGGACGAACGAGGCCGGCTTGACGCGCTGGAGACAGGAGAGTCCGCCACCAGCGTTCGCGTGGTGTTCTCGTTGTCGAACGCCAGGCTGAGCGATCCTGCCTGGCGGATGTTTCAGATGCTGGGGATGCATCCGGGGCCGGAGATCACCGTTCCCGCCGCCGCGGCCTTGGCCGCGATTGACCTGACGCGAGCCCAGATGGCGCTGGCCGAGCTGTGCGACGAGCACTTGCTCACCGAGCACAGCCCTGGCCGCTACGCGTGTCATGAGCTGTTGCGCGCCTACGCCGCCGAGGCGGCGGTCATGCATATCAGCGAGGCCGACCGGCGCGCCGCTGTGTACCGGATGCTCGACTACTACCTGCACACCGCGAGCGCCGCGTCGAACCTGCTCTTTCCCATCCTCGCCCCGCGCGTCCTTGACACACCGCGGCAGGGAGTCCTGCCCGAGCTCGTAGGCGATGTCCGGCAGGCAGCCCGATGGGCCGAAAGTGAGCGGTCCGTGCTGCTAGGCATTATCGCCCAGGCAGCCGAGGGCGGTTACCACCCGCATGCCTGGGAACTGCCATGGGCCGCGGGGTGGTTTTTCAGCGGCCAGGAGTGCTGGCGCGAGCTTGCGACCGCTCAGGAGACCGCGCTCGAGATCGCCAGCGGGGTCGGCGATTCCGCTGGCCTGGCCCTGGCGCATCACCACCTTGGCTGGCTCAGGTTCTGGCTGGGGGAGAACGCCGAGGCCTGTCGCCACCTCGACGGTTTCATCGAACTGGTGATCCGGCTGGGCCTGACGCGGGACCAAGCCGCCCGCGTCATGCCGACGCGGGCGGGCATCCCGCAAGCCCTGGTGTACGCGGGGCGGGCGCTGCGGCTCTACCGGCCAGTGGACGGTGAGCTCAATCCGGCGACCTGGCGGCTCAGCCAGCTCGCGGGTGACCGGGGCGCGATCGGCTACAGGTGCCGGATCCTGACCTCCGTCACGAGATTAACTTGATGCCTGATGGCAATTCAGGTATTTCTTGTGCAGTGAGGCTACCGTTTACCAAATTTCCTTTCCGGATTCGTGGCGGAGTCATCGAAGTTGGCAGGCATGCACTGCGTGGCGGGAATTCACAGGCTATGGCTCCGGATGATCGAGCGAATACTTCCGGCGCCGGTCGCCGCGGCTGAGGCGTTCGCGGACGACCCCGCCGCCGTGCTCTTCCCGGAAGAGCGTGCCATCGTCGCGGGGGCCGTGCCAGCCAGACGGCACGAGTTCGCCACCGCGCGCACCTGCGCGCGCACGGCGCTCAGCAAGCTGGGCGTGCCGCCCGTTCCGGTGCTCTCTGGCCCGCGGGGCGCCCCGCGATGGCCGGCGGGGGTGGTCGGCTCCATCACCCACTGCGACGGGTACCGTGCGGCCGTGGTCGCCGCCACCCGGGAAATCCTGTCACTGGGGATCGACGCGGAACCCAACGAGCCGCTGCCCGACGACGGGATGCTCGACCTCATCGCCAGCGAGACTGAACGCGCCCGGCTGAACGACCTCGCTACCGCCGCCCCGGGCATCTGCTGGGACCGGCTGCTGTTTTGCGCGAAGGAGTCCGTGTACAAGACGTGGTTCCCGTTGGCCCAGCGCTGGCTGGGCTTCGAGCAGGCGGAAGTCGACTTCGACCCGGACGCTGGCAGCTTCACGGCCCGCGTGCTCATCTCGGGCCCGCTCGCATCGGTGAGTGGCCAGTGGCTGTCCAGTCAGGGACTACTGGCGACCGCGATCGCGCTCCCCGCGTTACCCGGGGAAAACCTGCTTCAGTTCACGTGGCCGGTCCGGAAATATTTCGAGTTCCTCCGGATAGCCGAACGACACCTCTTCGAACCGCACTCCGTCTTCCCAGGTGGTGCCGGGAATGTGCAGATGCCCGTAGACGACCGCCTCCGCGGCGAACCGCAAATGCCAGTCGGCCGTCCGCTCGGTCCCGCACCACAGGGCGAATTCCGGGTACCGCAGCACCTTGGTGGGCTCCCGGGTCAGCGGGAAGTGGCTGACCAGGATCGTCCGGGTTCCTGGCCGCAACGACGAAAGCCGCCGCTCGGTCGCCTCGACCCGGGCATGGCACCACGCCTCACGGCTCGGGTAGGGATCGGGGTACAGCACCGCCTCATCGGAGCACACGATCTCCGTCTTGTATGCATAGGCGAGTGCCTCATCCTTCGTCGTCGTACCTTCGGGGCGGAACGAGTAGTCGTACAGCAGGAACAGCGGCACGATCACCACTGGACCGCCGGGTCCGTTCCAGACCGGGAACGGGTCCTCGGGGGTGACGACCCCCAGCCGGCGGCACATCGCGACCAGGAAGCGATACCGGTGCTCGCCGCGCAACTGCACGGGATCGGTGCTGAGCGACCAGAGTTCATGGTTCCCCGGCACCCAGATGACCTTCGCGAACCGCGCGGCCAGCACCCGCAGCGTCCACTCGATGTCCGTGGTCTTTTCGGCGACGTCACCGGCGACGAGCAGCCAGTCGTGCGGCGACGGCCGGAGGTTCGCGACGAACTCCCGGTTGGCGGGGAAGGTCACGTGCAGGTCGGCGACCGCCAGCAGCCGCGTCAGCTGTCCTCCCCGTCGTCAGCAGGCGCCGCATCATCGGTGAGTGCGGTGAGCAGGTTGTTCAGCCGGCCGACGAAACCGGTCGGGTCGTCGATTCGCGCGCCAAGGGTGAGCACCGCCTGGTTGAACAGCACACTCGCCCAGTCCGCCACCCGCTTGTCGTCCTGCCGCTGGTTGAGCCGGCGGATCAGCGGGTGCTTCGGGTTGAGTTCGAGTACCGCCTGGCGCGGCAGCCCGGTACCGCGCAGTCGGCTCATCAGGTTGACGTCGATCTCCGGCTCGTTGCTCACGATGCAGGCGGGCGACGTGGTGAGCCGGGTGGACAGCCGCACGTCCCAGGCTTGTCCGGCCAGGTACGCCTTAAGCTTGCCGAGCAGCGCCGCGTACTCCTCGTCGGCCTGCTCCTTCTCCTGCTTTTCCTCCTCGTCGGCCAGCGCGCCGAGGTCGCCGGCGCCCTGCGCGACCGACTGGAACTTCTTGCCGTCGAAGTCACGCAGGCTGCTGACCACCCAGTTGTCCACGCCCTCGCCGAGCAGCAGCACCTCCACGCCCTTGGAACGGAACGTCTCCAGGTGCGGGCTCGACTTCGCCGCCGCGAGCGACGGTGAAAGCAGGTAGTAGATGTCCTCCTGGCCTTCCTTCATCCGCGCCACGTAATCGGTCAGCGATACGTCCGGGTCATCGGTGGCGGACTTGGTGGAGGTGAACCGGAGCAGTTTCGCGATGTCGTCCCGGTTGGAGTAGTCATCGGCGATGCCCTCTTTGAGGGTGACGCCGAACTCCTTCCAGAAGGTCGCGTACTTCTCGGGATCGTCGTCCGCGAGCTCAGCGAGGCGGCGCAGGATCTTCTTCACCGCGTTGACCTTGATGTTGTCAACCGCCCGGCTGCCCTGCAGGATCTCGCGGGAGACGTTCAGCGGAAGGTCCGAGGAGTCGATCACACCCCGGACGAACCGAAGGTACTTCGGCAGGATCTGGCCGGTGTCCTCCAGGATGAACACCCGCTGAACATGCAGCCGGATTCCCCGGCGAGAGCTTTCCACCCACAGGTCGTAGGGGGCCTTGGACGGGATGAACAGCAGCAGCGTGTACTCGTAAATCCCCTCGATCTTCGCGTGCACCCAGGCCAGCGGGTCGGAGAACTCGCCCGAGATGTGCTGATAGAAGTCGTTGTAGTCCTTCTCGGTAAGTTCGCTCTTGGGCCGCGTCCAGAGGGCCGACGCCTTGTTGACGGTCACGTCCGGCTTCGGTCCGGCGTCCTCTTCGGCCTTGTCCTCGGGCTCGCCTGGCATCAGGATCGGCACGCTGATGTGGTCGGAGTACTTCTCGATGATCGACCGGAGCCGCCAGCCGTTCAGCAGGTCGTCTTCGCCATCCCTGAGTTGCAGCACGATCGTCGTGCCGCGATCCGGCCGCTCAATCGTCTCCAGCGTGTACTCGCCCTTCCCGTCCGACTCCCATCGCACCGCCTCACCCGGATCGAGTCCGGCGCGCCGCGTAGTCAGCACCACCTTCTCGGCCACGATGAACGCGGAGTAAAAGCCCACACCGAACTGGCCGATCAGCGCCGCGTCCTTGGCCTGGTCACCGGACAGCGACCGCAAGAACTCCCGGGTACCCGACTTGGCGATCGTGCCGATGTGCTCGATCACCTCGTCCCGGTTCATCCCGATCCCGTTGTCCGCCACCGTGATCGTGCCCGCGTCCTGGTCATAGCTGACCCGGATCTGCAGCGGCCCCTCGGCCCCGGGCAATTCTGAATGGGACAGCAGTTCGAGGCGCAGCCGGTCGATCGCGTCCGAGGCGTTCGAGATCAGCTCCCGCAGGAAGATGTCCTTGTTGCTATACAGCGAATGGACGACTAGGTCCAGTACCTGCGCCGCCTCCGCCTGGTAGCTGAAAACTTCCTGCTCAGACCGCTCCGCCTGTACCGTCATCTGCCCCTCCGCGCGAACCATGGACGAATGGTCGCGAGGACCCAGCCAAGAGCGAAGCAGCACAATTGCTGGTACGCCAGATCCTCGCGCGCCACTAGCGTAACCCGCGCGCCCGCCGGGCGCTAGCGTCCAACCGCCGATGATGCCGCAGTTGAACATATGGAATGGTCCGATAAACTAAGAACGACGCAGCCGCTTCTTTTCCCTCCATTCCGGGCGACACGTGACACAGGGGCGGCTGCGTCATTTTGCTGTCGTAATTGATAGTCGCGAGGATCTGGCTGGGGGCAGAAATCGGGAGGCCAGACCCTCGCGGGACCCTAAGTATAATTCCTGCGTTATTTTTGTCACTAGCTCACGCCCGGTTGCTCGCAATTCCGCCACGGATCCGATTCCGAGCAAATGCAGCGTGCGAACGAACTGCGCGGCTAGCAGGTCAAGGGCGCGATCCACCCCCAGTTCACCGCCCGCCATCAACCCGTACAGGTAGGCGCGTCCGATCAGGGCGGCGTCCGCCCCGAGTGCGATGGCCACGGCTATGTCCGCCCCGTGCCTGACTCCGGAATCCACCAGCAATGGCATCGCGGGACCCACTTCCGCGCGCACCAGCGGAAGCAGTTCGACGGGCGCGGCCGTCCGGTCGAGTTGGCGCCCGCCGTGGTTGGACAGCACCAGCCCGTCGACCCCGGCCGCGAGCGCGCGCCGGGCGTCGGCCGGACCCAGTGGGCCCTTAAGCACGAGCGTCCGCGGCCAGAGCGAGCGAAGCTGGCTGATGGTGTCCCAGTCGATGGCGGGATCGAAGAACGAGGCAGACCTCGCGATCGTCTTCGGTTGACTGGCGAAGTTGGCGAAGCCGATGCCGGGCCCGCTCAGCATCCGGATCCAGTACCCGGGCCGGACGGCGATGCCAGCCAGTGTGCCCGGTGTCAGCCGTGGCGGTATGACCAGCCCGTTCCGCTCGTCCCGTAGTCGGTGGCCGGGGACGGTGACGTCGGTGCTGACCATGAGCACGGGGCACTCAGCCGCCTCGGCCCGGCTCACCAGTTCCTTGGTCAGCCCGACGTCTCGCTGAACGTACAGCTGGAACCAGAAACCCCCGGGCGGCAGGTCCTCGATCGCGGTGGTGGCCATGGTGGACAAGGTGTACGGTAGCCCGTGCCGCCGGGCGGACCGCACGACCGCGATCTCACCGGCCGGATGCATCATCCGCGTATACCCGGTCGGCGCGAGACCGAGCGGCATGCTCAGGTCCGCACCGAACACCCGGGCTGAGGTATCGACGGAGCCGGTCCCGGCCAGCGTCCGAGGCATAAACCTCCATTGCCAGAACGCCGCTTGGTTCCCCGCCAGGGAAACCTCCTCATCCGCGCCGCCGTCTACATAGTCGAAGACCGGTCTCGGCACTACCCGGCTGGCCGCCCGGCGCAGATCATCGATGTCGTGGCACGCCGCCAGCCGCCTGGGAACGGCCTTGAGCTCCGGCCGCTGTACACCCACCAGTGCGCGAACCTCGCTGAGCCTCATACACCGGACGATACGGTGCCTACCGGCCGTCCACCAGCCTTCAGATTCCGGCCGCGCGGTCCATCGGCATCCGGCAGACTGGCTAAGTGCCCGGGATCGCGTGGTTTAAGCTCACCGACCCGGCCGGAGAACTCCCGCCGGTGTCCCCGGACACCGACCTTCGCGTGCTGCTGCCCGAGGGTGATGAGTTCGCGATCCTAGGCGACAAGCTGTCCGGGGCCGGCGCGCAGGTCCGCCAGGTCAGGTACCTGCTGGAAGACGAGGCCATCGTCTCCGACGGCCGGCATCACGAGGCCGTCGTCCGGATGTGCCGGCTCGGCGAACTCAACCGTGGTGCCTACAGCAAGGTGACCGGGCACGCGGTCACCGCTGCCACGGCGACCTTCGACCTCAGGTGGCAGGACCACGCCCCCGCGAACGGGCCGGCCGCCTCGTCAGCGCCGGCCGGGACGCTGATCCCGAGCGATCTGGCCCCGTTCCTCCCGTTCAGCAGGCTGAACCCGACGCAGGCGGAGATCGTGCCCGAAGTCCTCGAGCACGACCAGAACCTGCTTGTCGTCGCGCCGACGGGGGCGGGTAAGACGGTCATCGGGATGGCGGCCTGTCTGAAGGCGGTTATCCGGCGCGGTCGTAAGGCGGCGTGGCTGGTACCGCAGCGCTCGCTCACCGACGAGCTTGATCGCGAACTCGCGAGCTGGCGCCGTCAGGGGTTGCGAGTCGAGCGGTTGTCCGGTGAGTACGCGGTGGACAGGGAACGCATCCAGCAGGCTGACCTGTGGGTCGCCACGACGGAGAAGTTCGAGGCCATCTGCCGGATCACCGCGCTCCGGGAGGCGCTGGCGGAGGTCGGGGCGCTGGTTGTGGACGAGATCCACATGCTGGGCGACGTGACCCGTGGCCCGGTGCTCGAGGCGCTGCTCGCGCGGATACGCGACAGCGAGACGGAAACGCGGGTCGTCGGGCTGTCGGCGACCGTGTCCAACGCCGAACAGATCGCCGACTGGCTGCAGGCGAAGCTGCTGCGTACGTCTTGGCGTCCAAGCCGCCTGACCTGGCAGCTGCCAATGATTCCCGGGCACGCGGACTTCGCGGTCACCGAGGCGGCTCGTACCCGGCTCGCGTCCGCGATCACGGGGCTGGTTACCGGTGACGAAGGCAGTGTGATCATCTTCTGCGGCAGCAAGCGGAACGTGCGGCGTACCGCCCTGGTGATCGCGGACAGCAGGGGAGTCAACGTCTCGGGCGTACGGCAGGACGACACCCAGCGGCTGGCGCAAGTCTGCCGCGAAGCACGCATCGGGCTGCATTACCAGGGATGGGAGCATCGCAAGGAATCGGAGCGAGCGTTCCGCCGGAAGGAGACGGATGTCCTCATCGCGACCCCGACCGTGGCCGCGGGGGTCAACCTCCCGGCCCGTGCCGTCATCATCCAGGACACCCAGGTCGGCCTCAATACCCTCGACGTGGCCACCGTCCAGCAGATGTTCGGCCGGGCCGGCCGGGTCGGCGCGGGGGAGGACAACGGCTGGGCCTTCATGATCACCGACGAGCACGAACGTCCCGGATGGCAGGCGAAGCTCGTGGCCGGGCATACCGTGCTCTCGCGGATCCAGGGCAGTCTCCCGGACCATGTACTCGGCGAGGCGGTCCAGCAGCGCATCAGCACCGTCGCCGACGCGGAACGCTGGTGGGTACGGACGCTCGCCTACCACCAGGGAAACCGCAGCGCGGTGCCGCTCCGCAAGGCCGTCGGCTTCCTGAGTTCGGCCGAGATGCTCACCGTCGGCGAAGGCCGGCTCGAACCCACCGAGCTGGGCAGGCTGACCGCCCGGCTCATGGTGGCGCCGGCGGTGTGCGATAGCCTCCGCCAGTCGCTGACCGAGGCGACGGTGCCCGGGTCCGCCGACGAGGCCGAGGCGACGCTCGCCGGCATCCTCGCCACCGCCGTGCCGAAGCTGGCGCAGGCCAGGGCGGGCGATGACGCCAAGCCAGCGCTGGTGCGGTTGCTGGCTGCCTACGACTCAAAGCGACGCGCCCCCGCCACCGGGCTCGACGGCGGCCCGCAGCGCGGCGACCTGGCGAGAGCGGCCCTCTTGGCGGTGGCGAACTCCCCGGACGCTTTCCACCCAGGTGTGCGGCAGATCGGCGGCATCCCGTACGCGGCGATGTACCAGATACTTGAGGAGATGCCGCGGTACCTGCACTGGATCGTCTGCCAGGGGCGTTTCGGCACCATTCATCCGTGGTGCGCGATCGTCGCGGCCGATCTCGAACGGCGGATCACCTGGCGGATGCTGCAGCCGCCGCGCGGGGCCGGCCGGCTGCTGTGGGCATGCGAACAGATGGCGACGCCGGCCACCGTCAGCCAGACCGTGCCGAAATTGTGGAACGCGGCCCGCGCCCGAGGCCACGCCAGCCCGGACTGGCCGACGACCGGCCGCCCGGCCAACTGTGAACTGGACGATGCCGGTTACCAGGAATTCCTGAAGGACCGTGCCACCGGCGCCGCCATCGACGGGCCAGGCGCCGAGGTACGTGTCAAGGGTCCACCCGGATCGGTGCTGGCGGTCTGGACCGGATCCGCGTACCACGTCACGCCGATCAGACGGGGCTACGCGGTCGCCACGCTACCCGCCGCCGAGCCAGCCGACCCAGGCGCCGGCCAGTCCGGCGCCGCGGTCTTCACCTGGCGCGACGACTACCTAGCGACCGGCTGGCTAAGCACCTATTCGCAGGCACGCCAGTGATGCGTGAACGCCACCCGTTTATCGTGGGTGCTGCATTACCCAGCGAAGAGTCTGGGTAATGCAGCACCCACCAGCACGGTCGGGGGCTAGCGGCCGCTGTGCAGGGTTAGGTCGGCCGCGGAGAGCCGGTCGGTCGCGGTGTTGGCCTGGTGCCAGTGCGGGTAGATCAGGTCCGGGACGCTGATCTTGTCCAGGGCGCTGCGTTCGTCGGCACTCAGCACCAGCGAGGCCGCGCCCAGGTTGTCGCGCAGCTGCTCGTCGGTGCGGGCGCCGATGACCAGCGAGGTCACCGCCGGACGGCCGAGCAGCCAGGCCAGTGCGACCTGGGCCGGCGACGCGTTGCGGGCGGATGCCACGTCGTACAGCACCTCGATCGTGTCGTACAGCTTCTCCTGGTCGCGCACCGGCGGCTCGTTCCAGGTGCCGGACACCAGCCGGGTTCCCTCGGCGGGCGAGCCGGAGCGCCGGTATTTGCCGGACAGCAGGCCGCCGGCCAGCGGGGACCACACCAGGATGCCGAGCCCTTGGTCAACGGCGAGCGGTACCAGTTCGTACTCGGCGTCCCTGGCCTCCAGCGAGTAGTAGATCTGCTGGGCGGCGAACCGCTCATACCCGTGGGAGTCGGCGATGGCCAGCGCCTTCATGAGCTGCCAGCCGGAGTAGTTGGACACGGCGAGGTACCGCACCTTGCCCGAGTCCACCAGGTTGTTAAGCGCGGACAGGGTCTCCTCAAGGCGGGTGTGCCCGTCCCATTCGTGGACGTGGTAGATGTCGATGTGGTCGGTGCCGAGCCGCCGCAGGCTAGCCTCGCATCCGGCGATGATGTGCTGCCGGGAGAGGCCGCCGTCGTTCGGATCGTCGCTCAGCACCATGCGGACCTTGGTGGAGAGCAGCACCTGGTCACGACGGCCCTTGAGGACTTCCCCGGTTATCTCCTCGGAGACCCCGCCCGAGTACACGTCGGCGGTGTCGATCAGGTTGATCCCGGCGTCCAGGCACATGTCGACCTGCCGCCGCGCGCCTTCGACATCCGTCGACCCGACGGCGGCGAAGCCACCATGTCCGCCGAACGTCATCGTGCCAAGTGTCAGAGCCGATACTCGCAGGCCACTGCGCCCGAGTTGACGATATTCCATGGCAAATAGCCTAACCGGCTAGCGCCTCATCGATGCCGGCGCGGGGGCTGCCAAGGCCGGTGATCTCGTCATACCCGTTCGCCGGTGCGCAGCCGACCGGGCAGAAGCCGTTGTCCGCGCCCGCGGTGATCCGTTCCAGCACGGTCGAGGGCAGCGAGTACAGCGCCTGCTGCGCCGCGTCGCCGGCCGCGGTGAGCGGAGCCTTCCCGGCGGCCGCGCGGAGCTGGTCGGTGGCGGCCAGGATCGCCGACCACGACGGCGCGCCGACGCTCGTGCCCCCGACCAGCCACCAGCCCGTTTCACCCTGGTAGGAGAGGCTGTCGTAGACCGCCACCCCGGTGTCCGGGTCGGCCTCGAACGACACGTCCGGCATCTGCCGCATTCCGCTGGACTGCACGGAACTCTGGTACGACGGCTCCCGCTCCACCCAGCTCTGGCCGCCGCCGCTATCGGACCAGGCCAGCTCGGAGCTGACCGAATCCGTTGACGACAGCGTGAGCGTGGTGCCGCCGACCGAGATCACCGACGGGTTGTAGGCGGGGTAGTTGCCAGGATGCCCCGCGTCGCCAGCGGAGACGACGCAGACGGTGCTGCGCACCGCGCAGAAGTGGTCGTACCAGGTCTCGTCGGTGAACTCCTCGTCGATGCCCCAGCTCATCGACACCGCGTCCGGGCTCAGCTGGGTCGCCGTCTGAACGCCCTCGAACAGCGCGGCGAAGCTGTCATCGGCGGCCTCGACCAGCACGATCCTGGCGCGCGGCGCGATCGCGTGCGCCCACTCCACGTCCAGCGACGTCTCGAGCCCCCAGTCGCTGTTCGACCCGGCCGACGCGCTCTGCTGTTCCACGTCCAGCGTGAAGCAGTCACCGGCCGTCCCGCCCGCCCCGCAGACTCCTGGCAGCCCGTACTGCTCGCTGAACGTCTCGGCGTCGGAGGCGATATCGGGGTCGTCGTAGGCGTCCACGATCGCGATCGTCTGCCCTGACCCGTCGCCGGTGAGCCCCAGGTAGGAACCGATCTGCGCGGGGGAGTAGCCGGCTGGTTCCGCCGCGTTGGCGGCGTCGTGCTTTACCGTGCCGTCAGAGATGCCGGGGCTGGCGAGGCCAGTCCTGACCGGCTCCGGCGTCGCGGAGCCCGATTCCGCCTGCCGCGCGGCGGGTTTGGCGGAACTGGCCGCCGCCGACGTGCCCAGCGTCAGGATGGCGAGGCCATGCTGCTCGGTTTCCGCTGAGCTCCTGGTCTTGATCCCGGTCTCGGAGGTCACCACCTGGTAGGCGGTGAAGTCCCCGGTAAAGGACACCACCTGATCGCCGCCGTCGCCGGAGAAGTCACCGCTGACCAGGCCGTTGCTGACATAGGTGGTGTCGCTGGCCAACGCCGAGGCGGACGAGTCGGTGAACACATCGGTCGGCCACGCTTGTACCTGCGCATCCGCCGACAGCAGTGCCTCGGTACCTGACGCGGTGCTCGCGATGGCGGCCGACAGCCCACCGGGCTGGTTGCTGACCTCGCCGCCGGCGGCGTTGAGCAGTACCGCGCCCGTGCGGGTCTCGGCGATCAGGCCGAGCGACGGGTCGTCGATGTACTGGGTGACCTCGCCGAGTACCTGGGAGGTATCGGAGTAGACGAGGGCCCCGGTCGCTGGGTCCCTGACGTCGGCCTCGCCGGTGCCCTTGAGGGTTTCCCAGGTGAACACGATCCCGTCAGGTCCGGCGGCGACGCCGTTCCATAGCTCGCCGTTCTCGATGGTGGCGGATGGCGTCGCGGTCCATAGCAGCGCACCGGTTCCCGGGTTCACCGCGATCGCCGCCATCTGGGTCGCCGGCGGAGCTGACGGTGACCGTGTACACGTAGGTGTCTGGCACCTGGATCAGCCTGAGCAGCTGGCCGGTGCGGGCGTCGAGCACGCCGACCGCGGTGGTGGCGGCCGCCACCAGGACCGGCTGACCGTCCAGCGTGGCCCGGACGATCTGGTGGACCGGGCCGGGAAGCAGGGTCTGCCACAGCACGCTCTCGGTTCCCGCGGCGAGCGCGGGGCCGTCGAACGCGTACACGTCGCCGTCTTCGTCGCCCGCGACCAGGTCGGTGGCCGATGGCGACGAGATGCTGGCGGTGGTGGCGCTGAGGAAGTCGCCGGGACCGGCGGCCGTGCTGTCCGCCGCCACCGAACCGTCCGGGTCGTAGGTCACCACGACCTGGTGGCTAGTGATCGCGCGGACCGAGTCACCGGCCGCGCTGAGCGACAGCGGATCGCCGGGGTCGCCGGTACTGGTGGAGATGGCCGCGCCCGTTCTGGAATCGAGGAAGGTGAGTGCGTCGATCTCGGACAGTGGCGTGCTGGCGGTCGGGGTGGCCACGGAGCTCAGCCACGATCCGGCGATCACACGGTCGTGCGTCACTACCAGTCCCAGGGGAGTGGGCACGCCGTAACTAGAGGATGGCAGCACCGCCGACCAGCGATCCCTTCCGGTGCGCGGGTCGGTCAGGGTGACCCGGCCGTCCAGCCGGGTGAACTCGCCCGCGTCCATGTCGATGGTCGCGTCGATCGAGCCGACCGCCCAGCCCTGCTCGCCAGTGGCCAGCGAGACGGGCACCGCGCCGAACCTCGGCGCGCTCAGCGCCGTCGAGCCGTCGCCATAGCGCAGCCCGGTGAGCGTGTAGCCGGTCGCCGCGTACGGGTCGGTGAACTGGACCACCGCGAGTTCGTTCGGGCGGACGTGGCGTCCCAAGTCCCGGCGGGGTGTCGGACCAGGCCAGCGCCACGTCGCCGCTGCCGGTCACGGTCACGTCAAGCAGCCGCCCCCATTCGGAACCGGTGGAGTACTCCCACGCCTGGGTGGCCCGCCAGCCCGGGGTGAACGCCAGCGCGCGCAGCGTGGAGACCGAGCCCCACGTGCCGATGCCGTTCGCCGCATCCTGCGGGTCGCCGGTCTCGTCGCCGATGATCAGCCGCCCGTCGGCGATCGCGAGTTGCGTGACGTACCCGGGATCGACCTCGTGATACAGCATCTGACCGGTGCTTGCGTCCAGGACGCTGACGAACGTGCCCAGGTGCAGGCTGGAACCTGGCACGTCGAACGGCCAGGTGCAGAGCTCGCAGCTGTTCTCGTCCGTCATGTCGACACCGACCGTCTCCGCGACCGCGACGACCTCGCGGCCGCCGATCTGGCCGGCGGCGAACGGGTGCGTATTGGCCACGTCCATCCCGGAGCCGGCGTCGAAGAACTCCAGCGGGTCCACCGGGCTGCTGCCCCAGGCGAGCTGCGGCGTGTCGCCCCCGCTGGAATTTGTCCAGGTGATGTCCCAGTCGTCATACAGCGACTGCGTGCCGAGTGACCACACCGGACGGCCATCGCCGTCGGCGACGACACCGCGCCGAACGCGTGCACCACCAGGTAACGATCGCCTGGGAGGTCGAGCGTGCGAGTGGTGCCGCGCGTGGTCTCCAGGACGCGGGACGCGTTCAGGGTCTCGGTGGCCTGGGCTGACGACCCCCGGGCGGTGGCGGGTGCGACGAGGACGGCCGCGGCGACGGCGGCGGCGATGAGAACACGCAAGCGCATATCGGCACGTTATTCCTGATCACTGGTGAAATGATGGTGACGTAGGAGGCCAATAAGCGGCATGTCGCAAAAGCGGCATGAGGGTAGGAGTGGTGCTGGACGGATTCGGACTGACCGACGCCGCGATCGCCCGGCACCTGGGAGCCCACCTGCGCACTGTGCAGCGCCGGGTCCGCGGGCTGCTTGACCGGCTGGGCGCGGCGACCAGGTTCCAAGCGGGCCTGCAGGCCGTGCGCCGAGGCTGGCTGTGATGCCGGCGATCAGCCCCGCGCCGTTATGGTCAATATCTTGGCTTATGGAGCCTCGAGGGTTGCCGGGTCGAAGCCGGACGCCAGCGCTCGCAGCGCGGCGTCCAGGTACACGGTGAGGTCGGTATCGGCCCGGGCCGCCCACCGGTCGTAGGCCGCGCGGCAGGCGGCCAGCGTCGCCCGGCCGATCGCGAGCGGGTACAACGATTCCGGGTCCTGGCCGATCCGCTCGCCGGCGAACTCGCTGATGGCCCGCTCCCACGCCTCGTAGTGCTCGGCGGCGCCAGCGGACAGCGCCGGGACGGTGGCGATCAGGTTCATCCGCATCCGCATCTCCGGGACGTCCTCGGCTTGGTAGTGGTTCACCGAGACCGCGGCGCGGCGGATCGCGTCCATCATCGGCATGTTGCGCGGAGCGGCCGCGAGGGCGCGGCGTATCTCGCCCACCTCGGCCTCGAACTCGATCCACAGCACGCTCGACTTCGAGGAGAAGTACCGGAAGAACGTGCGCTCGCTGACCCCCGCCTCGGCCGCGATCTGCCCGATGGTCGTGTTCTCGAAGCCCTGCTCGGTGAACAGCCGCAGCGCGATCAGCCGCAGCTCGCGGGCGCTCGTCGCCGGCGGCCGCCCTCGCATCGCCCCGGTTGCTTTTGTCATGCCATGACATTAACATTAACCGTATTACGTCACCCACTGACGTAATGCTTCGGGACGATGACGTCCAGCGAAAGGAATGCAGGGTCATGGGAAAGCTTGACGGCAAAGTCGCCTTCATCACCGGTGCGGCGCGCGGCCAGGGCCGCAGCCACGCCATCCGGCTCGCCCAAGAGGGCGCGGACATCATCGCGGTGGACATCTGCGCGCAGATCGACACGGTGCCTTACCCGATGTCCACTCCGGATGATCTCGCCGAGACCGCTAAGGAAGTCGAGGCGCTGGACCGGCGGATCTACACCGCGCAGGCGGATGTCCGTGACAAGCAGGCGCTGAAGCAGGCTTTCGACGCGGGGGTCGCCGAACTCGGCCCGGTGGACATCGTGCTCGCTAACGCGGGCATCGCCCCGATGTCGGCGCACCCGGATCCGCGGGAGTGGCAGGACGTCATCGACGTCAACCTCACCGGCGTCTACAACACGGTCGAGACCGCGATCCCGAGCATCATCGCGCGCGGTAAGGGCGGCGCGATCGTGCTCACCAGCTCCACCGCCGGGATCAACGGCATCGGCGGCAACACCCCGGGCGGGCTCGGTTACACGGCCGCCAAGCACGGCGTGGTCGGTCTCATGCGGTCTTACGCCAACGTGCTGGCCAAGCACAGCATCCGGGTCAACACCGTGCACCCGACCGGTGTCAACACCCCGATGGTGGTCAACGAGGCCATGCAGGAGTTCCTGCAGTCCGACCCGACGATGGGCCAGGCGATGATGAACGCGCTGCCAGTCGACATGGTCGAGCCGGTCGACATCTCCAACGCCATCCTCTTCCTGGTCTCCGACGATGGCCGCTATGTGACGGGCGTGACGCTACCGGTCGACGCCGGCTTCACCAACAAGAAGTAAGGGGAGGACACACTCATGGCAGGACGTGTAGCGGGCAAGGTCGCCTTCGTCACCGGCGCGGGCCGCGGTCAGGGCCGCAGCCACGCCATCCGGCTGGCCGAAGAGGGCGCCGACATCATCGCCGTCGACATCTGCGAGGACTACGGCACGGTCGGGTACGGCATGTCCACTCCTGAT
>JBEKHI010000137.1:0-18444 GCA_050012355.1 Streptosporangiaceae bacterium | reverse complement strand
ATTTCGGGCGCGCCGCCGGCCCCGGGGAGGCGGACTTTGGGACTACGGTAGTCCTCACCCACCACCGTTGTATTGATATTTCCGAATTTGTCGATCTGCGCGGCCCCCAGGAAGCCGGCGTCGATCCGCCCAGGCTGCAGCCAGTAGTTGAAGATCTCCGGCACGCTGACCACCGCGTCCGCGGTCTCGGCGAGGATGCCGTCACCGATGGACAGCGGCAGCCGGTCCGGCTTCGCGCCGATCGTCCCCGACTCGTAGATGAGCACCAGGTTCGGCGCGTGCGTGGCACGGGCCAGGTTCGAGGCCGCGCTTGGCAGCCCGATGCCAACGAAGCAGGTCATGCCGTCGCGCAACGCCCGGGCGGCGGTGACCGTCATCATCTCGTCCGGTGAATAGGTCACGCGCTGAGCACCTCTTCCTTAAGCCACCGGCCGAACGCCTCCCGGTCCCGGCTGATGTTGTCCCAGGCCTGGTAGTAGTCGTTGTCCCGGATGGAGTAATCCTGCGCGTACGATGGGTGCGCGCCGTTATGGACCTGGGAAATGTAGGTGACGGCCCAGGCGGGCAGCACGACGGCGCCCGGGCGCGGGTCTAGCGTGTCCACGACCTCTTCGACGGTGACCACGGATCGCCGGGCGGCGAGTACCGCTTCCTTCTGGACCCCGACGATGCCCCAGAACTGCACGTTCCCGGCGCGGTCGGCGCGCTGCGCGTGGATGACCGCCACGTCCGGGTTGAGCGCGCTCACCGCGGCGAGCGTCTCACCGGTGAACGGGCAGGTCACCGACTTGATGGTGTCGGTCTCCTCGATGAGCCCGGTCCCGTTGTAGCCGCGCAGCACCGCGAACGGCAGCCCCGACGCTCCGGCCACGTAGCGGTTCGCCATGCCGGCGTGCGAGTGCTCCTCGATCTCAAGCGGTGCCGGCCAGTCGTGCTCCACCGCGTCGCGGAACCTGTGCAGCGACCCCACCCCGGGGTTGCCCCCCCAGGAGAAGATCAGCTTGCGCGCGCAGCCCGCCCCGATCAGCTGGTCATAGATTAGGTCGGGCGTCATCCGGACCAGCGTCAGGTCGCGCTTGCGCTGCCGGATCACCTCGTGACCAGCGGCGTGCGGGATCAGGTGGGTGAACCCCTCCATCGCGACGGTGTCCCCGTCATTGATGGCCCGCCCGATTGATTCCGCGAGAGGGACAATTTCCGCCATAGCACGACCATACCGCGAAACCGACCGCCATGAGTACAGCTGTTCGCAGACCGGACGCTAGCGGTGTCACTCACTGGCATCCAGCTCGTTGAGCGCCCGCTGCGCGATCGCGAAGGCCTGATTGCCCACCGGCACCCCCGCGTACACCGACACCTGCAGCAGCACCTCCTGGATCTGCTCCCTCGTGAGCCCGTTGCGCACCGCGGCTTTCACGTGCATCCCGAGCTCGTTCCAGTGGTGCAGCGCGGCGAGCACGGTCAGCGTGACGATGGATCGCTCGGCCCGGCTCAGCCCGTCCCTGGCCCAGATGTCGCCCCAGGCGTACCGGGTGATCAGGTCCTGGAACGGCGCGGTGAACTCCGTCGCGTTCGCCACCGCCCGGTCGACGTGCTCGTCCCCCAAGACCTCACGGCGGACCCGCATGCCCGCGTCATCCATTGTCTTTCCCCTCTTGTTCATGCGCCGACAGCGCCGCGTCGATGAACGGCTGCGTCGCCCCCAGGTAACCGGCCGGATCGAGCGCGGACTCGATCTGCGCGGCGGTGATACCCGCCCGAGCCAGCTTTCTTTCCAGGTCAGGCACCCCGAGTAGCACGTCGCGCAACGGCAGCCCGGAGGCGACCGCGCGCTCGGCCGCCTCGGCCACCAGGTCGTGTGCCTCCGGCCCGCCGAGCACGCCGGCCAGCACCGCGGTCACGTGCTCGGCCAACGGCAGCCCTTCGGTGGCGGCCAGGTTCCCGGCCATCCGCCCCGTATCCGGTGACAGGCCGGGCAGCAGCTCGGCGCCCCAGGCGGCGGCCGACCCGGTCAGCGTGAGGATCTGGGCGAACGGCAGCCACTCGGCGTGCCACGCGCCGGCCGCGCGCTGTTCCTCCTGCTCGGCGCTGGCCAGCACGGTCGCCGCCAGCCCGGGAACCTGCTTGGTGCAGCCGAGGATGGCGATCGCGGCGACGGGATTGCGCTTGTTCGGCATCGCCGACGACCCGCCGCGCCGCGGCGCGCCGGCAGTGGAGAGGGCAGGGGAGGTGGGTGGGTGATCGCCGCCGCCGCCCTCGGACAGCTCGCCGACCTCGGTCTGGGCCAGCAGCGTCACATCGCGCGCGATCTTGCCCAGCACCGCCGTAGTCCTAGCCATGACCATAACGACGTCAATTACTCTCAGCCGTTGCGTGTGCCACGGCAGGGTGGCTGGCCCCAGCCCGAGCTCGGCCGCCAGCAGCCGCGCGATCCTCGGTCCGTCCGCCCCCAGCGAGGCGAGTGTCCCGGCGGCGCCGCCGAGCTGCGCGGCCAGGCGGTGCTCCCGGACGTTCTTCAGTCCGGTGCCGGCCTCGTCGAGCCCGTCCAGCCAGCCCGCGGCGACCAGCCCGAAGGTAACCGGGACGGCCTGCTGGAGCAGCGTGCGGCCGATCATCAGCGCGTTCCGGTAGGTGTCCGCGAGGCGGGCGGCCGCGTCGGCGGCGGTCCGCAGGTCGGTCTGGATCGCGTCGATCGCCCTCCTGGCCAGCAGCATCATCGCGGTGTCCATGATGTCCTGGCTGGTCGCCCCGCGATGTACCGCCCGGGCGGCCGGGGTGCCGACCTTGCGGGCGAGCGCCCTGGCCAGCCCCGGCACCGGGTTCCCGGTCAGCCCGGACAGCTGGCCCAGCTCGCCGATGTCGAAATTCTCCGGTTTCGCGGCGTCGGTGACCGCCTCGCCCGAGCCGGCGGGCGCGAGCCCGGCCCGCTCCAGCGCCCGGGCGAGCCCGGCCTCAGTGTCCAGGAGCGCTCGCAGCCACGCGGTGTCATCGGCCACACCTCCGCCACGTGCGAAGACGCCGCCGAACAGGCCACTCCGCGTCTCGCCTTCAGCCATCGCGCATACCACCCACCCTCCTCCCCTGCCCTCTTCACTGTCGGGTCACCACCATAGTGCTGGCGCCGACCCCGGTATATCGTTCTGGACATGAACACGTATGTCCCCGGTGGGCCTGACCTGCCACAGCACCGCCGTCTTGTCACCGAGATCCCTGGCCCGGTTTCTCGCGAACTGGCCACCCGGCGGAGCGGCGCGGTCGCGCGGGGCGTCTCGTCCATCATGCCGGTGTTCGCGGCGGCGGCCGGGGGCGGCGTGCTCGTCGACGTGGACGGGAATTCGCTGATCGACTTCGGGTCCGGCATCGCGGTCACCGGGGTCGGGAACGCGGCACCGCCAGTGGCCTCCCGGGTGTCGGAGCAGGTGGCCTCGTTCACTCACACCTGCTTCATGGTCACCCCCTATGAGGGGTATATCACCGTCTGCGAGGAGCTCGCCCGGCGCACTCCCGGGGACCACGAGAAGCGGTCGGCGCTGTTCAACTCGGGCGCCGAGGCGGTAGAGAACGCGATCAAGATCGCGCGGCACGCCACCGGACGATCCGCGGTCGTGGCGTTCGACCACGCCTACCACGGCCGCACCAACCTGACGATGGCGCTGACCGCCAAGAACATGCCCTACAAGCAGGGGTTCGGGCCGTTCGCCGGGGAGATCTACCGGGTGCCGATGGCCTACCCGCTGCGCTGGCCCGGCGGTCCGGCGGCCTGTGCTTCCGATGCTCTGGACATGATCAAGTCGCTGATCCACACCCAGGTCGGCGAGTCCAACGTGGCCGCAGTGATCATCGAGCCGATCCAGGGTGAGGGCGGCTTCATCGTGCCGCCTCCCGGTTTCCTGGCCGGGCTGGCGGGCTTCTGCGCCGAGCACGGGATCCTGCTGATCGCGGACGAGATCCAGACCGGCTTCTGCCGGACCGGCGACTGGTTCGCCTGTGACTACGAGGGCGTCGTGCCCGACCTGATCACCACCGCCAAGGGAATAGCCGACGGGCTGCCGCTGGCGGCGGTCACCGGCCGGGCCGCCGTAATGGACGCGGTGCACGCGGGCGGCCTCGGCGGCACCTACGGCGGTAACCCGGTGGCCTGCGCCGCCGCGCTCGGCGCGTTCGAGGTGATGGACTCCTCTGACCTGGTGGGTCGTGCCCGGCGGATCGGTGACATCATGCTCCCCCGGCTGAACAAGCTGGCCTCTGACTATCCGGTGATCGCCGACATCCGGGGCCGCGGCGCGATGATCGCCATCGAGCTGACCCGGCCGGGCACCCTGGAGCCGGACTCCGCCACCACCGCCGCGGTGTCCGCGCGGTGCCACGCGGCAGGCCTCATCACGCTGACCTGCGGCACGTTCGGCAACGTGCTGCGGTTCCTGCCGCCGCTGGTCATCGGCGAGGACCTGCTGGACGAGGGCCTCGGCATCCTGGAGGACGCCTTCGCGGCGGTCTAGCTCTCGGACGCCGTGATGTCGCCGCCGTCGGAGCTGATGGTGATGACGTCGCGCGCGCCGGGGACGCTTGTCGGGGTGCTGACGTCGCCCCCGTCGGCGGTCGCGTTGAACACGTAGCTGCCAGACGGCACCACGATCGAGACGTCACCACCGCCGGAGTTGATCTGGACGTCGCGCGGGATCTTGGTGAACGTCAGCGTGATGTCCCCACCGGACGAGCGCGCGGTCACGTCGGAGGCGGTGACGCCGGACGCGCCGATGTCGCCGCCCCCGGAGAGGAGATCCGTAGTCCCGGTGAGCCCGCTGGCGGTGATGTCCCCGCCATCGCTGTTGAGCGTGAGGTTACTGGTGATCCCAGCGGTGACAGCGAGGTCCCCTCCTGAGGAGGACAGCACGATCGAGTCCGCCGATGACGGGACGGTCAGCGTCGCATTCACCCCGCAGTTCCCGGTCGGGATTTCGCACCGGTAAGACACGCCGGACTTGGTGACCGTCAGGTCCGGGCGGACCAGGCTGTAGGTCACCGTGCCGGCCAGCGTGGCTTTCTGCCCCGGCTCCAGCGTCACGTCGCCGTTGTCGACGTCCGCGGTCAGCTTCCCGCCGGAGACGTTCAGCGGCGTGCTGAACGTGTACTTGCCGGTGCCGACGGCCGCCACCGCGCCGAACGCGGTCCAGCCGATCAGCGCGAGCGAGACTGGCACGCAGATCGCGAGCGTCGCCTTTCGCCCAGGTGTCATTCTCACAAGGGTTACCCCGTTTCCAGATATCGGAGCACGGCGAGGACGCGGCGGTGATCCCGGTCTCCGGGCGCCAGGCCGAGCTTGCTGAAGATGTTGGCGATGTGTTTCTCGACCGCGCCGGGGCCGACCACGAGCGTGCTGGCGATGGCGGAGTTGGTCCGGCCCTCGGCCATCAGCGCCAGCACCTCGCGCTCGCGCCGGGTCAGCGCCTCTAGCGGCGACCCGGAGCGGGCCAGTAGCTGGGCCACGACCTCGGGGTCGAGCGCGCTGCCGCCGTTGGCGACGCGAGACAAGGCGTCGAGGAAGTCAGACACGTCGGCCACCCGGTCCTTGAGCAGGTACCCGACCCCGGTCGGGCGGCCCGCGATCAGTTCGGTGGCGTAGCGTTCCTCCACCCACTGGGACAGCACCAGCACGCCCACGTCAGGCCAGCTTTCCCGCACGATCAGGGCGGCCCGCAGCCCCTCGTCGGTAAAGGTCGGCGGCATCCGTACGTCCACGACCGCGACGTCGGGCTGCTCGGCTGCCACCGCGCGCAGCAGTTCCTCCGCGTCCGCGCAGGCCACCACCTCGTGCCCGGCCTCGGTGAGCAGCAGCACCAGTCCCTGGCGCAGCAGCACCGAGTCCTCGGCGACTATCACCCGCATGGCAGTTCCGCGGCGATGATCGTCGGGCCCCCGCTCGGCGACTCGACGGTGAACCGGCCGTCGACGGCGGCCACCCGGTCGGCGAGCCCGGTCAGGCCCGCGCCGGAGGCATCCGCGCCGCCGATTCCGTCGTCGCTGATCATCACGGTCATCGTGCCCGGGTAGCCGTGGCCCTCGACCCATATCTTCACCGCTGTCGCGCGGGAGTGCTTGGCGACGTTGGTCAGCGCCTCGGCGACCACGAAGTAGGCGATGGCCTCGACCGCGGGCTTGGGCCTGACCGGGACATCGACGTGCACGCTGACCGGCACCGGGCACCGCGCCGCCAGCCCGGACAGCGCGGCGTCGAGACCGCGTTCGGTGAGAACCGGCGGATGCACGCCGCGGACCAGGCCGCGCAGCTCGGTGAGCGCCTCCTTAGCCTCGGAGTGCGCCTGGTCCACCAGTAGCCTGGCCGCGTCGATGTCGTCGGCGAACTTCGCCTTGGCCCGGCCCAGCTCCATGGCCAGCGCGACCAGCCGCTGCTGCGCGCCGTCGTGCAGATCCCGCTCGATCCGGCGCCGCTCCACCTCGCCCGCGTCCAGCACCCGCTCCCGGCTCCGCTCCAGCTCTTCCACCCGGGCGGTCAGATCGCCGCGGGGACCGAGCAGCCGCGAGGCAATGGCCACATCGGCGGCGGCGAAGCCCCGGGTAATCTGCGGCGCCGCGAGCAGCAGCAGCGCGCCGACCACCGCGAACCCGGTCATCGCCGGCGTGCCGGTGATCACGTGCGAGCCGATCACCACGCCCCCGCGGGGCAGTGATCGGTAGTACAGCGGCGCGGTCACCATGGCCAGCCCAAGCGCCCAGGACACGATGATCACGGCGAACCCGGCCACGCCCAGCGGGAACCGGAGCAGCGCGTAGCCGAGCTCGCTCCAGGCGGCCCGGTCGGTGATGGTCCGCCAGCGCGGCACGATCCCCCACACGAAGCCGGCCCGGGCTTGCTCCGGCCACCCGGGGAGATGAGCGTCGAGCATGAGGCCAAGGCGCGCCCGCTCGGCGGCGGCGAAGCCCCGGTTGAACCAGAGCAGGCAGCCGAGAAGCGGCACGCCGACCCCGGCCAGCCAGGCAGTCGAGAGCCCGGTCGCCAGCACCGGGACGACTACGCAGAAGGACGCCAGGCCCGTCACGAACCCGGCCAGCACGCTGGCGGTCGCCAGCCAGGTCCTGGCAGACACGAGATCACGAAGAAGGAACACATCAGCGACCCTATGGCGCACAAGCGGCTTATCCCATACAGCCCGCCCACCGCTTCCTGGTGGGGTTAACCCCACGGCTGATCCGTTGGTTCACACCATCGATCAAAACCGCCCCGGCCGGGACGCTTGGCGCATGAGAACTCCCTTTGTGGAAGCCGTTGCGGGCTGGTCGGCCCGGCACAAGAAAACCGCGGTCTTCGGCTGGCTGCTGCTGGTCGTCGCCGCCGTCGTCATTGGCCAGCACTTCAACGCGGCCTCGGTTCAGGCCTACAACCCCGGCCAGTCCGGGCAGGCCGACCGGGTGCTCAACCGCCCCGACGTCCAGCAGCCCGACTCCGAGAGCGTGCTGATCCAGGGCACCGGCCCGCAGTTCACCCAGGCGATCACCGCGGTCACCACCGCCCTGCATCGCGTCCCGGCCTCCGCGACCGATATCAGCTCACCGCTCATCAAGGGGCACTCCGCCCTGGTCAGCTTCAACGTGGCCGGCAACCCGAACAACGACGACCAGGCTGTCGTGGGCGCGCTCAACGCGGTTGCCTCCGTTCAGCGCCAGTACCCGCACCTGACCATCGCCGAAGCCGGCGGCGCGAGCCTGGACCGCGCCGAGGGCTCGGCGAGCAGCAACGACTTCCGCAAGGCGGAGATCACCTCGCTGCCGGTCACAGTCATCCTGCTGATCTGCGTCTTCGGCGCGCTGATCGCGGCGGGCATCCCGCTGCTGCTGGCCGGGAGCGCGGTGATATCAGCGATCTCGATGTTGTCGGTCTTGGGCAGGTGGTTTCCGGTCGGCTCCCTGACCTCCTCGATCGTGCTCCTGGTCGGAATGGCGGTCGGCATTGACTACTCGCTGTTCTACCTGCGCCGAGTCCGCGAGGAACGCGGCAACGGTCACCCGACCGCCACAGCGGTCCGGACCGCCGCCCGGACATCGGGCCGCGCGATCGTGGTCTCCGGGATGACCGTGATGGTCTCCCTCGCTGGGCTGTTTCTCACGGGGATCAGCGTGTTCGCCGGCATCGCCGTCGGGACGATCCTAGTGGTCGGGGTGGCGGTGCTCGGCTCGCTGACCTTCCTGCCGGGCATCCTGGCTCTGCTCGGTTCCTGGACAGACCGGGCCAGAGTGCCGTTCCTCGGCCGTCGCCGCGCCCAGGCCCGCCAGTCGCGGGTGTGGCGGGCAGTAGTCCGCGTGGTGGTCCGTCACCCGCTCGTCACTGGCGGCATGGCGGTGGTCGCCCTCGGCGTGCTGGCCGCGCCCGCCCTCAACCTCACGCTGCAGGACTCCGGCATCCATGACCTACCGGACAACGTGCCCGTCGTCAGGACGCTAGACGCGATCCAGACGGCCTTCCCCGGCGGCCCGCAGCCAGCCGAGGTCGTCGTCACCGGCTCGGACCTCACCAGCCCGTCGGTCGCCACCGCGGTCCGTGAGCTGGAGAGCTACGCGGGCCGTGGGAGCGTTGACAACCCCATAAGCACCGAGCTGCTCGGCAACGGCACGGTCCTGGTCGTCTCGGTTCCACTGGTCGGCAGCGGCACGAACACGGCCTCGGACAACGCGCTGAGCACGCTTCGCGACGACATCCTGCCAGCGACGTTCGGAAAGGTGCCGAGTGTCAGCTACGCGGTGACCGGCGAGACAGCGGGAAATCACGACCTCGAATCGCTGCTGTCATCCAGGACTCCCTACGTGTTCGTGTTCGTGCTCGGGCTGGCGTTCTTGCTGCTGATGGTGATGTTCCGCTCAGTCGCTGTCCCGGCGCTGTCGATCGCGCTCAATCTGCTGTCCGTCGGCGCGGCCTTCGGGATTATGACCTGGATCTTCCAGGACGGCCATCTGCAGGGGCTGCTCGGGTTCACCCCCTTCGGCGGTATCACGCCGTGGATGCCGCTGTTCATGTTCGCGCTGCTGTTCGGCCTGTCGATGGACTATCACGTCTTCGTGCTGAGCCGCATCCACGAGCTGCGCCGCCGCGGCGAGACCGCGCAGGAGGCGATCACCGCCGGGATCAGCGGCAGCGCGGGCGTGGTGACCAGCGCCGCGGTAATCATGGTGGCGGTGTTCTCGATCTTCGCCACGCTGTCGATCTTCGAGTTCAAGGTGTTCGGCGTGGTGATGTCGGCCGCGATCCTGATCGACGCGACCCTGGTCCGCGGCGTGCTGCTGCCCGCCGGGCTGTCGCTACTCGGCGACCGGGTCTGGCGGACAAAACAGCGGCCGGTGCCGGACAGAGCTCCGGAGTTCCGCGGCGCGCTCAGGTAGGGATGCGGGGAGACGGCGGGAGACGGCGACAAGTACGCGCCCTCCCGCCATCCCGGCCGCCTTCAGCGGCCGCGTCCCCCACCGACCTGACTACCCCGGGTCCGTTTTGCCGCTATATGCCCATCACTTTTCGCCTGCGGTTCCGACCGGATGGGCGCGCGGCAGCGGCCTATCGCCATCTTCTCCCGGGCTAGCGCACCCTGGCTGCCCGACATGCCGGATTGTTCCGGCGGTCGGAGTACACGAACCCGGGAGAAGATGCACAGCCGCCCGGTGGCCCGGGGTCGGCTCCCGGGCACTCAGCCGGGGCGGGTGCTTTCCGGCCAGAATGCGGGTAGTGCAGCCCACCAGAAACGGCATACTCTCGCGCGGCTTTTACCGCGTTCATGAGCACCGTCACCTGGTCGGAGGTCCGCTACACCGGGCACAACTTGCTGGTGATCGACAGCACCCCGGCGAGCTACCGGGGCGGCACTTCCAAGCTGGCCGTTCGCGGCCTGAACGAGGACGGCCAGGAACTCGACAACTTCGCCCTGGCTCGCAAGTCCAAGCTCTTCTGATCGGCTAGCACGGCGCGGCCGCCCTAGAGGTACTCACCCTCCCGCGCCGGGGCGGCCGTCCTCTAGCCTCAGCCGTCCCCAGCCTGGTTGCCCAGGGCCAACCGCGCGGCGCTGACATCCTCGCGGCCGTGACCGGCCTCGACGGCCGCGTGCCACTGCCGTGACAGCGCCTCCAGCAGCGGCAGCCGGTCATCGCCGGCAGCCGTGATCGCCAGGTCCACGTCCTTCAGCGCCCATTCCAGCGGGAACTCCGGCGCGAAGTCCCCGCTTTCCATCTTGTGCAGCTTCGCGTCGGCGATCGGTGCGTCCAGCGGGCCGCCCTCGATGGCCGCAGCCAGGTCGGCGGGGTCGATCCGCAGGCGGCTGGCGAGTTCCAGCGCTTCGGCCACGCCCTCGATCAGGGTCGACATGTAGCTGTTGACGACCAGTTTCATCCGGCTGCCCTGTCCGGCCGCACCCAGCCACAGGGTCTTGCGGCCGATCGCCGCGAACGCCGGCTCGGTGATCGTCCGCGCGGCGTCAGGACCAGACGCGAGGATGAGCAGCTGTCCGGTCTCGGCGGGCCCCTTGCTGCCCGACACCGGGGCGTCCACGAACAGCACATCGGGCCGGGTCTTGGCTAGCTGGGCGCCGGTCTCGATCGTCGCCTCGACGCCGATCGTCCCCATCTGCACCCAGACCGCGCCCTCGGCGAACGCCTCCACCACACCGCCGTTGAGCACCACCGAGTCCACGACCGCCGCGGTCGGCAGCATGGTGATCACCACCCGGGCGTCGCGGACAGCGTCCCGGGCCGACGGAGCGGCCAGCGCGCCCGCTTCGGTGAGCGGCGTTGTCGCCTGCGGCGACCGGTCCCACACGGTGGTGCGGAGTCCGGCGCCGATCAGCCTGCGGGCCATCGCCGACCCCATAATGCCGGTCCCTAGCAGCGCGACGGTATTTTCGGTCATTGTCTTCGCTCCTGTCGGTTACACGAGGCGGACGTTGTGCTCGACGGTCTCGATGACCTCGTCCAGCTTGCCGCTGAGCACCTGCTTGGCGATGCTGAGCGTGAAGCCCTTGGCGGTCGCGACCGGGACGTGGGAGGGCAGCGCCAGCGCGTAGCGGTCCACCACCACGTCCACCACGACGGGTCCGTCGGTGTGCGCGAGCGCCGTCGCCAGCGCGTCGCGCACGTCACCCGGCTCCTCGACCCGGATGCCGCGGGCCCCGAGCGCGGTGGCTACCTGACTGAAGTCCGGGTTCACGAAGTCAGTCCCGAATGGAACGAACCCGGCTTCCTGCTGCTCGATGTTGACGAAGTCCAGCATGCCGTTGTTGAAGATGACGTTCACGACGCGGGTCTTGTGCTGGACCTGGGTCAGCAGGTCGCCGAGCCCGAGCATGGTGAAGCCGCCGTCGCCGCACAGCGCGATGGTCTGCCGCCCTGGGAAGGCCAGCGCGGCGCCGAAGGCATTCGGCGAGGCGCTGGCCATCGACGCCCAGGTGAACGAGCCGAACATCCGGCGGTCCCGCCCGTACTCGATGTGCCGGGCGGCCCAGATGACCGGCGTGCCGGTATCCACCGTGAAGACCGCGTTGTCATCCGCCAGTTCAGACAGTACGGCGGCCACGTATTCCGGCCGGATCGGCTTGATGCCGGGCCCCTTGGTGACGTAGTGCCCGATCCGCCGCCGTGAGCGCTCGGTCTCCTTCACGTGCTCGCGCAGGAAGTGATCGCTGTGCTTGTCCTCGAGCATCGGCGCTAGGGCGCGCAGCGTCGCCGCTACGTCGCCGACCACCCCCAGCTCCAGCGGTGCCCGGCGGCCGATCTTCCCAGGGTCACGGTCAACCTGGATCGTCTTCACCTCTTTGTGCGGCAGGAAGTCGCTGAACGGGAAGTCGGTACCGAGCATCAGCAGCACGTCGGCGTTGTTGATCGCACCGTGGCAGCCGCCATACCCGAGCAGGCCGGTCATGCCGACCGCGTTGGGGTTGTCGTACTCGAGCCATGCCTTGCCCTTGAGGCTGTAGCCGACCGGCGCCTTCAGCCGCGCGGCGAGTTCGCGTACCTCGTCCCCGGCCTCCGCACAGCCGTCGCCACCGAAAATCGCCACCGTCTTCGCCTGGTTGATCAGGTCGGCCATGGCCGCCAGGTCCGCCGCCGAAGCCGCGCCAATGGTCGTGGCGGGCAGCGGCACCCGCAGCGAGACCGACGGAGCGTCGGCCACCGCCACGTCGCCTGGCAGCGAGATGACCACCGGGCCGCGTTCGGCCACCGCGGTGGTGATCGCGGTGCTCACCATGGGCCGAAGCTGCTGCGGGTTGACCAGCCGGCCGATATACAGCGCCGCGGTATCGAAGAACTTGTACGGATTTAGCTCCTCAAGGGCATCGGAGTCCAGCAGCGACGACTCGACATCTCCGGCTATCGCGATGATCGGTACGCGTTCCCGTCGCGCGTCGATCAGGCCGTTGACAAGATGCGTCACGCCCGGCCCGGCGGTGCCGCACACCGCGACGGGGTTGCCGGTCAGCCGCGCCTCCGCGACCGCGGCGAACACGCCGTACTCCTCATGGCGCACATGGATGAAGTCCACCGAGCCGTTGCGCCGCAGCGCGTCGACCACCGGGTTCAGCGCGTCGCCCACGATCCCGTAGCATCGGCGCACCCCCGCCGCCGACAGCATCTCCCACAGGCCTTCGGCTACGTTTTTCGCCATCTTGCCCACCTCCGGACTGTTAAGCACCGCTCCCAAGAATCCTAGATACCCCTCCAGCGCCACCCCCGACCGGCGGCCCGCCAACCAACCTGCCCACCCCCAACCTTCTACACCCCCGTCGATGACCCATCGCTGGGGGTCGTAGCGCCACCGCTGACCCGCTGACCCGCCGGGGGGCTCCGGCTGGCTCGGTAAACTGCCAGGTGTGGCGCTACGGCACGCGGTGCATGAACACACCGACTCGGGGCTAGCGGAACTGGTGCCGGACCAGTCACGGCCGGGGTCCTGGATGCTCTACGTGAACGACACGCCCCAGTCGTACGTGGACCTGGACGACCCGCGGTACCTGGAGTTCGAGTACGTACGCCGGATCGGGCACCTGATCGATCTGGCGTTCCCCGAGGGCCAGCCGGTGCGGGCGCTGCATCTGGGCGGCGGTGCGATGACCCTCCCCCGGTATATCGCGGTGACCAGGCCGCGGTCGAGCCAGCTCGTCGCCGAGGCGGACGCCACGCTCACCGCGCTGGTCCGCGAGCACCTGCCGATGCCGGCCGCCAGGTACGGCCGCGTCAGGGTACGCGCGGGCGACGCCCGCGAGATTCTCGAATCGGTGCGGCCGGGCAGCTACGACCTGGTGATCAGCGACGTGTACGACGGCCCGCGGACACCTGTGCATCTGACCACCGCCGAATACGTGGCCGCGACGGCCAGAGCCCTGCGTCCCGGCGGGGTGTACGCCGTCAATGTGGCCGACGGCCCGCCGCTGAGGAACTTGCGCGGGCAGATCGCGACGCTTCGTTCTGCGTATAAAAATTGCTGCGTGATAGCGGAGGCCGGGGTGCTGAAGGGGAGACGGCTCGCCAACCTGGTCCTGGCCGGCAGTCAGCGGGAACTCCCGTACGGCGAGTTGCGGCGACGGTGCGCGGGCGACCCTTTCCCGGCTCAGGTGATGGAGGGTACCGAGCTTGAGAGGTTTACTGGAGGTGCCCCAGTGGTGACGGACAACTCACCAACAAACTGGTAACACCCGCACTTGACGGGGTCCCACCTGGCTCAACGCCGTCTAGGCTCGTCCTCATGGACATGCCCCCGTCTGGCTGGTACCCCGACCCCTACGGGGTTCCCGGCCTGCTCCGTTGGTGGGACGGGTCAGTGTGGACAGAGTACACGCAGTCCCACGACGCGCCGGCCGGGGCGAAGAGCACGGCTGTCTCTCCGCCTCCGGCCACCGCCGTCCGCCCGGCCATCGGCGGCCCCGCCCCCGTAACCTCATTCGACCTGCCGCCCGCGACCTCGACGGACCTGCCCCCGGCGACCTCGACCGACATCCCTCCGGCGTCCGGGGCCGATCAGACCTCGGTGGACCTGCCGCCCGCCAGCGCGCTGGACCTTCCCGGCGGGTTCCACCCACCAGGGGAATCGACCCGGATCTTCTCCTCCGATGACTACACCGGGTACGCGCGGGTGCAGGACCAGCGACGGGTCCGGCGGCGCTGGCTGATGGCCGCGCTGGCCGCCGGAACCGCAGTGGTCCTGGTGGTCCTGGTCCTGGCGCTGATGCAGTTCGGCAAGCAGCCGTCCAAGCCGGTCGCGCTGAGCACCAAGTCTCCGGTGGCCCACCACACCACCGCTCCGGCGTCGCCCACCCCGGCGACCCAGCTGACCGACACCAGCTCGGGGCTGGCGTACACGCAGTTTGGCTCGCCGTGGCAGGCGGCCTGTCCGTCGGGGCTGGACCAGCAGGGCTTTGGCTGGTCGGCCGGGGAATCCGCGGTGGCGGGCGAGGTGACGATCAACGGGCAGCAGACCCCGTGGTACGGCAACGCCTGCTCCGGTCCGCTGCCGGCCCAGTACGGCTACAGCAGCGTCGCGGACCTTTCCAGCGTGACGTCGACACTGGCCAGCACGTTCGAGAACACCTTCTACAACGGCCTTAACCACACCGTGAGCCAGCTCGCGGACACCCCGACATCGGTCAGCGGGCACGCCGCCTGGGAGATCAAGTACCTGGTCACCTATACCGACGCCTCCGGCCAGGGCCTGACCTGGACCAGCGAGGAGGGCGCGGTCGTGGTCGCCGACCGGGGCACCGGGGTCGAGCCCGCTGTGTTCTACGTGTCGATGCCGTCAAACCTCAACGAAAACAATGTCGACTCGCTGGTGACGTCCCTCTCACTGTCCGCGACGACCGCGACCACGAGCCCGACGGCGTCCCCCTCAGCGTCAGCGTCGGCGTCCGCCACCGCCTCGCCGACTCCCACCGCCACGGCGACCGCGACGACCGGCGACGGAAACGGCAATGGCAACGGCGGCGGGCATGGCGGCGGCGGCGGAAACGGCGGCGGCGGCGGCTTCGGCGGGTTTCCGTAGCCGCCCACGTTGGGCCCGCGGGATTATGAGCTTCCGGCGCCTGTCTCGGAGAGGATTTCCGCTATCGCGGCGGCTGCTTCCCTGGCATCGGGGCCGGTGGCATAAATGGTGACCTGCTGGCCGCTGCTCGCGCCTAGCTGCATGACGGCCAGCACGCTTTTGGCGTTGGCGCGGCCCGTTCCGGCCGCCAGCTCGATCACGGCGTCGAACTTGGCGGCCGCGACCGACAGTGCCCCGGCTGGCCGGGCGTGGAGGTCACCGCTCAGGGTGACCGTGGCCTCATAGCTTTCTGGCATGGCGCGCCTCCTGGGCGGCGTCGAGCACCGCGGCGAGATCGCCGCCGCCGGCGGCGGCGACAGCGGCGGCGACCGCGCCCTCGACGAACGGGGCATCGGCCATGACGACCTGCCCGGGAAGGTCATCGGGCTCCGCCAGTAGCGCGCGGACGGTGAGCACCGAGCTGCCAAGATCAGGCAAGATCACCACGCCCGCACCGGCGTCGGCGAGCCTGAGCGCGCGCTGGAGCTTGCTGATGCTGGTACCGATCCGGCCGTCATCGGTCCCGCCAGCGGTGGCGATGGTCACGCTGTCCCCGCCGACCTGGCCGGCGAGTTCGGCTGTGCCATCGGCCAGCGGAGCGCTGTGCGATACGAGGACGATTCCTACCATGGCTGTCATGCCTGATGCCCTATCCTGAGCGTGTTCGACGATACCGAAAGGCCAGTGTTATTCAGGAGGCCCGCATGATTCAGTCGGTGGAACGGGCAGCGGCGATCCTGGGCGTCCTCGGGTCGGGCACGCCCCGCCTCGGGGTGACCGAAATCGCCGAGCGAGTCGGGCTCGCCAAGCCGACTGTCTACGGGTTGCTGCGCACGCTGGTCAATCATGACCTGGTCACCCAGGACCCGTTCACCGGGAAGTACAGCCTGGGTCCCGGTGTCCTCCAGCTCGGCAACGCCTACCTCGAGGGCTCCGAGCTGCGGGCCAGGTCGCTGCTGTGGGCCGAATCGCTCGCCCAGCGGGCGAACGAGGCGGTCTGGGTCGCGACCCTGTCCGGCAGCCGGGTGATCGTGCTGCATCACGTGTTCCGGCCGGACAACACGGTGCAGATCCTCGAGGTCGGCGCCGCCATCCCGTGGCACGCGTGCGCACTCGGGCACGCGATCATCGCGCACCTGCCGGCCGAGCAGGCGGCCCCCATCCTGGCCGCGGAGCGGGCACCGCTGACCGGCAGGACCAAGACGACGCGGGCGGCGCTCGGACAGGCGCTCGCCCAGGTCCGCAGGCGCGGCTATGCCGTGGAAAACCAGGAAGCGACCGTCGGCGACGCCGGCATAGCGGCGCCCATCGTGAACCGCGAGGGTGTCGTGGCCGGATCGATCGGGCTGGTCGGGCCCGCGGAACGGCTGCTGGCGCCGGACTCCGCCGACGAACTCGCTCGCGCCGTCATGGAGTCCGCCCGGTCGGTCTCCAGGGACCTGGGGGCGGGCCGCAGCGGATCGGTGCTGTCGGCGCTCAGCAATGAGCAGCTCGGCTGAGAACATAGGGGTCATAGCCGCGGCACCAGGTCCCGCACTTCTTCCAGGGTCGAGGCGCGCAGGGTCCGTTTCAGCAGCGCCGCGCAGGCCGCGCTATCCAGCTCGCTGACCCAGCCACGCACTCGTTCGACTCGCGCGGCGGGCACGCTGAAGGTACGCAGGCCCGCACCGACCAGTAGCGGCAGCACTAGCGGGTCGGCCGCCGAGTCGCCGCAGACCGAGACCTGGATTCCGGCCTGTCGTCCGGCCTCGGCGACCCCCTCGATGAGCGCCATCACCCGCGGGTGGGCGGCGAGCGCGGGGCCGGCCACCGGATCGCCCCGGTCGAGTCCGAGCACGTCGACGGTCAGGTCGTTGGTGCCGATCGAGAAGAAGTCGACGGCGGACGCGAACGCGGCCGCGTCGGCGGCGGTGGACCGCAATTCCACCATGATCCCGAGCCTAGGCAGGCCAGCGCCGAGCGCGTCGGCCACCCTGGTCAGTTCGCCGCGCACCGCGCTGACCTCGCCGAGTGAACTGACCATCGGGATGAGCACCGCCAGCTGGGTGTCCCGGCCGGTTTCCAGCATGGCGCGGAGCTGGTCATCCAGCGCCGCCGGATCCGCGAGCAACGCGACCAGCCCGTCAGCGCCACCGCGCAGGAACGGCGGGATCTTGTCGCCGGAGAAATCGAGCAGCCGGACCGTGGCGATCCGGCCCGCTAGCTGGCTGAGTATCGGGGCCAGCTGGGCCCGGTGCTGCGCGACCGTCGGCCAGGCCAGCGCCTGGGCGTAGGGAATCTCGGTGCGCAGCAGGCCGACGCCCGTCGCCCCCGCGGCCAGCCCGAGCCTGGTCTCGGCCGCCGACGCCACGTTGCACAAGATCGTGACCTCGTGCCCGTCCCGGGTGCGAACCGGGCCCGCGGGCACGGGCACCGCCGCTGGCGCTGGCCGTGGCCCGTCCGCGCGGCGCGCTCCGACGATGAGCTCCCCCGCGTCAGCGTTGAGCAGGCCATCACGGCCGGATGGCACCGCCAGCACGCCGGCGTCGGCGCCGGCGATCATCGGCAGCCCGAGTCCGCGCGCGATGATCGCCGCGTGCGAGCTGGCTCCGCCGTCCACCGACACCGCGCCGACCAGGCCCGTGTCGGTGAGCTCGATCAGTTCGGCCGGGCTGACTTCGCGGCGGACGAGGATGAAGCCGCCGTCCGGGTAGGGCGGCGTACCGGCGAGGCGTTCGATGACGGCCTGCCCGATCTGGCGGATATCGCCGGCCCGCTCGGCCAGCTGAGGGTTGGCCAGCGCCGCCATCAACGCCGCCTGTTGCTCGGCTGATTCACGGACCGCCGTTATGGCATCCTCACCAGCACTTACGGCCGTTACCGCCGGGTCGGTGAGCGCCGGGTCGGCGGCGATGAGCGCACCGACCTCGATGATGCCAGCTTCCTCGTCGCGCCCGGCCGCGCGCAGCCGGGCGGCGAGCGCGGATCGCTCCGCCGCCACCGCGGTGAACGCGGCGGCGACCTCATCCGGGGTGGCACTGACCGTCGCGCTCGCGTCGACGACGTGCAGTGCGCCCTCGGCCGTTCCTTCCGAGACGGGTAGCCCCGTGAACCTCATGTTGCCTGCCGGGCGGCGACATCACGCAGCGCGTGCAGGATCAGCGCCGTGGAAGCGGCGCCCGGGTCCTCGTGCCCGACGCTGCGGGGCCCAAGGTAGCTGGCCCGGCCCTTGAGCGCCTGCAGCGAGATCGTGTCGTGGGCTCCGGCGTCGGCGGCGTCGGTCAGCGCGGCCAGTGCGGCGGGGGCCGCCGCCTCCTCCGCGACGGCCTCGCTGAAGGCGGCCACCGCCGGGGCGAGCGCGTCGACCATGGTTTTCTCGCCCTCGCTGGCCGCGCCGAGCTGCT
>JBEKHI010000136.1:0-18616 GCA_050012355.1 Streptosporangiaceae bacterium | reverse complement strand
CTCGTGGCCCGCGAACTAGGCCGGCTGACCGCCGCCATCCCGCCCGCCGAGCTCGCGATCCAGTGGGACATCGCCTACGAGACCCAAGACCTCGAAGGGGTGCTCGCGTGGATGCCGGAGGGCGCGTGGGAGCGTTTCGCGGGTCCGGTGACCCGGCTGACCCGGCTCATTCCCGACGAGGTCCTGGTCGGCTATCACCTGTGCTACGGCACGTTCCCCGAATGGCCGATGTACGAGGCCCGCGACCTGGCGCTGCTGGTCAGGATGGCAAACTTCGCGGTCGCTGAATCGGGGCGCCGGGTCGACTGGCTGCACCTGGCCGGACCGAGGTACCTGCGCAGCGAGGACCGCGGCTTCTTCCGGCCGCTGACCGACCTGGAGCCCGGTGACGCCCGGGTGTTCCTCGGTATCGTGCTGCCGATCGACGGTGAGTCAGGACTGCGCCGCCGGGTGGCCACCGCGTCGCGGTACATCGACGACTTCGGGGTGGCGATGTACTGCGGGTTCGGCCGCCAGCCCGGCCTGGACGGCACCGAGACGATGCGCGAGCACGCCCGTGTCGTCCAGACGGTGCGGAGGAACGTTTCGCCCTTATTCTCAGGCCGGCGTGTTGATATGCCGCCAGAGGCGTCCGTTGTTAGAGTTTGGTGCAGTCTGGTTCGCTGCGGTTTCAGTCATCGACGGAGGTCAGCGTGGTGCAACGCAGGGCCCGTGATTGGCTCGGCCTCGTCGAGCAGGATAATGACGCCCTAGTCAACGAGGACGGGTATGCTTCCGAGGACGTCAGTGAGGTTCAGAGCGACGATGAGACCCTGAGTGGCCAGTTTGCTATGGGTAACGGTATCGAAATCGCAGTAGTGCGTCCGCGAAACTTTCAGGATGCCGCTACCGTCGGCGAGTACTATTGCCAGGAAATTCCGGTAATCATCAACCTGGAAGACATGAACCATGCGGATTCCACCCGCATCATAGATTTTGTCTCCGGTCTCATTCTCGGTCTCTGCGGCGACATCGAGAAGCTTTCCCGGCGTACATTCTTGATCGTTCCTGCCGATTCGACCATTCATACCACCCATGATGGTCTGACCAAGGGCGGTTTCTTTAACCAGGCATTACCGCGGGTAGAAGCTTGCACTGCCGCGTGAACGGCGAGCGATCCGGCTGGGCCGCCCCGGCTCAGCCGGAACACCACGGCCTTGTCACCGCCGGCTCCGGCCGGATACCAGAATTCGTCGGTGCAGCCTGACCGGCGGTACCTGACGTCGGACCCGAACGGCCCGGCGGCCGACGCCATTGACGCGAATACCTCATGGGCGGTCAGCGCCCGCATCGAGGACCGCACCGGCCGCCACAGCGCCCGGCGGCACCCGGGGGTGCGCACCGGCAGGCGCATGCTCAGCAACGCGAGCACCGCTCCCCCGGTCAGCAGCCCGGCGTAAAAAAACATGCTGGCCCGGCCGGCCGACTCGACAGCGGCCGTGACGCCCGCCGCGGCCAGCAATCCGGCCCGCGCCATGGCCCGCCAGGTAACCGTTTCCGCGATGGCGTCCGCTCGCTTGCGCAAGCCGACGCAGCCGCAGTCACCGGGTATCCGCTTGATCCGCACGTACCCGAGCAGCACGCAGAACGCCGCCCCGAGCAGGGCCATCGCGACGCCGGCGGCCACGGGGCACAGTCGCGTGCACACGAGCGCGCCGATCAGGCACTCAAGCACGCCGGCCGCCACTTCGGCCCGGTTGATCAGCGGCCGTGGGATCCGCAGCGCGCGCCAGATGGCGGTGGAGCCACCCGTCCGGCGCGCGCCACGGTACACCTTGCCGGCTCCTGCCAGCGCGAGCAGCACACCACAGCTGACGACGCAGCCGCTCAGGAACACCAGCATCGGCCGCTACGGGTTCGACAGGACGCGGAGACAGTAGTCGGGATAGTCGAATCCCGAGGCCTGCTGGTCCAGGTCGACGTTGGCCGAGTAGCCGCACGCGCCCTGTTCGCCGAACTGCCAGAGCAGGGTCGATACCGCCGAGCAGGACTCCGCGTCCCAGGTCGGCGGATCGGTGAGGGAGCCGCAGGGCTCGTACTCGGCGGACCACACGGCGGCCGGGATGTCGAGGCCGGTGGCCTCCGCGATCGTCGAGCAGTTGGGGTACGGCGAATTCGGCGTGCAGTACAGCGCCGGGTAGAGCGGATAGGTGTCCAGGTCCGCGAAGTTGTAGTTCGCGATGTAGTTCGCCCAGGCGTCCCAGTAGTCCAGGCTCAGCGTGGTCGAGTATTCCTGGTCGAGCCAGCAGTAGAGCGCGTTGTTGGCGGGCAGGTCGAGCGGTTCCACATCGTAGTAAGCGGTCTGAATCGCCGCCGCGTAGGTCTGCGCGTCCGCCAGGCCCTGCGCGGATGAGCTGCTCAGGTTGGATTGGCTCGGAGAGGAAACGCAGCCCACGTAGGGGCCTCCGCTGTCCCAGGCGCCCGAGCACTCCGATGAGGCGTCATCTTCGAAGAGGTCGGCGGATGGCGAGGGCGCGAAGTAGCGGATCCAGAAGTCTGGGTCGGCACCGAATTCGTCGTGAGCCGACACGTAGGTATTTTGTATCTCTCCTGCGGTGTCATATCCCGGCATGGCGGTATTCCTCCTGGGATGGCGGTATGTGTGGGGGGTGACTGGGGTCAGAGAACGGCCGCTATTTGCAGGCTGGTGTCCGCGTCGCCAAGGCGGCTCAGGGTGGGAGAGAAGAACGTGAGTCGCGGATGGGCCGGACCCACCGCCAGCACGTTGCCGTCCGGCAGCACGGAAAGGCCGCCATAATGCAGACCGCCGCTGGTGTACGAGGCGGTCAGCGCGCCGGTGCTGACGTCATAGGCGGATACGCCGCCGGAATTCACGCCGCCCACGACGTACAGCGTGTCGCCCGACGACGACAGCACCGCCTTGCTCCAGGGAGCGCTGCCGGGTGCCTGCGGTACCGGGAAGCTGACCTGAGACTTCACCCGGAACGAGTCCGCCGGGTCGGCGACGATGGCGGTGCCGACGCCGGGTTTGGCGATGAACACGGTGCCGTCTGAGCGCGCCTGCATGGTGACGGCGCTGGGCTTCGGACGGGGCACGTTGAGCGGCGCGAGTGTGTAACTGACGATGTCACCGGTCCGCGCTGAGCAGACCTGGACAGCGCGCCCGTGGACCAGGCGGGCGATATCGCCGCTGGCCAGCGTGACGACCGGCTCGCCGCCCGGCCAGGGCAGCAACGACGGCGCGGAGAACCTTGGCTTGCCCGAGCCGAGCGGGAACGCGCTCACCGTTGACACTGGGGCCAACGCCTGGCTGGTCTTCGAGTAGTCGGCCGGCCGCGGCTCCGGCGTCGTCCAGACGAACAGGTCGGTGCCGTTGGCCGCGACGGTGGTCAGGGCGAGGGAGGGTTCGCCGGAAAGCTCGAAGGGACCGGTGAAGGTGCCGCTACTGGAGTCGAAATAGGCCAGCGCGTGATGCGACTTCCAGGTGGTAGCCGTTCCGGTGGTGACCTTCCCGGTGCGCGGGTCCGTCTTGCGCAGCGTTCCGCCGCTACCGGGAATCGTGATGGCCAGCACGAGCGCCACGGTCGTGGTGCCGGGGGCGAAAACGGGGGTGGCGAGGATGCTCACATCCGACGGCAGCCCCGCCAGAGCCAGCGTGCCCCGCTTGCTGACGGCGGCCGTCGCCTTGTCCATCAGGGTCAGCGTCACCTTCGCCCCGCTCGACGCGGTCGCCACATCCGCCACCGCCACGGTCGTCGCATCGGGCGACAAGACCGGCACCGACGCGAGCTTGCTGGCGACCTGGTACGGAGCGGGCGGCGCGGAGGCGGAGGCCGGGGACTTCGCGGCCTGGAACGAGCCGCCTGGATAGGGAGACGACTCAGGGACGCCGAACAGGAAGGCGTACCAGGAGTCACTGGACGCGGCCGATCCGACGGCCGCGTTGGCACGGGAAGCGGGAACCATGACCGGCAGCGCGAGGAGCGCTCCAGCCCCCGCACCAGCCGCGAGTACCTTGCGGCGGCTAGGTCCGGACGGCCCGGAACGAACCTGGCCAGAGCCGCTCAGCCATCTTCGGGAGAGCACCATCGTAACTTCCTAACGTAGATGACTCTAGATCGGTAAGATTTATACGAGCCAAATGTAGATATGTTAGGAAATTCGTGTCAAGAGGTGTTCAAGATCGGATTGTTGGTAAAGTTTCAACCGCACATCAACCGAGATCACCGGGCTGCGCACCCCATTACGACGCGAATTGCAGTTGAACACCCGATGATCATCCAGCCCGAGCGGGCGGGGAGCGGCGCGCGGGGTTAGAGCTTCAGGTCGCGTTCCAGGGGGGTCGGGAAGCGGGGGTTGAAGCGGGTATCGCCGAGCCAGGTGGCGAGTTCATGAGCGGCTGACTCCACCTGGTCACGCGTCTCGGTGCCGGTGTCTTCGAGCAGCTTGAAACGGATCTCGCCATCCGCGCGCTGCGCCCATCCCCCGACGACACGGCCGTCGGACCATACCGTCGGCCCGATGTTTCCGGACCGGTCGAACAAATAGGCCCGATGCTCGCCGAGGTAGAAGTCCCGCTCCGTCCAGCCCATCGCGGTCGGGTCCAAGCTCGGGAGCAGGGCCACCCACGGATCGGGCGGCGGGCAGGGGTCGTCGTCGTCGGGGAGTATCCAGCCAACCCGGCCGTCCAGGTCGACCTCGGCCGCGCCTACCGCCGTCAGCGCCCGCTGCGTCTGGCGCCCGGTCCAGCCTGCCCACCACATGAGATCGTCGGCGGTAGCGGGGCCGAACGCCCGCAGCCAGGCCCGCGCCAGGTCGGCCTCCGCCTGTTCCGCTGGAAGCCGCTCCAGATCTTCCGCCGTCCACTCCGACAGCGCGGCCCATCGGTACCGGGTACTGGTCCAGCCACCGGACGGCTTGCCCCGCACGATACGGCCGGCCATCGCCAGGTGGGTGAGCACCCGATTCGTCACCGCTCCCTCACCGCCGTAGGACTTGCCGGGCGACACCGTCACCTTGGACTTGAGCTCGGGCACCGCCGCCGACAACTCCCCGGCGAGTCCCTCACCATGCAGCTCGAGATGCGCCAGCACCTTGCCCTCGACCTCGGCCAGCCAGCGCGCCCCGTTTTCGGTGACCCCGTTGACCTCGATGAGCTTGGCCAGCCGTTTGCCGTTCGCCTGCGCGATCTTGGTGGTGCACGCCTGGTGGACGACCGGCGCGAAGACGGTAGGCACGACGAACATGGTGCGGCGCATGCCCATCATCCGGATCGCCGTGCGCTGCTGGTACAGCGCGGTTTCCAGATCCGCCGGCTGGAAGCCGGACAGCCGGGCGCGAGCGCTCAGGTAGACGGTGACCGGATCGGTCGCGTGCAGTCCGCACAGCTCCCCCGCCAGCTGAGTGACTTCGCGGCCGGAACGGCGCGCCAGGTGGTGGCGCAGCCCGAGCCGGGCGCGGCGTTCCGCGACCCCGATTTGTCTCACCGGGTAAGCCTAGGCAATCCGGATCGCTTGAGCGTGCGAATTACCGGGGCACTCTCCACCGATCGGATCCCGTCCAGGCCAGCGAGCCGGCCGGTGACGTACTCGTACAGGTGCTCGGTGTCACGGAACAGCCCGCTGGCCACGACATTGGTCCGGCCGGTCGTGATGCCGACGAACGGCGCCTCGGGATGCGTCGCGATGGCCTTACCGACCGCTTCCAGGTGGGCGGGCTCGACCACGAGCCACAGCATCGCGGATAGGTTCATCCCGTACAGCCGCTCGTCGAAGTCAAGGTCGAAGTAGAGCAACCCGGCCGCCTCGAGCTCGGCGATCCGCCGTCGGACCGTGGACTCGTGCCAGTTGATCGCCGACGCCAGCGTGGCGACGGGCACCCGGGCGTCCTTGGCCAGCTCCTCCAGCAGCGGCTCGTCCGACGGCTCCAGCCGCACGTCGGTGCCGGTCACGACGACAGCGGGGCGCAGCCGGGCGATCTGCGTGGCCGAAAGCGCCTGGGTGGCGCCGGACCAGGCCGTCGTCGCCAGGCTCTTCAGCAGGCAGTGCGCGGAGATCTGCACGACCCGGCGGCTGCCAGGAAGACCGACCAGGAGCAGCGCGTCGCGTTCCTCGGTGGTCCTGGCCTGGAGCACGCACATGATCTCGGTGCCGCCCGAGTACAGCCGGACCCATCGGGTGTCGGGGCGTTTGGCCAGCGCGTTCGCGATGCCTTCGGCGCTGCCGGGCGTGGTCTGCAGCCGGACATGCCAGTCCGTCCAGCCCGCCCGGGGGCCGTTCACCACCGCCAGCACGTGCAGCGCGGCCTCCTGGGTAAGCCGCCGGTACCGGCGGGCCGCGGTCTGGTCCGACACCCCGGTTACCTCGGCCAGCGTGCGAAACGACGCTCGCGGCTCGATCGTCAGCGCGTGCACGATCTGGCGGTCGATCGCATCGAGCGTGGAATCTTTCACGACAGCAAGTCTAATCATGTCGCTTTCCGGCATTTGAGTGCGTCGTTATGGAAATGAAAAAATACGGCGGGCACTATGGGTCCCATGGATAAGAAATGGTGGACGCTGATCGCGGTCTGCACCGGCATGTTCATGCTGCTGCTCGATGTGACGATCGTGATGGTCGTACAGCCCACGATCCAGCGCGGGCTCGGCGCCAGCCTGTCCGACGTGCAGTGGGTGGTCGATGCCTACGCGCTGACCCTCGCGTCGTTGCTGCTGACCGCTGGTGTGCTGGCCGACCGGTACGGCCGCAGGCGGCTGTTCCAGATCGGGCTGGTCATCTTCACGCTTGGCTCGCTGCTATGCGGCACGGCGCAGGACCCGCTGATGCTGGTGCTGTCACGGGCGGCGCAGGGGGTCGGCGGGGCGATCATGTTCCCGGTGTCGCTCGCGCTGCTCGGGAACAGCTTCCGGGGTAAGGACCGGGGAACCGCGTTTGGCGCGTGGGGGGCGATTGGCGGGATCGCGGTGGCCCTCGGCCCCGTCCTCGGCGGCGTGATCGCCACCGAGTGGAGCTGGCGCGGGATCTTCCTGGTGAACGTGCCGGTCGGGATCCTGGCGAGCGCGGTGACCTACTGGAAGGTGGACGAGTCCCGCTCGCCGCACCCGGTGCCGCCGGACTGGGCCGGGTTCGCGACGCTCACCGCCGGCCTGGTGAGCCTGGTCTACGGGCTGATCCGGGCGGGCGAGCGTTCGTGGTCCGACGTCGGCGTGATCGTCTGCCTCGTGCTCGCCGCCGTATTCCTGGCCAGCTTTATTTTGTCAGAACGGCGCGTGGCGCATCCCATGTTCGACCTGTCCCTGCTCCGGGTGCCCACCTTCACCGGTGGCGCGATCGCGGCGTTCGCGATGAACGGCTCGCTGTACTCGATGCTGCTCTACCTGGTGCTGTACCTGCAGGATGGCCTCGGGTACTCGGCGCTCGGCGCCGGGCTCAGGATCGCGGTGATCAGCGGCTGCACGCTGGTGACGGCGGTGATCGCCGGACGGCTGACCGAGCGGGTGCCGACCCGGTGGCTGATCGGCCCTGGGCTGGCCCTGGTGGGGGTGGGCCTGGTGCTCATGGTGGGCGTGACGCGATCGTGGACGCACCTGATCCCCGGCTTCATCGTCGCCGGGCTCGGCGCCGGCATGGTGAACCCGCCGCTGGCGTCCACCGCGATCGGGGTCGTTCCGCCGGCGCAGGCCGGGATGGCGTCCGGTGGCAACACCACGTTCCGGCAGATCGGCATCGCCACCGGCATCGCGGCCTACGGCTCGCTGTACCGGTCCCGCGGCCTGGACGACCTGTTCTGGATCGCCGCGGCCGTCGCCTTCACCGGAGCGGTGTGCGCCCTAGCCCTGATCCGCTCCCGCGACTTCGTGCGCCGCGAGCCCTCCGCCCCCGCGCCCGCCCCCGCCTCCGCCCGCCCGACGGCCGCGCAACCCCGCCCGAACGCCGGGCAACCCCGGTCGATGTGACATGGACCGCGCTCTAGGCCGGTCGATGTCACATCGACCGGCGTGGGGCGGGGCGCGGGGGGGCGGGGGCTAGCTGTCGGGTGGGGGCTGGGGGGCTGGGCGGGCGTTGGTCCAGATCATCTTCAGGAGGCCAGCGCCGCCGTTGGTCCAGCGGTGCGGGATACGGGAGTTGAACGAGACCGACTCCCCCGCCGTCAGCGTCTTGGTGGACGCGTCGCCGAAGACGAACTCGGCGGTTCCCTCCAGGACGAGCACGCATTCGTCGCCGTCGTGCTCGTAGGAGCCGCCGGAGCCGCCGCCCGGATCGGCCTCGTACATGTCGCTGCAAATCACGCCGGAACGGGCGATCGCCCGGACCCGGACCCGGTCCCCGTCGCTCAGCAAGATCTCCGAGTCCGACCATTTCCGCACGTCGGGCGAGGAGAGAGCGGGGCCGCCGAACAGGTCGGCCACATCCATCGAGTAGACCTCGGCGAGCCGCTGGAGCAGCGCCAGACCCGGCTGGACACCGCCCCGCTCGACGGTGCTCAGGTGGGAGACGGAGATGTTGACGGCGGAGGCCACCTCGCGAAGGCTGGAGCCGCGGTCCAGCCGGGCCTGGCGCAGGATACGACCCATCTCGACGCTCTGGTTGGCCGCGCCCGGCTGGCCGGGTTCCAGGGTGGCGGCGATGGCGGCCGGGCTGAAGCTCTTGCGCCGCAGCTGGCTGGCGGTGCGGACCCGTTCCACATCGGCCAGGCTGTACCGGCGGCGGGTGCCCTGGCGCAGCGGGCGGACGATGCCGTAGTTCTCCCAGTCCCGCAAGGTCGACGGGCTGACGTTGGTCAGGCGGCTGATCTCGCCAATGGACAGCCGCGGAGCGAGTTGCTCAGTCGCGTCGGCGGCGACCGCCTCAGACATACACACGTCTTTCGCTAGGGGACATAACCAGCAGTTTTCCCGGACGGCCGTAGCCGCCCGGGAAAACCAGCCTATCTTCCGTTGCTAACCCGGCTGGCGGCACCTGAACCTCGGCCATCGCCGCCGCGAGCGGATCCTTCGACGATCGCGCGCCGCGCGGGACGGCCACGTAGTAGAGGACGATGCCCACGACTACCACGATGACGAAGCCAAGGCCCGCCTCGCGGGGCGACTGGTAGGTGAGCACCCCCACCAGCGCCGCCGACCAGAGCACCGACACCACGTCCAGCACATTGCCGATCCGGCCGTATTTCCACGGATGGTCGGGGAGCTGCCCGCGTCGCTTGGCGATGATCCCGGCGAGCACGGTCAGGCCGTAGACCGCCGCCCAGCCGATCGCGGTCAGCGCCGCCAGAGCGGTGAGGAACGGCGACCAGAGGGTGAGCAGCAGGGCGATGACGGCGGTGACGATCGTGGCGTTGACCGGCACCTTGCCCTTGGCCGAGAGCTTGTGGAACCAGCCCGAGGCGGGCAGTTGCTTGTCCCTGGCCTGGGACCACAGGATGCGCGCGGCGGTGAGTTGCAGGATCTGGGTGGTAACGATCAGCGAGGTGATCGCGACCACCTCGAAGATCTGCGGGTAGAGGTGGCCGAGCCGCTCGTGCAGGACGGCCATCAGCGGGATGGACGAGCCGGTCACGTCGGACAGGCTGGCGATGGACAGGGTCAGGATGATCATGGCGACGGTGGCGTAGACGAGCGCGGACACGTTCGCCGTCACCACGCCACGCGGCGCCTTGCGGGCGGCGTCCTTGACCTCTTCGGCCATGTTCCCGGTGGAGTCGAAGCTGGAGATGATGAACGCGGGCATCAGCAGCACGAACAGGAAGGGGACGAAGTACCCGTGCGGCGCCACGCCGCCGGTCGAGGTCAGGAACGAGGGCGACCGGATCACGCCCTTGATCAGCAGGACGATAACGACGGAGCTGATTCCCACCAGTTCGCAGATCACTCCGACGTTGTTGGCGAAGGCCGAGAGCTTGACGCCGACGATGTTCAGGATCGTGACGAAGCCGATCAACCCCACCGAGAACAGCAGGATCTGCCCCTTGTTGATGTTGTTGATGCCCATCGCGGAGGCGAAGTAGGGGGCCAGCGCCACGGCGTTGGCGGCCATGGCGGCCAGGTGCGCCACCACGAGCCACCAGCCCATCTGCCAGCCAAGGACCGGGCGGCCGAGCTTGCGGGCGATCTGGTAGGAACCGCCCGCTAGCGGGAACGCGGAGACCAGCTCCGCCATGGACAGGCCCACGATTACCTGGAACACGCCGCCCACGATGAACGGCCAGATGAAGGCGGGACCGCCGGTGGACAGGCCATAGCCGTACAGCAGGAAGATGCTGCCGGTCACCGCGATCAGCGAAAACTGGACGGCGAAGCTGGAGAAAAGGCCGAGAACGCGGCGCAGCTCAGGCCGGTAGCCCAGCTCGCTGAGCTGAGCGTCGTCAGTGATTGGTTTGTCATTCGCCATGGGTCTCTCCCAAAAGCTGGCGGTGCAAGCGAGGTTGTAGGCGATGCTGGAGCTACCGTAGATCCGTAGATTGAATGAACATGCCAAACCCCCCGCCGCCCTGTCAATACCCTCCGGGGATCAAATTTGATCTTTGACGTACGGTTGACAACCCGGCTGTGACCTGGGTAGCTTCTTGCGTATCTACGGAATTACGGTAGGTTGGTCGAAACTCCGGGAGCCCGATGCGCGCTGACATCTCATCGAAAGGCAGCGGCCCGTTGCTAGCCGAGGGCGAGCGCATCGGGCGAACGGTGACGGTGGGCAGCACCCGGCTGCTACGCCGCGAGGGCGTGACCACCGAGGCGCACTATCGCCGCGCGGGTCGCGAGAACGGCCGGATCTTCACCGCGATGAACATCGGCATGAAGGACTGGCCGGAGACCGTCGAGGCGGTCCGGTGCATCGAGGACTACTGCCTGACCCGCGGCGTCCGGCCACCCGACCGGTACCAGCTGATCCCCGAGCGGCGGATGGGACTGCCCTACGAGCAGCGCCGCGACGCACCCGCCGAGACCGGTCCGGTGCTATGGGACGCCGGCGACTGGGACCTGCTCGGCAGCTGCGCCGAGTGGATCCAGCCCGAGGTCGGCGACAACATCATCGGCAGTCCGGCTAGCGTGGAGAACACGCTCGCGGCGCTCGCCGCCGGGTCGACCTACGTCGGCTGCCTCAGCCAGTTCTCCTGGCGATGGCCCTACTTCGACGACGACGTCCGACAGCTCAGCGAGGTCGTGACGGCGTGCGCGATCCTGGCGGCCAGACGCCAGGACGGCGTTCTGCTCGACACCTATCTCGAGGACGGCATCGCCGGGACGTTCGAGGACTACACGTCGCTGGTCGGCTGGGCGAGCGTGGAGCGCTGGATCGCCTCGCTGTGCGGCTGCCCGCTGTCGGTGTCCTGGGGCGGGCTGACCGCCGACCCGTTGACCAAGACGATCGTCACGCTCGCCCTGGAACGCGGCAATCCGGAGCAGATCCCCCCGGCCTTCGTGCAGGGCGACACGATCAGCTACACCGACGATCTCGACCAGAACGCGGGCATCTGCGCCCAGGACGTCCAGTACATGATGCTGGTCCAGGCGCGGTACAAGACCGGGGCGTGCGCGCTGCCGGTGCCGCTCACCGAGAAGCAGCGGGTGCCGACCTGGCAGGAGATCGCCCAGGTCCAGGTGATGGCCCGGCAGCTGGAACGACGCGCGCACGACCTCGCGGCCGCCATCGACTGGACCGTGATCGAGGCCGAGGCCACGATGCTGGCGGACCGCGGCGCTCAGTTCTTCGGCAACGTGCAGCACGGGCTGGCCGGTCTCGGCGTGGACATCACCGACCCGCTGCACGTGATGCTCGCGCTGCGCGACCTCGGCGCCGCCCGGATCGAGCAGGACTGGGGCGCCGGCGAACGCTGCGATGACTTCGCGCACGGCCGCCGACCGGTCAAGTGCACCGAACTGGTGGCGGCCACCGTGCGCGAATGCGACCGGTTCGCCGTGGGTGCGACCGCACCGGTCCGTCACACGGTGATCGTCGGATCCACCGACATCCACGAGATGGCCAAACGCGTGCTAGTGCGGGCGTTGTCCAGCGCGGGCCATTCGGTGACCGACATCGGCTGCAACCGCGACCCCGAGGACTTCGTCCACGCGGCCGCGGCGGGCGGCGCGTCGGCGATCGTGATCACCACCCACAACGGGGTCGCGCTGTCGTTCGGCAGCCTCGCGGCGAAGCTGTGCGCGGACCGCGGCTTCCGCCCGGTAATCGCCATGGGCGGCGTGCTCAACGAGGACATGCCGTCAGCGCCGGCTCCGGTCGACGTCACCAGCCAGCTCAACGACCTCGGCATCCGGACCCCGCCGGACATCGATGACCTGCTTCTTTTCCTTTCGACAACCACAGGAGAGTCATGACACCTCTGCAGGGCGCCCTCGACTACGCCGCCCAGCCCAAGCAGCTACTCATCGGGGGCAAGTGGAGCGACGCGTACGGGCAGGCGACCACGATCACCGAGAACCCCGTCACCGGCGGCATCCTCGCGACCCTCGCCGAGGCGCAGCGCCAGGACGTCGACGCCGCCGTGGAGTCCGCCCGGTCCGCACTCGGGGATGCCGCGTGGGCGTCGCTGCGGCCGCGGGAGCGCGCTCAGCTGCTGTTCCGGCTCGCGGACGCCATCGAGGAGCGGACCGACGAGTTCGCCGCGCTGGAGGCCATCGACTCCGGCAAGCCGCTGCGGAACGCGACGAACGTCGACATCCCGCAGGCCATCGACCACCTGCGCTACTTCGCCGGCTGGGTCACCAAGATCGAGGGCAGCACGATCACCTCGAACGTCGGCGACTACCTGATCTACACCCGGCGTGAGCCGGTCGGCGTGTGCGCGCTGATCGTCCCGTGGAACTACCCGCTGCTGCTGACCATGTGGAAGCTCGCGCCCGCGCTGGCCTGCGGCAACACGGTCATCCTGAAGCCGGCCGAGCAGACCTCGCTGACCGCGCTGCGGCTGGGTGAGCTGGCCTGCGAGCTGGACTTCCCGCCCGGTGTGATCAACGTCCTGACCGGCCGCGGCGAGATCACCGGGGCCGCGCTCGCCGCCCACCCCGGGGTGGACAAGGTGTCGTTCACCGGGTCCACCGAGGTCGGCAAGTCGATCGCGGCGGCCGGCGCCGCCAACCTGACCCGGGTCTCACTGGAACTCGGCGGCAAGTCGCCGAACGTGGTGTTCGCCGACGCGGATCTGGACGCGGCCGCCTCCGGCGCCGCCTGGGGGATCTTCTACAACATGGGCGAGGACTGCTGCGCCGGGTCGCGGCTGTTCGTGCAGGAGCCGGTCTTCGATGAGTTCCTGGCCAAGGTCACCGCGGCGGCGCAAGCGATCAAGGTGGGCCACCCGTTCGAGGATGGTTCCCAGCTCGGCCCGCTCGTTTCCAGCGGTCACCACGCCCGGGTGTCCGGCTACGTGGACGGCGCGCTGGCCGACGGCGCCACCGTGGTCACCGGTGGCGGCCGGCCGGACTACCTGCCCGGGGCCGAGGGCTACTACTACTCCCCCACGATCTTGACCGACGTCACCCCGGACGCGCGGATCGTCCGCGAGGAGGTCTTCGGCCCGGTCGTGGTGGCGACGCCGTTCACCGACGACGCGCACGCGGTCCGGGTCGCCAACGACACCTGCTACGGGCTCGCGGCGGGCGTCTGGACGCAGAACCTCGGCCGCGCGCATCGGTTCGCCGACGCGGTCAAGGCCGGGACGATCTGGCTGAACGACTTCGGCCCGGCCGACGCGGCCGCGCCGTTCGGCGGGTTCAAGCAGAGTGGCTACGGCCGGGAACACGGCGGCGAGGCGCTCAACCTGTTCCTCGAGACCAAGTCCGTGTGGGTGAACCTGGCGTCATGACTCAGCTCCCGAAGAATGGCACCGCGATAAGGGAGCTCGACGCGCGGTACCTTAACCCCGGCGTCGGCCCCGTCGATCCGCTGGTGTGGGATCACGCGCTGGGCAGCGTGGTCACCGACGCCGACGGGCGAGACTACATCGATCTCGCCTCGGGCACGCTGATCACCAACCTGGGGCACGCCCACCCGAAGGTCGTCGCGGCGATCGCCGCCGCGGCCGCCCGGTCGCTGGCCTTCTACAGCGGCGCGCACCGCGATCGCGCCGAGCTGGCCCGGCGGCTGGCCGGGCTGATGCCCGGTGACCTGGAGCGGTCCGCGTTCTTCTCCTCCGGCTCCGAAGCGGTGGACGCCGCCATCCGGCTGGCCAGGCTGCACACCGGCCGCACCGAGGTAGTCTCGTTCACCGGCGCGTTCCACGGCAAGTCGTTCACGTCGCTTTCGGTCAGCGGGCTGGGCCGGCTCCGGCAGGGCTTCGGCCCGGGCCTGCCCGGGGTGATCCACGTGCCGTACCCGGACCGCACCGTCAACGACGACGGCATGGACGCGATCGCCGACGTGCTGGCGGCGGAGTCGTCGGGCAGCGTCGCGGCCATCCTGGCCGAGCCGTACCAGGGAGCCGGCGGCGTCATCATCCCGCCGCCCGGTTTCCTGGCCGGGCTGCGCAAGCTCGCCGATGAGCTCGGCGCGGTGCTGATCGTCGATGAGGTGCAGAGTTCCTACGGCCGCACCGGACCGATGTTCGCCACCCAGCACACCGACGTGGTGCCGGACATCATGCTGCTCGGCAAGGCGATGGGCAACGGCTACCCGGTGAGCGCGGTGGTCGCGCGTCCGGCGGTCTGCGAGAAGGTCCGGCCCGAGCAGTTCTCCAGCAGCCACAGCGGCAACCCGGGTGGCTGCGCGGCGGCGCTGGCCGTGCTCGACGCGTTCGCTGAGGAAGACGTGCTGGCGGCGGGCGCGAAGCTCGCGGACCTGTTCGCGCCCCGGCTGACCGCCCTGGCCGCCAAGCCCACGGTGACCCGGGTCCGGCAGCAGGGGCTCGCGATCGGGGTGGAGTTGCAGACCCAGGCCGCCGCCAAACAGGCGGTGGCCGATCTTCGCCGCCGGGGCATCCTGCTCAACTCCCCGATCGGCCGGAACGGCAACGTGCTGCGGCTGGCCCCCGCCCTGACGATGCCGCACCACCTGGCCCACCAGGCCCTGGACACACTGGAGGCGGTGCTATGACCCTGTCCGCTACGGCCCAGCGGCTCCTCGACGAGCCGAACATCGCGGTCATCGCCACCCTGATGCCGGACGGCTCCCCGCAGACCTCCGCGGTCTGGGTGGCCCGCGACGGCGAGGCGGTGGTGTTCGCGACGACGGACACGCTGAAGCTGGCGAACGCTCGCCGCGACCCGCGCGTCTCGGTCACCGTCTACGACCGCGACGATCCCTACCTTGAGCTCAACATCCGCGGCACGGTCACCTCGGTCGACTCCGATCGCGGCACCGCGCTGATCGACGAGCTGTCGCAGCTGTACTACGGCAAGACGCCGTACCCGTATCACAAGCCAGGCCAGGCCTGGTTCGCCGTGACGGTGCGGGTCGACCGGTGGCGGACGAACCGTGACTGAGCAGCCGACCACTGAGCAGCCGACCGTCGCCGAGGCGCTGGCCCGCGCGCTCCGCCGCCACGGGGTCACCGAGGCCTTCGGGCAGAGCCTCCCGTCCGCCTTCTTCCTCGCCGCCGCCCAGCTGGGGATCCGGCAGATCAGCTACCGCACCGAGAACGCGGGCGGCGCGATGGCCGACGGCTACGCGCGGGCCTCCGGCCGGGTGACGGTGGTCGGGGCGCAGAACGGCCCGGCCGCGACCCTGCTCGTCCCGCCGTTCGCTGAGGCCTGGAAGGCGTCCATCCCGGTGGTCGGCTTCGTCCAGGACGTGGCCACCTCCGGCCGCGACCGGAACGCCTTCCAGGAGCTGGATCACTTCGAACTGTTCCGCGGCTGCACCAAATGGGTGCGTCAGCTGACCGATCCGGCCCGGGTCGACGACTACGTGGACATGGCGTTCACAGCGGCGACGTCCGGGCGACCAGGACCCGTCGTTCTGCTGCTGCCGAAGGATGTGCTGATGGCTCCGGTGCCTGACACCCGGGCGCGCAGATCCGCGGCGCTCGGCCGGTTCCCGCTCGACCGGACCCGCCCGTCGGCCGCGGCGGTCAGCGAGGCCGCCCAGCTGCTGGCCACCGCCCGGAACCCGCTGGTCATCGCGGGCGGCGGCGTCCACATCTCCGGAGCCTCGGGTGCGCTGAGTTCGCTGCGGGACGCGGCGTCGCTGCCGGTGGCCACGACGACCATGGGCAAGGGCGCGGTCAGCGAACTGCACCCGCTGTCGGTCGGGGTCATCGGTTCGTTCATGGGGCCGACCGCGCCCGCCCATCACCTGCGCGGTCTGGTCAGCTCCGCCGACGTGATCCTGCTGGCGGGCACCAGGACCAACGAGAACGGCACCGACGCCTGGCAGCTGCTGCCGCGGGACGCCACCTACATCTCGATCGACATCGACGGCGGCGAGGTGAACCGCAACTACGACGCGGTCCGGCTCCCCGGGGACGCGCTGCTGACCCTGAAAGACCTGCGGGACTCCATCAGCGGGATGGACCTGACGCTCCGCTCGGAGGCCGCCGCGGGGCTGACCGCCACCATCGCCGACGGCCGGGCACGGTATGTGCTGGACGCGGGCCCGCTGCTGACCTCGGCGGCGTCGCCGGTGCGACCGGAGCGGGTGATGGCCGAGCTGGACCGGCTGCTGCCGGATGACGCGATCACCGTCGCCGACGCGAGCTACTCGACAATCTGGATGTCCTGCCACCTGCGGGCGCGCCGGGCGGGCCAGCGGTTCATCTCGCCGCGCGGGCTCGCCGGGCTGGGCTGGGGGCTGCCGCTGGCGCTCGGCGCGAAGGCCGCGCGGCCGGACGCGCCCGTCGTCTGCATCGCTGGCGACGGCGGATTCGGCCACGTCTGGGCCGAACTGGAGACGGCGGTACGTGAGCGGCTGGCAGTCACCGTCATCGTCTTGAACAACTCGATCCTCGGCTTCCAGAAGCACGCCGAGCTGTACAACTTCGGTGCGCACACCTCGGCCATCGACTTCGAGCCCGTCGACCACGCGGCCATCGCCCGCGCCGTCGGCGCGACCGGAGTCAGGATCTCCGATCCCGCCGATATCGGGCCGGCCCTGGAGAAGGCGCTGGCCTCGGACACCGTGACGCTGCTCGACGTCCTGACCGACCCGGACGCCTATCCCCCGATCACCGCGTGGTCCGGTCACGATGACATCCTGCTGGAAAGGACCCAGGCTTGAACCAGCAGCTTTATATCGCCGGGAAGTGGACGGACGCGGACGCCACGTTCGAGGTCCGCGATCCCTACACGTCGGGGCTGCTCGCCACGGTGGCCTCGGCGAGCGCCGGGCAGGCGACGGCGGCGGTCGACGCGGCCGCCACCGCCGAGAGGCTGCCCGCCTACCGGCGCGCGGAGATTCTCCGCGAAGCGGCGGACCAGATCAGCGCCCGGGCCGCCGAGTTCGCCGCGTCGATCGTCGCCGAGGCGGGCAAACCCGTCTCCGCGGCCCGTACCGAGGTCGACCGGGCGATCGACACGCTCCGGCTCGCCGCCGAGGAGGCTCGCCGACTGCACGGCGAGGCGGTCCCGATGGACGCGGTCGGCAGCGGCGACGGCATGCTGTCGTTCACCATCCCGCAGCCGGCCGGCGTGGTCGCGGCGATCACCCCGTTCAACTTCCCGCTCAACCTGGTGCTGCACAAGGTCGGCCCGGCCCTCGCGGCAGGCTGTCCGGTGGTGCTCAAGCCGTCGGAGAAGACACCGCTGACCGCCGGGCTGCTGGCCAGCGTCCTCGACGGGTGCGGCCTGCCCGCCGGGTGGTTCAACCTGGTGACCGGCGAGCCCTCGGTCGTCGTCGGCGCGTGGCTGGCCGACCCTCGGGTATCGGTGGTGACGTTCACCGGGTCCGCGAGCGTGGGCTGGCAGCTCAAGGCGGCCTCCCCCGGGAAGCGGCACATCCTGGAGCTGGGCTCGAACACAGCCGTGTACGTGGCCGCCGACGCCGACCTCGACGCCGCCGTGGCCGCCGCGGTGGCGGGCGCGTTCTCCTACTCCGGCCAGGCGTGCATCTCGCTGCAACGCGTGTACGCCGACCGGTCGATCGCCGCTGAGCTAACCGCCCGGCTGGCAACCGCGGCCGATGGGCTGGACCACGGTGACCCGCGCGACGCTTCAACGGTCGTCGGGCCGCTGATCAGCACCGAGGCCAGAGACCGGGTGCTGTCCTGGATCTCCGAGGCCATCCTGGCCGGCGCGGTGCTTTCGGCGGGCGGTGACGTGCGGGACGGGATCCTGCGGCCCACCGTGCTCAGCGACGTGCCCGACAGCGCCAGGCTGATGTGCGAGGAGGCGTTCGGCCCGGTCGTCTCGGTGCGTTCCGTCGCCGGCCCGGATGAGGCGATCGCGGCGATCAACGCCTCGCGGTTCGGGCTGAACGCGGCCGTCTACACACGTGACCTCTCGACCGCGCTGGACTTTGCCCAGCGGGTCGAGGCGGGGACCGTGCTGGTGAACCGCGGCCCGTCGTACCGGGCTGACCACGCGCCCTACGGTGGCGTCAAGGAGTCCGGCGAGGGCCGAGAAGGGGTCCGCTACGCGGTCCAGTCCCTCCTAGACCCCAAGCTAGTAATCCTCGGCGCGTCTTAGCTCGAGCACCCAGCACGGCCCGGGCACCCAGCACGGCCCGGGCACCCA
>JBEKHI010000135.1:0-18655 GCA_050012355.1 Streptosporangiaceae bacterium | reverse complement strand
CACCGCCCAGAATCGGTCCGCTGCCGCGCACCGGCTGAGGGAAGGACTTTCCGGTCAGAACCTGGGTAATGCAGCACCCACCAGCAACGGGCAGCCGTCAGCAGATCACGCCAGCAGCACCTAAACCGTTAGCACCACGACCAACAGCAGTACACGCCGTGGGCCGCGAGCGCGCCTAACATGGGCATTGTGGCGGCTGACCAGGTACTGACCGAAGCCGTCGCGGCTTTCCAGGCGGCGCTCGGCGAGCGCTTCCTGGCCGCCTACGCACTTGGCAGCCTTGCCCACGGCGGGTTCAGTGAGCTGGTGAGCGATGTCGACCTCGGCCTGCTCATCCGGGACCCGCTCGAGGCCGGAGATGAAAATGCCATCCGGGCCGTCGTGGAGAACCAGAAGCGCAAGGGCTCGCCGCTGCACGAGCGGCTATCGGTTTTCTGGGGCACGCCGGCGACGCTTCGGGGTGAGCGGGACGGCGGCCGCTTTCCCCCGCTCGATCGCCTCGACCTAATCCAGAACGGGCGTCTGCTCTCGGGCGAGGACGCCCGCCACGGCCTGCCCGCCCCCAGCCACCGGGAACTGCTCGTCGCCGGGGCCAGGTTCGCATTGGACTATCTGGCCGGGACGCGCCCCGCGGGCGGCGACGCGACCGAGGAGATCCGCGACCCCGACGTGCTGCTCGGCCAAGGTATCCGTCGCGTGACCAAGGTCGTGCTCTTCCCGGTGCGTTTCCGCTACACGGCGGCTACCGGCCAGATCGGCACCAACCACGCCGCCGTCGCCAGCTACCTCGAAGACAACCGGGCACCGAGCACCCGATTGGCAGCCGCCGCACTGAGCTGGCGGACAGACCCGCCAGCGGACCAATCAGCCGCTTCCCAGCTCCTGCGGGCGGAGCTACTCCCCCTTTACCTGCACTACATCGACGACCACATCGCGCGGCTCGATTCACTAGCCGAGGTAGAGCTAGCCACCGCGTTCCGCGAGTGGCGCGACCGCCTCGCCCCCTAACCGACGGGGGTCTCCGGCAGGAGAGTGACCGCCCGTCGTTATGATCAAAATTTTGTCCATAACGGCGGGTGGCAATTGCGCCGGACGTTCCCGCTGGAACGCGGGGTCGGGTCAGAGCGCGTCCTTGTGCTTGTCGAGCAGGTCATCGAGTGCCTCGCGGAGCAGGCTGGCCTCGGTCCGGTCAGTCGCCGCGGAGAGCTTGGCGAGCCGCTCGAGATTCGCCTTGCTGTAGTAATTGCTCTTCAGGACCATTTTCTCCTCGACGTACATGGCGACCCGGTCGCGTCCGTCGCGCTTGGCCCGCATCAGCGCCTCGCCCGCGGCGCGGTACAACTCCTCCGCGGTCGTCCCGTGGGGCGGATTCGCGGCGACGCCAACCGAGGCGCTCAACGCGTCCGCGACGCCCTCGAAGGTCATGCCGGCCAGGTGGCGGCGAAGCTCGTCCAGCAGGACGACGGCGTTCTCGGCCGAGGTGCCAGGAAGCACGACGGCGAACTCGTCCCCTCCTAGCCGTGCCACCGAACCGCCGCGCGGAACGTTGGTCCGCAGCACCCGGTCCCAGGCCATCAGCACGGCGTCGCCAGCGTCGCGGCCGTGGGTCTTGTTGATCGCGGCGAAGTCGTCCAGATCCGTGAGGGCAACGGCAATAGCCGCGTTGCCGTGGTGCAGCTGTCCTTCGAGCTCGGCGAAGAAGACGTCGCGATCGATGACTTGCGATGTAGTAGCCATGACGTATATATACGACGTATATATATGTTGCGTCAAGAGGCGCTGAGCCATTGTGGTGGGTGCTGCCTTACCCGCACTCTTGTGCGGGTAAGGCAGCACCCACCATGACGTTCGCGTTAACCGCCCAGCTCCCATTGCTGGTTGGTGCCTCCGTTGCAGGTGTAGATGTCGAGCTGCGTCCCGGCGGTCGTGGACACGTCGGGCACGTCCAGGCACTTGCCGGACTGGACACCGACGAGCTCCTGCGCGCTCACCCCGGCGCTGCCCGGATCGCCGGAGCTGCCCAGGACATAGGTGGTGACGCTCTGGGCGGGCAGCGAGGCGCTGATCGTCGAGGACGAGATGCTCGGGGCGGAGATGCTCGCCAGGTTCTCGCTCGCGTCGGTCCGGTAGGCGCCGTCCGAGGTCAGGGTGCCGCTGCCGGTATTGAGGCTCAGCGTGGTCGCGGACGCGTTCGTGTTGGTCGCGACAACCGTCCACTTTCCGTCGTCCCAGAACGCCATCGTCTGCACCCCTGAGGGCGAGCCGGACACTCCGTAGCGCACCGCACCCGGGCGCACGTACTTGCTGTACTGACCCAGGACGTAGAAACGCTTCGTGTAGTAAAGGTCCTGGTTGCCGTCCGACGCGTAGTCCGGGTCGTAGTAAATCAGGCCGTCATTCCAGCCGGAGGAGTTCACGGTCGTGGCGCAGGTGCTGCTCGTCGCCGGATCGCAGCCGAGTGCGGATGACAGCGCGGTCCACCACTGGAAGGCGCTGTCGTCGGCGTACGACAGGTCGGTGTAGATGTAGTTCGCCATCCAGAGCGCGCCGGTGATGGTCGGGTCGTACGTTGCGCCGTAGCCGCCGGTAGCGGAGATCTGACAGCAGATCTCGCTCGCCCAGGTCGGCTTGTCGTTGATGGCGCCGAGCCCGCCCATCTGCTCCAGCGTGGAGTCGGACGGGTTGTCGTACGTGTGGTGCGCGATGGCCGCCAGGTACGAGGAGGTCGTGTCCGCGAGCCAGGTCGGATCCTCCGATAGCGCCAGCGATACCTCGCTCGACTCGTCGGCGATCACCTTCGTGGAATCCCCGGCCGACGCCAGGGCCGAGCCGACGGCGTTAATCACTCCCGCGCGCTCGTCCGACGGGACCTCCATGCCCTCCTGCCCGCATCCGGACACGTCGTTGTCCGGCTCGTTCATAGGGCTGATCTGGTCGATGTCGACGCCTTCGGCCGCGAAGTGGGACACGATCGTGGCGAGGTACGTGCCGTACGCGGCGTCGTCGGCGGTGTTGAGCTCATCGTCGCAGCTCTGGCCGTTGGACGTGTACTGGCTGGGCGCGCTGTTGACGAAGCCGATCAGGTCGGGCACGCCGTCGGCCGCGGCGGCCTTGAGGAAGTACTGGCCGCCCGGGTCGTTCGACCAGTCGTAGGTGCCTGAGCTGGTGAGGAAGCTCTCCGGGGCACGGGCGGGAACCGTGACGCCGACCCCGCCGCCGCCGATGTTGTAGCGATACTGGCTGAGGTCGATGCCGCCGTCGGTGAACAGCTGGCTCGCCACCTCGCTCTGCACGCTGGAGGAGAAGTTCGTTAGGTCGTTGACCCACCAGGCGCCTGACGCGCCGAAGCCCGCGATGGTCTGGGCGGGGGCGGTAACGACCGCGGTGGACTGGGCGCTGGCTGGGGCAGCCATGGAGGTGGTGACGGCTATGGAGGCCGTGACCAGTAGGGTAACGGAGGCGATGAGTGGGAGTTTGCGGGATCTCATGATTACACCCCAGTTAATTCGGGCGTGAATTATATGCCGGGGACGTTACATTGGGAAACAAGACCGGTCAAGACCCAACAGCAACGCCCAGGTCAGAGCAAGGACAGGAGCGAGCGGGATGCGGTGGGGTGCTGGGGCAGCCTCCGGTGACATGACCAGGACGGCGGTGCTCGCGTTGCTCGCGCGGCAGGGACCGCTGAGCCGGGCGGAAATTGCCGGGCGCCTTGAACTCAGTCCGGCGGCGGTCACCGCGATCACCCGCAAGCTGATCGGCGATGGCCTGGTGACCGAAGGCGGTCCGCGGCTCGCCAACCCGGGAGAGCGGGCTTCGACCGGGCGTCCGTCGATCCCGCTCACGCTGGTTCCGGGCGCGGCCCACGCCATCGGCGTCCAGGTCGCCCATGAACATGTCACCCTCACCCTGACCCAGCTGGACGCGACCACGGTGCATGCGGTGAACCACCGGTTCGATCCGCAGGGGCCCGCGCCGCTGGAGAGGCTGACGGCTCTCATCCGAGCCGAGGTCGACTACGCGGTCACCAACGAGCTGCCGTTGCTCGGGGTCGGAGTCGCGGTGCCGGGCGTCGTCGAGCCGGAAACCGGCACGTTGCGGATGTCCATGCGCCTGGGCTGGACCGGGATGCCGCTGGCGGCGTTGCTGCGCGAGGCACTTGACCGGCCGGTGCTCGTCGACAACGACATCAGCGCGATGACCGCGGCTGAGCGGCTTTACGGTCCAGGTGCGGACTGCGCGGATTTCCTGCTAGTCGCCATCGGCGAAGGGGTGGGGCTCGGCATGGTGCTCGACGGCGCGCCGTACCGGGGAGCCGCCGGCGCGGCCGGAGAACTGGGCCATGTCCCGGTCCTCCCAGACGGTCCGGTATGCGGCTGCGGCAACCGGGGCTGTCTGGAGACGCAGGTAAGCACGGTGGCACTGCTGAACCGCGCGCGCGAGCTAGGCGCCATCACCGCGGAGGGGGATCTCGGTGATCTCCAAGCCGCCGCGGATAGCGGAATACCCGAGGTCCTGTCCCTGCTAGGCGAGGCCGGCGATCTGCTCGGCCGGGTCCTGGCCGGGTCGGTCAACCTGCTCGGCCCGCGAGCCGTGGTCATCGCCGGGGAGATCACCACGCTCTGGCCGCACCTGGCCGCGCCGTTTCGCCAGTCGCTCACCGCTCACCTGATCCCCGCCGCCCGGGAAACCCAGATCGACGTGCGCGCGTGGGACCCGCACCTGATCGCCAGAGGCGCGGCCGGGATCGTGCTCGCGGCACCACTCGCCGTACCACGACAGCGCGGCTGAGCCGGGCCGTCGCGGCCGGATCATGGTGGGTGCTGCTGGCCCGGGGTGTCGTTTCTGGGCGGTGCGGCCCTGCTAGCACTCTTTCATGGGCAGGGCCGCACCGCCCAGGAACGGTCCGCCCCCCGCGCGCGCCGGCAGCGTCCGGGCTGTGTTCCGTGGTGTCAATGGGCGGCATGGTGACACGTTAGAGCTTGTCGAAAACTATCGGTGGATGTAGCGGCCAGAACCGGTGGCGTGCGCACCCTGATAGGAGTTTCATATAGGGGCATAACAATGTTAAACAAACGAGATTGCCGGGATGCGGGGGCACAAGGCGATGAATTCCGCGGACACGCGGGACGAGGACGAGCCGGAAGGCACGATGGACGTCCGTGAAGTGCGCACCCGTCTCGGACTGAGCCAAGCACAGTTCGCGGAGCGGCTCGGCGTCTCTTACGTCACGGTGAGCCGCTGGGAAAACGGGCACTCCGGCATGTCAGCCGCGGTGCGGCGACGACTCGCCCAGCTAGAGCAGGGGGAGGCCGCGCCGCAGCCGTCGTCCGGGGCGCCGCCGGTACCACTCTCATCATTCGTCGGCCGCACATCCGAGATCGCCTCGGTCACGACCGCCTTGACCACCAGCAGGCTGCTCTGCCTGGTTGGCCCGGGCGGCGCCGGCAAGACCAGGCTGGCGCTCGAAGTGCTGCGCCACCAGAGCGCCGACACCCATCGGGTCGTGTTCGTCGCCATGGATCAGCTCAGCGACCCCGCGCTCGTCAACGCCCGGGTCGCCACCGCGCTGGGGGTACGCGACAAGCCGGGAGTTCCTGATACCGCGGCGATTACCGAATCGCTGACGACCGAGCCCGCCGTGCTCGTGCTCGACGGGGCCGAACATGTGCTCCCGGGGGTGGTCAGCCTGGTCACGCGGGTTCTGGCCGAGGCGCCCGCGACGCGCATCGTGGTAACGAGCCGCCGGGTGCTGGACGTTCCCGGCGAGCAGGTCTGGCCGGTGCCGGTGCTCGGCTGCCCTGGTCCGGACGCGGCCCCCGGCGACGCGGCCGGCAGCGACGCGGTCCGGCTGTTCGCCACCCGAGCGGCCGAGCGCATGCCGGGCTTCGCCATTACCGACGATCTCGCCCAGCCGGTCGCTGAGCTTTGCCGTCGGCTTGACGGCCTGCCGCTGGCCATCGAGCTGGCGGCCAGCTGGATCGGCACGCTGTCGGTCGAGGAGATCCTCGGCTACGGACTGGACCTGATAAGTCCGGCTGGTGACACCGCCAGCACGCTGAACGCCGTGGCGGAATCGAGCTACGCGATGCTCGGCCCCGTCGAACAGGCCGTGCTGCGTGACCTGTCGGTGTTCAGCGGCGCGTTCACCTTGATGGACGCGGCGGCCATCGCCGCGGTGCCTCCTGATCGGCTGGTGCACTCGCTGCGCCGGATGGTCAACTCGTCATGGCTGGTCACGCGGCACGACCGCGACCAGACCTCGTACCGGATGCTGGACACGCTGCGCGAGTACGCCCACGGCCAGCTCATGCGGGCGGGAACCGCCGACCTCGCCCGCGAACGGCACGGACAGCATTTCGCGACCCTGGCGAAGACCAGCGAGGGATCGCTCACCGGGCCCGAGCAGGCTCGCTGGATCGCGATGCTGGAACGGGCGACCGCTGATCTGGACGCCGCCCTCACCTGGGCGAAGGATACCGGCCAGACCACGCTCGGGCTCGAGACAAGCCGGGCGCTGAGATCGTGGTGGCTGACGTCGGGCCGCACGACGGAAGGACGGCGCTGGCTGGAACTGTTCATCTCGCTCGCCAGTACTGGCGAGAACAGCGCCGTCGCCCACGCACTGCGGGCGGCCGCCGTGCTGGCCAACGAGAACGGCGATTACCGGGCTGCCATCGAGTACGCGAGCCGGGCACTGCGGATCTTCAACACACTCGGCTCAGATGACAACGCTGTCGACGCGGCCACGGTGCTGGGCGGCGCCTACCGGTACCTCGGGGACTATCCGGCCGCCAAGCGTTACTTCGGCATGGCCGTCCCGCACTGGCGCAAGGCCGGGGACAAGACGAGAACCGCCTTCGCGCTGAACAACCTCGCCACGCTCGCCCTGGACACCGGCGACTTCTCCGGGGCCGAGCAGCTTCTTGAGGAAAGCCTCGTGCTCAAGCGCACGCTGGGCGACGCCCGGTCGGTGGGGATCAACCTGATCAATCTCGCCGAGCTGTACACGAAGACCGGCCAGACCGAGCGCGCGGCGGAGGTGCTCACGGAGGCGGAGCACATCAACGCCAAGCTCGGCGACTTCCGGCTGAGCGGCCTCATCGCCTGCAACCAGGGCGACGTGGCACGCACCAGATCCGACTTCACTCGCGCGTCCGAGCACTACCAGCGTGCCCTGGAGTGCTTCCGCACCAGCGGCAACATGCACGGTGCGGTGCTCGCGCTCATCGGCCTGGGCCTAAGCACGCACCACCTAGGCCAAGGGGCCAAGGCCGCCAGCCTGCTGCGCGAGGCCGAGACTCTCATGACCAGCACCGGGAGCAGCAACCTGCTGCCCGGGGTCCGGGCCGCCCTCGCCGAGATCGGGCAGTCCGCGCAGACCCGGCTGCCGGACGGGCTGACCAGCCGGCAGGCTGAGATACTCGGCTACCTGGCGAACGGCATGACCACCAAGGAGATCGCCGAGCTGCTGGTGCTGAGCACCGCCACGGTGGACAGGCACATCGCCACCGTCTACCGCAAGCTAGGGCTGGCGAACCGGGCACAGGCTACGGCGTACGCACTGCGGCACGGCCTGATTCCTCCCGCCCGCTCAAGCGAGTTACATATTTTCCTCGATTCGCCGCCGCCACCGCGGTCGCTACCGTCGGATGCCTCAACCCATGAAACGGGGCACAGATGGGCGCCATGGTCTTCTTCACCGACAATTATCAGGACCGCAGTACCAGCGACGGGTACCAATTTGAGTTCTACTGCCAGCGATGCGGGAACGGCTACCGGTCGTCCTTCCAGTACGCAAGCGTCGTCTCCAGTGGCCGTCTGCTGAACTTGGGCGGCAACGAGACCGCTGACATTCTGGACTGGGACGCCGAGTGGGCACGCACCGGACCGCGCGGATCCGCGCAGGACGCGCTTGCGATGGCGGTCGACGAGATAAGACCGCACTTCAACCAGTGCCCCCGCTGCGAGCAGTGGGTCTGCGGGCAGATCTGCTGGAACGGGGAGCGGGGCACGTGCGTGACCTGCGCGCCCAAGCTCGACCGGGAAGTCGTGGGCATGCAGGCGGCGGCGCAAATCGAGCGGCTGACCGCAAAGCTCCAGCAGCTGAACGCCAAGATCGAGCAGCAGGACTGGACCGGTGCGACCGCCCGCTGCCCGGCTTGTCATGGCGAGAGCGGCGGCGGCAAGTTCTGCCAGCTGTGCGGCGCGTCCCTCGCGTCGGCGGCGACGGGGCCGGGGCCGGACCGGCACTGCGCTAACTGCGGGACAGCCGTCGGAAACGCCAAGTTCTGCGGTGAATGCGGGGCTATCGCCGGATGAGCGCTTATTACGGGATGATGTTCGCTAATCAGCCGACGTCGGCCCGCGGCGGGATCGACGTGCGCGTCTATGACGACACGCTGCTGCTGACCGCGGACGGGTACAGCGAGCGGGTGAGCTTCTCGTTCGTCAGCGCGGTGTCGGTGCAGGACGACGTGCTCACCATCGAGATAGCCGGGCGCGAGCCGGTCATGATCTCCGGGCAGGGCTGCGAGTTCGGCGACCTGGTCAGCGCCAAGATCGCCGAATCGCGCGGCCGGACGGCGGCATTCGTCGCCGCGCTGCTCCCCAGAATGGACGCGGTGTCACTACGCCGGACGGTAGCGCTGCTACGCGACGGAGCCGCGGTGCCCGCCGCCTCGCTGGACGCGATCCACCCCGGCACCTCCGCCACCCTGCTTGAGGCCGTCACGCTCCCCCAGCGACGCGAGCCGCTCGCGGAACTTCAGCGCCGGATGCCGCTGGCGATCGGGTTCCGGCCAGTCACCTCTATACCGCGGGCCGCGACCGGCACCGTCACCCCCGACTCTTACGGCCATCAGAACAGGGGCTGGCCGTACGGCTCGGGGGCTAACGACGGTGAGCCGACCGTGTTCGTGGTGGGCCGCACCGGCGAGTCGGTGGTGTTCGAGGTGGTGAACCGGCTCGCCCCGGTGACCTGGGTATACCGCTCCCCAGGCCCGGGCGGCCTCATGGCGGCCGACCGCGCTCTCGACGCGGCCGGTTTCGCGCCTCCGCCGGCGGCGGGCTCCCCGCTGCTGGCTGAGGAGGTCCCGCACGACGATGAGTGGGCGAGCCGGCTCGCCGCCCTACCTTAATTCCATGAGGCCAGCGTGGCCTCCAGCAACGAGACAGGATAATGGTAACTAGCCGTCGCCACGCGATGGCTAGTTACCATCATCTTGCCGACAGGCCGGTCCGGGCCGTCGGGCAGCCGTTCACGAGGGCAGGGAGCGCGATGACGGTCAGCAGGTTGCGGGACATTCCCGGAATCGGGGTCAATGTGGTCGGTGATCAGGCCGACGCCCTGGCCGACCCGACGATGCTTCGTCTGGAGAATCTCGACACCGATCTCCGCCCGCCGGCCGCGGCGCTCGAAGCGACGCGACGGGCGCTCGATTCTGACGCGGCCAACAGCTATCTGCCGTTCGAGGGACACCGGGAGCTGCGCCAGGCCGCGGCCGCGCATGTCGGCCGTCTGAGCGGCCGGAGCTACGATCCCGACCGGGAGTGCGTCGCCGTCGCCGGCGGCCTCAACGGGGTGCTCAACACGCTGCTGGCCGTCACCGAGCCGGGCTCGGAGGTCGTGCTGTCCGATCCGATTTACGCCGGACTGGTCAATCGCGTCCGGCTAGCCGGGGCGATACCCCGGCATGTGCGCGCGGTCCCGACATCGGCCGGGTGGCGCACCGATCCCGACGAACTCGCCTCGGCGATCGGCCCGCGCACCGCCGCGATCCTGCTCATGGGACCGGCGATGCCGACCGGCGCCGTGCTCGGCTCCGCCCATCTCAACGCGCTGGCCGAGCCCGTGCGACGACACGGCGCGTGGGTGATCTACGACGCCGCGATGGAACGCATCCGCTTCGACGACCGTCCACCCGTGCACCCCGCTAGCCATCCAGAGCTATCCGACCGCGTGATCACGGTCGGCTCGGCGTCCAAGGAACTGCGCATGATCGGATGGCGGGTCGGCTGGGTGGTCGCACCCGCCCAGATCCTCGCCGATATCGCCCTGGTCGGCATGACCAACGTCGTCTGCCAGGTCGGCATCGCGCAGCAGGCGGTCGCCACCGTCTTGTCGGCACCCGACGCCGACGCCGACGTCGCCGCGGCCACCCGGACCTGGCAGCAACGCTGCCAGGTCATACTCGACCAGTTGGCCGACTACCCGCTGGTGCGACCAGACGGTGGCTGGTCGCTGCTGATCGACACCGACACGCTCGGCCTCACCCCCGCCGAGGCATCGCGACGGCTGTTCGACCGCGGCCGGGTCGCCGCGACACCCATGGACGGATGGGGACCGAGCGGCGGCCACTATCTGCGGCTGGTGTTCGCCAACGAGCCAGCCGAACGTCTCGGCGATCTCCGCGCGCGGTTCAACGCGGCATTCTAATTTCGGCCCTGACCAAATAGGACGCGACGATCACGGCAGGCGACTCGCGGTCGATGTGTCCGCATAAGTCGGCACAATCTGTTCAATGTCCGCATAAGTCTGTATAATCGAGCGTGAGTCAGGGCGCAAGGTCGCGAACCCAAGGCGGGGAGAGAAGTCATGGACCAACCCGATCAGCGCTTCCTGCTCAGTTCCGAGGAGTTGCGGTGCTTTCATCGCGATGGCTATATCGGGCCGTTCGACCTGTATGATCCGGCTGAAATGGAAAAACAGCTCCGGGCCTTGAGGCCGAAGCTGCTTAATACCAAGAACGCTATCTACAAGTCGGCGAAAGCTGTTTCCGGAGTTACCAACCTGTCCAGCTATGACCGGCATATAGACGTCGAGTTTCTCGCCCAGCATATTACCCGGCCTGAGATCGTGGACCGGGTAGCTAGCATACTGGGCCCCGATGTCTTGTGCTGGCGCAGTGAATTTTTTCCCAAGTATCCGGGCGACGAGGGTACTGACTGGCACCAGGCCGACAACTTCTCCAACGTCGCCGGGTCGAAGCATCCGCAGATCGTATGGCCCGAGGACGCTGAGTTCGGCGGGACCATCACCGTCTGGACAGCCTTTACCGATGCGAGTATCGAGATGGGCTGCTTGCAGTTCATACCCGGGTCGCACAAGACGATGAACTACGACGAGTCCAAGGTTATGACGTACGATGCGGACAGGATAAACAGCGTCACCAAGGCGGGCGTCAAACGCGGCTTCTTCGGTTATGACTACCGGCAGCTTCAGAAGGATCTGGACTGGAGCCCCGACGAGTCGCGTGCCGTCTCACTGGCGATGCGCCAGGGACAGTTTGTCATATTCTGGTCAACGCTCATGCATGCTTCGCACCCGCATACCGCGCCAACCGACCAGATGCGCCTCGGCTTCGCCGGCCGCTACCTGCCGACGTCGGTACGCGTCTATCCTTTTTCCGATTCGCTTGAGGAGTTCGGCGGCTCCGCCAGCCTCGAGCGATTCGGCAATGTGCTCGTGGCCGGCGAAGATGAGTTCAACCACAATCGTTTCATTGACCGTACCGTTACTGGTTTCCATTTTCCCGTGCGTTAGGAGGTGAGTCAGACGAGCGACCCGGACCGCCAAGCAGCGATCGAGCAGTGGGTTATCGACGTCTGTGCTCAATTGGGATTGCCCCTCGCCGACAGCGATGACAATTTCTTCGATGCGGGCGGAACGTCCCTTGCGGTAATAAGGCTCGTTGCCAGGGCCGAGGAGGAATTCGGTGCCGATGCGCTCACCCCGGAAGAGCTCATCGAGCAGAGCTCGGTCCGCGAGATCGCGGCCGCCATTCTCCGCAACAGCACTATCGGTACCGTTCCCAGCGCCGCCGAGCACTAGGAAACGAGCGCCTTGCCGGCCCGCGGTGACAAGCGCCTGGCCAGCTTCGGCCAGGCGGCCGACGGCCCGGCCGTCACGTTGATATGTGTACCATTCGCCGGCGGTAATCCGGAGGTTTTCGGTCCGTGGGCGCAGTGGCTGGGCACCGATATCAGCCTGCTGGCGGTCAGGCTGCCAGGTCACGGCCGCCGCATGCGAGAGACGCCATTCGATACCTGGGATGAACTCGTCGACGACACCTTTGACGCCTTGACCCCGTATCTCTCCCAGCCACATGCCTTCTACGGCCATTGCTTCGGCGGCCGGCTGGCCTATGAACTCGCTCATCGCGCTCATACGGCGATGACCGTCCGGCTATTCGTATCCAGTTGCCGGAGCCCGGATACGTCGTCCGCGGATGCTCCGGTGCATGAGTTGCCCGATGCCGAATTCTGCTCCGCCCTGGCCCAGACCGGTGCCGCGCCAGCGGAGGTGCTCGCCAACGCGGCCCTGATGAGGATCCTGCTTCCCGCCATCCGCAGTGAGATAAGGCTGGCCGAGCAGTGGGGTGACCGGCCGAGCGCGAGCTTGGATGTTCCCATCACCGCCCTGTACGGAACCGAGGACCTGACTGGCGAACGGCAGGGCATGACGGGCTGGCCGGCCTTCACCACCCGGGGCTGCGAATTCGTCGAGATCCCCGGCGGTCACTTCTTCCTGCAAGCCGACCCGCCGCTCCTGCGGACAATAATCAACTCTCGGTTGGCCGCGGTCCAGTGGAGCATCTGATCTGCCCGGCGGAGGCGCTCGCCGTCCATCGCCGTATCAATGAGACGACCCGGCCCTATCCCAGCCAGAGCAGCATCAAGGAACTGTTCGAGCGCCGCGTCGAGGATTCCGGCGACCGGACCGCGATCGTGTACGGCGCGGAGGTGCTGACCTACCGCGATCTGAACCGGCTGGCCAACGGCCTGGCCTGCGACCTCCGCCAGCGAGGGGTGGCCCCGGGTGACCGGGTGGCGCTGTGCGTCAGCCGATCACCCGAGCTGATCGTGTCGCTTCTCGCGATCATCAAGTGCGGCGCGTCGTATCTTCCCCTGGACGCGTCCTGGCCGGGCGATCTGCTCGAGAGGATCCTCGGCGCGTTCGGCTGCGGGCTGGTGCTGCTCGGGCCCGGATGCTCCCCAGCCCTGCGGCTGCCTGCCAGTAACCTCTTGGCGGTCGACCTCTCGCGTCTGGTCCCGGTCGATGCCAATCCCCGCGCCGACGTTGGTGCTGAGGCCATCGCCTACATCAACTTCACCTCGGGCACGACGGGAGATCCCAAAGGGGTCCCGATCCAGCATCGCGGCATCGCGCGCCTCGTGTTCGGCGCGGTGTACGCGCCGCTGGACGAGAACCCGGTGCTGCTGCACCTGTCGCCGGTGACCTTCGACGCGGCCACGTTCGAGATCTGGGGCGCGTTGCTGCGCGGCGGGACCTGCGTCCTGTACCCATCGGCTCACCTCAGGTTCTCAACCCTCCGCCAGGTGGTGCGCGACAATGGCGTGTCCGTGCTGTTCGTCACGACCGCCCTGTTCAACGCGATCGTTGACGAGTCGCCGGACACGCTGGACACCGTCGGCACGATCCTCACCGGTGGTGAGCGGTATTCTCACCGGCGCATGGGCGAGGCGCTCAGCCGCTATGGGCCCAGTCGGCTAGTCCATGTCTACGGCCCGACCGAGTGCACCACGTTCTCCACGTACCATCCGGTCACCCAGGTGCCCGCCGAGCCAGGAAAGTTGCCCATCGGCAAGCCCATCCAGAACACCCGGGTCTACCTGGCGCGGCAGAATCACCTATGCCGGCCTGGCGAGGTGGGTGAGATCCTGATCGCCGGGCCAGGGCTGTCACCGGGCTACCTGGGCACGCCCAACGGAGCGCCGGCCGCCTTCGAGCAGTACGACATCGGCGGGGTAGCGGAACGGGTATACCGGACCGGTGACCACGGCTACCTGCTCGACTCCGGTGAGCTGATCTTCGAAGGCCGCCGGGACGATCAGGTGAAGGTGAGCGGCTTCCGTATCGAGTTGGCCGAGCTCTCCCGGGTCATCGGGGACCATCCACTGGTGCGGCAGAGCTACGTCACGGTCGCCGAGGCGACGGCCGGTGACAAGAAAATCGTCGCGTTCGTGGTTGGCTACGCGCCGAGCCTGACGGTGCCGGAGGTGCTGGAGCATCTCCAGGCACGGATGCCGCCCTACATGGTGCCCGCGATCGTGGAGATCCGAGACCAGCTGCCGCTGACGGCAAGTGGCAAGGTAGACCGGCGAGCGCTTCTCGCGAGCTGCCAGGTGCGCCTGGGGGAACCCATCGAGGGGGGAACATGAACAGGCACCGGGACGATTTCCTGGACAGCGGATTCGAGCAGCCAGTGGGATGGCTCGAAACGTCGGTGGCCCGGATCGGGGCACAGGTTCTTCAGGTCGACCGGATCGGCCGGTCGGACAGTTTCTTCGACTTCGACGTGACCTCGATGGATGCCATGAAGATCTGCGCGGGGATCGAGACCGAAGCCGGCTATCAGGTGCCTCCCCACTGGCTTTTCGAGACCGACGTGCTGGCCGATCTCGTGAGCCGGATCGAGGCGGCGGCCCGGATCGATGGCTGAGCCCACCTTCCCGGTGACCTACGAGCAGGAGGCCATCTGGCTGCATGACCGCCGGGATCCGGCCGCGTCGATCTACCTGGAATCCTGGGTGTGCAGGCTGCGGGGCGCGGTGGACACCGGCGCCGTGGAATGGGCGATTGGCCAGATCGTGGCGCGCCATCCAGCGCTGCACAGCGGCTTCGAATTCGACGGCGAGCAAATCGTGCAGATCGTCCACAAGGATCACGCCGTGGCCGTGGAACGGCTGCCCCTCAACCCGGATCAGGACCTCGACGGGGTGCTCGAGCGACTGGTCCGGCGTCCGCTTGATGTCCGGGTCGCACCGTTGCGCGCGACACTGCTGGAGCTGGCACCGGACGACGTCGCGGTGGTCATCCAGCTTCATCACCTGGTAGTGGACGACTGGGCCGTCGGGATCCTGGAGCGGGAGTTCCAGGAGTTCTACTGTGCACGGATCACCGGCCGCCCGGCCCGGCTGGCTGCACTGCCGTTGCTGCCCGGCGAGTACGCCGCCGCCCAGCGCGCCGCGGGGGTTGATCCAGCCCTGGTGGCCTACTGGCGGGAGCGTCTGCGGGACGCTCCCGCCGAAAGCACCGTGCCCGCCGACCGGCCGCCGCCGGAGCGGCCGAGCAGCCAGGGTGGACTGATCCAGTTCCAGATCGATGCCGCCCTCGCCGGCCGGCTCCGCTCGATGGCCCGGCGTTCGCGCGTGACGCCTTTCACCCTCCTGGCGGCCGCGGTCACCGTCCTGCTGTACGCGTACAACGGGTCGCCTGATCAAGTCCTGGGCGCGATCGTGTCGCGACGGGGGGCGGCCGGCCTCGATCAGATGATCACGTACGTGGCCAGCCTGATGCCGCTGCGCCAGCAGGTCGGCGCCGATGAGGGTTTCGGCGCGTTGGTGGCGTCCACGAAACAGGTCGTGACGGACACGGTCGCGCACCGCGACGTACCGTTCTCGAACATCGTCAGGGACCTCGGCGGGCCCAGGAAGCTCAGCAGGCCACCGCTGTGCCAGGTCGTGCTCGTCGTCGACGACGTGCCCAGACCCCCGCTCGACCTGCCGGGGGTGACCACCGAGCGGCTGCCTGTGCACCAGGGCATAGCGAAGGTCGATCTCGGCATCTTCCTGGTTAAAGACGGCGACTGCTACCAGGGGCGGCTGGTGTATGCCAGCGATCTCTTCCGCCCGCGGACCGCCCAGCAGGTGGCGGCGGACTTCTGTGCCCTGCTGGCCGCGGGGGTCGCGCAGCCCGACGTGGCGCTGGCGGACGTGATCGCGGAAGCCATGGCTAACCCCAGTTCGTAGATCATGTCACGCATGAGTTCGCTCACTCCGCCGGCGATCGTGCCGCCAATCGCATCGCGGTACATCCGGCTGACGGCCGAGTCCTGCTGATATCCCCGGGCGCCGTGGCACGTCAGGCACTGCTGGGCCGCGACCACGGCAAGCTCGGTGGACTTGAGTTTGAGTATTGAGGCGGTGCGGGTGTCGAGCCGCCCCCGGCATTGCTGGCGGGCGGCATGGAGCGCGTACTGGCGGACCAGTTCAAAGTCACAGTCCAGGTCGGCGACCCGCTGGCGGATGGCCTGTTTGGCACTCATCGGGGAATCCCCGAGCCGGTGATCGCGGACAAAGGCGCGCAGCAGTTCGAGGCAGTATCCGATACCGCCGACCGCGAGCACCCCGGCGACGAGCCGTTCGAAGTCCAGGGCCTTCATTAGCTGGGTCAGCGCCTGGCCGGGACGGCCCAGCAGACGGCTGGCGGGTACCGGCACGTCAGCGAACTCCACGGTGCACACGTCGGCGCTGCGCCAGCCGAGCAGGGGCTGCTCCTGCCGGGTGATGCCGGGCAGATCGGCGTCTATCAGCAGCACACTCGCGTGGCTCAGCACCTTGCTGGCGGACGCGGGTCCGGTCCTGACCAGCGTGACGAAGAAGTCGGCGGCCGATCCGTTGGTGACGTAGCACTTCCGGCCGGTGACCCGGTAGTTGCCGTCGCTGCCGAGCTCGGCCCGCGTACTCAGGTTTCGCAAGTCAGATCCGGCGTTGTCCTCGGTCATCGCCAGCGCCGCTATCCGCTGGCCCTGGCGGGTGGCGGGCAGGTATGCCGCTCGTTGTTCGTCGTTGCCGAACAGTTCCAGGTAAGACCGCGCCATGTACGCGTGCACACCGATCGCGGCCCGGACACCCGTATAACCCGTCCTCCCGAGCTCATCAAGGAAAACCGCGCTCCGCATGAATTCGGGACCGGTGTGAGCGAGACCTAGCAGTCCGCGGTCGCCCAGCGACCGCCAGCCTTGACTGTCGATCTTCCCGGTGGTTTCCCAGCTGTCCGCGTGTGGCAGCACGATGTCGGCCAACGCGGAACGCACCTGTTCCCGGAACCGGCCATCGTCATCAGTCATCGGGGTCGCTGTCCGGGCGTCGCATCGGTCGCAGTACCGGCCGCGCCCGGCGACCGGTACTGGCGGCGAGCCGGGCGGTCAGCTTGGCCACCGTCGGCGCCTCGAATACGTCCTGGAGCTCCGCCTCCATCCCCAGCACCGAGCGGATCCGGCTGGCTAGCTTGGCCGCCATCATCGAATGGCCGCCCAGGTCGAAGAAGCTGTCGTCTGCTCCGACCCGGTCGAGGCCCAGCACTTCAGCGAACAGCTGGGCCAGTAGCTCTTCGGCGGGGGTGCCATAGCCCGTGTCGGCGGCGGCTGTCTGGTAGTCCGGCTCGGGCAGGGCGGCCCGGTCCAGTTTCCCGTTCACCGTCAGCGGCAGCCCGGCCAGCACCATCACCACCGACGGCACCATGTAATCCGGCAGCCGCCCGGCCAGCCACTCCCGCAGCCCCCGGCCGTCGACCGCCTGGCCAGCAGCCGCAACCACATACCCGGCTAGCCGCCGGTCCCCCGGCCGGTCCTCCCGCACCACCACGACGGCCTGGCTCACTCCCGGCGCGGCCGCCAGCACGGCCCGCACCTCCCCCAGCTCGACCCGGAACCCGCGCAGCTTCACCTGGTCATCGACCCGGCCCACGAACTCCAGCTGCCCGTCGGCCCGCCACCGCACCAGGTCCCCGGTCTGGTACATCCGCTCCCCCGGCTCCCCGAACGGACAGGCCACGAACCGCCCGGCCGTCAGCCCCGGCCGCCCCAGATACCCCCGCGCCACCCCCGCCCCGGCCACGTACAACTCACCCACCACCCCCGGCGGCAGCACCCCCAGCCACTCATCCAGCACGAACACGCGAACGTTCCCGATCGGCCGGCCGATCGGCAACACCCCAGCCCGGGCGGCATCCCCCGGCCGCACGTGGTACGTCGTGGTACACACCGTGCTCTCGGTCGGACCATAGCCCACCAGCATCAACCGGTCCAGTGCCCACGGATCGGCCACCGATGACGGGACCGCCTCACCCCCCACCGTCATCGTCCGCACACCGGCCAGCCGCCCGGCTGTCATCCCGGCCAGCACGGCCGGCGGCATCCACACATGGCTGATCTCGTGCTCGGCGGCCAGCTGGGCCAGTTGCTCGCTGTCCAGCGGCCCGGCCGGGGGAACGACCAGCGACGCGCCCGATCCGAGCGTTCGCCAGATCTCCCCCGACGAGGTATCGAAGCTCAGCGACGCGACCTGCAGCAGCCTGCTACCAGGACCCAGCGCGTGGGCCGCTATCTGCGCGACCGCCAGGTTGACCAGGCCGGCCTGGGTGACCACCACACCCTTGGGCGTACCGGTGGAACCCGAGGTGTAGATCACGTAAGCCGGGTTGGCGAGCCGCAGCGGGACCGCCCGGTCGGCGTCGGTCACGTCCCGGGCCGGGCGGGCCGCCACCACTGCCGTCACCGCCGGATCGTCGATCACTACCCGGGGCGGCCCATCCTCCGGCAGGCCGCCCGACGTCGCCGCGTCGGTCACCGTAATCACCGGCCGTGCGTCGTTAAGCATAAATTCGATCCTGGCCGCGGGCAGCAACGGGTCCACCGGCAGATACGCCGCGCCGGCCTTGGCCACCGCCAGCAACGCCACCATCGTCGGTGCGCTGCGCGGCAGCGCCAGCGCCACCACCTGCTCTGGACCGGCGCCCAGCCCGATCAGGTAATGGGCCAGCCGGTTCGCCCGCTCGTTCAGCTCCGCGTACGACAGTAGTTCCCCGCCCGGCCCCGCCAGCGCGACCGCGCCCGGCGTCCGGCGCACC
>JBEKHI010000134.1:0-42614 GCA_050012355.1 Streptosporangiaceae bacterium | reverse complement strand
CCTCGACGTCAACGAGGGCGAGACGGTGGTCCTGCTCGGCCCGTCCGGCGCGGGCAAGTCCACCCTGCTGCGGCTGATCAATCACCTGGAGGTGCCGGACGCCGGTCACGTCACCGTTGGCAGTGATCTCATCGGCTATCGCAGCGTCCGCGGCCGCCTGCGCGAGCTGTCGCCGGCCGTGATCGCCCGGCAACGTGCCGAGATCGGGATGGTGTTCCAGCAGTTCAACCTGTTCCCGCACATGACCGTGCTCGAGAACCTGGTCTACGCGCCGATCACGGTGCGCGGCGTCTCCCGCTCCGACGCGACCGCCCGCGCTCGTGAACTGCTGGCCCGGGTCGGGCTTTCCGGGCGAGAAGCCGAATACCCGAAGCGCCTGTCCGGTGGCCAGCAGCAGCGGGTCGCGATCGCCCGGGCGCTCGCGATGGAACCCAAGCTGATGCTCTTCGACGAGCCGACCAGCGCACTCGACCCAGAACTCGTCGGCGAGGTCCTCTCGGTCATGAAGGATCTGGCCGCCGCGCGGATGACGATGATCGTCGTCACCCATGAGATCGGGTTCGCCCGTGAAGCGGCCGACACCGTCGTGTTCCTCGACGAGGGACGGATTGTCGAGACCGGGCCCCCGGACGCGGTGCTCGCCGACCCTCAGCATCCGCGCGCACGTGCCTTCCTATCCGCCGTCCTGACCTAACTCAGACATAACGAAGGGACGAACTGTGCTCCGTTTCCCCCGGTTCCTCACGATTTCGGTAGCCGCCGCTGGCTGCCTGGCCCTGGCGGCCTGCGGCTCGTCCGGTACCTCGGCCAGCGACTCCGCCACTCATTCTGCTGCTCCGTCGGCGGCTGCTTACCCGACGCAGGACGTGGTATCCGGCATCTCGGAAGATGCCAAACTGCACGCCGAGTTGCCCGCGAGCGTACGTTCCAGCGGGACGCTCACACTCGGCACGACACAGTTCACCGGAACCGCCGGGCTGCCTTATGCCGGCGAGGGGACCAACGGTCAGGCGGTCGGCATCCAACCGGATATAGAGAACGCGGTCGCACAGGTCCTCGGGGTTCACTGGAGCACCAGCTACGGGACCTTCGACACGATCATCCCCGGCGTGCAGAACGGCCGGTTCGAGGTCGGCGTGGACAACTTCGGCGTGACCGCGGCGCGGGAGCAGGTGGTCGACTTCTCCACCTATCTGTCCGACGGCCAGTCTCTCCTGGTGCCGTCCAGTAGCTCGCTGTCGACTGTTACCAGCATCACCGACCTGTGCGGGTTGACGATAGGCACCGGCGCGGGCACGACCTTCCAGGAGATCCTCACCAAGGACGCCGCCAAGTGCGCGGCGGCCGGGAAGACCCCGTATAAGGTCGACTACTTCGCCGACCAGGCCCCGATCATCCTCGGCCTGGAGAACGGGAAGCTCGACGTCTACTTCGGCCCCACCCTCGGCGTGAAGTACGAGGCGGCGCACCTGCCAGGACTCAGGTTCGCCGGGCAGTTCAGCCAGACGCCGGTAGGTTTCGTCACCGACAAAGGCTCCGCCCTAGCGCCAGTGCTGTCGGCCGCCGTCAACGAGCTAATAGCCGACGGCGAATACGCAAAGATCCTCGCCAAATGGGGCGTAGCCACCTCCGGCATCACCCAGTCCCAAGTAAACCCAACCGGCACCGGCCTCCTAGGCTAACCCCCCGCGCCGGGCCCGGGCCCCCGGGGCAGCGATGACTCATGGCTGCCCCTCTAGGGGCGTCGATGACTCATCGCCGCCCTTGGAGCCTACGGCGGGAAGGGGGCTGCGGCGGGAAGGGGGCTACGGCGAGGATGCGCTACCGGTGGCTGGCGAAGGCGGCTAGTTCGGGGACGAAGGCGGCGGCGTTTACGGTGCCGAGCCCCGACGCCAGGTTGTATCCGGCTTTAGCCTGGTAGCCCTCGACGGTGTAGGTCTTGCCGTTCTGGGTGAAGGTCACGGTGTTGTTTCCGGAGGTCACCGGGACCAGACCGGGGACGTGGGCCGCCTTCATCGCGTACAGGGCCGGGTTGATCAGCCCTAGGCTGTGACCGGCCGCCTGGTCGGCTAGCGCGACGATTCCGGCAAAGAGCGGTGTGGCCTCGCTGGTCCCGCAGCTCATGTACCAGCCCGCCGGGGACCCGGCGAAGCTCTGGTACACCTGGATCGCGCCGTTGCACGCCCCGCTCATCACGATGTCCGGTACGCCCCGGGCCTTTCCGACGACGTTGGCCACGCTCTTCTGGTAGGCGGGTCGGGAGAATACCGCCGACACCCCGCCGTTGGTGGCCAGCGGGTTGGGGCCGGCGTCGCCGTACGCTATCTCGTTCGCCGCCTTGTTGTAGGTGTCGTTCCACACCGAGTCCGCCGAGGTGCGTCGCCCGGCCGCGTTCAGGTGCAGTTCGGTCCCGCCGACCGCTGTCACCAGCGGGTCACTCGGCGGCCAGTCGACGACCCGGTGGGTGTAGTAGTCGACCTCGTTCAGCTCATCGTCGACCACCCCGGCGTCGCCGGTGGCCGCGAGCACCGTCACGCCACGGGCGGCCGCGTTCACGTACGCGCTCCGCAGCGCGTCGATGGAGGCCGCGTTCGGGAACGTTCCCTCGGTGGCGCCGAAGCTCTGGCTGATCACGTCACCAAGGTGGTGGTCGATCACGTAGTTCTCGGCCTTGACGATCTGCGGGAACCCGGTGACCCCCTCCGTCTCCGACACCGGCGTCTCCACCAGCAGGATGTTCGCGCCCGGGGCGATGGTGTGGGACATCTCCACGTCCAGCGTCGTCTCGCCGGCCCAGCCCTCGAAGTCAGAGTTCTCCTGGTACGGCGGTACCGCGCCCGCGGGCTGGATGATCTTGAAGGACGGCGGGGCGGGCAGCTTGTAGCGAGCGTCGTAGGTGGCGAGATCCTGCTTGATCGTCGGCGACCCGTACGAGTCGACGATCACGATGGTCTCGCCCCGGCCGGTGATCCCGTGCCGCAGCAGCGGGCCGAGGTTATAGGCGGACTGCAACTCGGGGCCCTGATAGCAAGCGACGCCATAGTCGGACTCACACTGCGCGCTGGTCAGCGGCTGGCTCGCTGCCGCGAACCGGTCGATGATGTTGGGTGAGATCCTGACTTGAGCCTTGGGCGCTTGGGCGCCGAGCTCTGGTCCGGTCGACGGGGCCGCTGCGAGCAGCGCCCCGGTGGCTACAACGGCAAGCGAGAGTATCCCGGCGGTGCTTCTGTTTCTCACGCCACACACGTTAGATAGTCCCGGGGCGCCTGACAATAGATTGGTTCTTAGCTGACGTCAGCGACGATACAGGTGACGTTGTCCGGGGCCCCGGCCGCGATGGCGAGCGCGATCAGGTCGCTGACCGCCTGCTCGGCGTCGGCGACCGTCAGCAGCACCCGGGTGATCTCCGCATCGGGCACCAGGCCGTGCAACCCGTCGGAAGACAATAGGTAGCGGTCTCCCGCCCGGGCCTCGTGCAACGTCAGGTCCGGCTCGTGCGCGCTCCTCGCGTCAAGCGCCCGCAGCAGCAGCGCTCGCTGCGGGTGGGAGGCCGCCTCGTCCTTGGTGATCTTGCCGTCATCAATCAGCGACTGGACCACCGTGTGGTCGTGGGTGATCTGGAAGAGCTCACCGTCACGCACCAGGTAGACCCGGGTGTCCCCGATGTGCACCAGCCCGATCTGCGACCCCGACCACAGCATGGCGGTGAGCGTGGTTCCCATACCGGCCCGCTCGGGATCGGCTTCGGCGAGGTCCCGAAGGGTACTGCCCGCGCGCCGGACGGCGTGGTCAAGCGCGTTGAGCAGTTCCCCCGCCGGGACAGCGGTGTCCAGCGGACGCAGCGCCTCGATCACCGCCGAGCTGGCGACCTCGCCGGCCGCGTGGCCGCCCATCCCGTCGGCGACCGCCAGCAGCCGGGCTCCAGCGTAGGCAGCGTCCTCGTTATCCGCGCGCTTCAGCCCGATATCCGACCGTAGCGCGTAACGGACGGTAAGCGCGTTGGGTATTTCGGTCATTTCAGCGTCCTTCCCGGACAAATAGCCGATGAGGAAGCTCGCCAGTTCCCGCCGCGCGGCGGTCTCCGCCTCGATGCCGTCCCAGTAGGCTTTCAGCTCCCCGGCTGCCTCGTGCGGCGGCATCGCAACGGTTGCCTGGATCCGCTCCAGCGGCATCCCGAGCCGACGGAGCCAGGCGACCAGCCGGGCCTGCTCCAGCTGGCCCGGCCCATAGCCGCGGTAGCCGGTGTACGGGTCGACGCTCTTCGGCTTCAGCAGCCCCAGCTCGTCATACAGCCGCAAAGCCTTGCGGGACAGCCCTGATGCGCGGGCGAAGTCCCCGCTGGACAACAACTCCACCGACGGCCTCCTCATGCCGGGCAGGGTACCCGGCCCGATGAAGCCTCGCTCCGGCCCCAGGGGCCAGGTCAAGGAGGTCACCACGCCTGACCGCTCGGGGCGGGTGCTACTGGTACTGGTGGTGTTCGTGGGTGCGGTAGAGCCGCTGGCCCAGGGGTGTCGTTGCTGGGCGGTGTGGCTCTGCTCTGGCTCTTTCACGGGCAGGGCCGCACCGCTCAGCAACGGCCCGTCTCCGGGCGCTCAGCCGACGCGGACTTTCCGGGGTCGCGTGCCCAGGAAGGGCCCCAGGGGCCAGGTCAACCGCTAACTCGATGTGCCGTAGCCGATCGGGACCTTGATCACCTGTTCCTTGGTCCAGGTTCCGGCGAGCCGCCAGACCGTGAGCTTCGAACCGCCGCTGACCGATAGGGCTTGGAGGGGGTCCAAGGCGAGGACGGCGCTGCCCGCCGGGGCCTTGGGCAGTAGCGTCCAGGCGGCGCCCGGGCCGCTGATCGTGGCCACCCGGCCACCGGACAGCAGCACGCCAACCGAGCCGCCCGGGCCGAACGCGGCCGATGACAGGCTCGCGGTCAGCGGCGCCGATACCGTCCAGCGGGCACCGCTGGTCCACGCCGCGTACAGGCTGGTACCCGACAGCAGCAGGGCGGCGTTCCCGGTGCTGGTGGCGGTGAGCCGGAGTACCTGGACCGTTCGCCCGGGCAGTGCCGGACCGGCCGCATGCCAGGTACCCCCCGAATAGCTGAACACGCTGGCCGCTCCCGCCCGGTCGCACGCTCCCCCGGCGAGCGGGACCCCCGACGGGGTGAACGACACCGCCGTGATCGCCGACAGGCCGCAGCTCTTGCCGGCCGGGGAGGCGGCGACCGAGGCTACCCGGGACAGGACTGACCAGCCGGTCGCGGCCGGGGACGCCTGCTCCATCGTTTTGGTATCAAGAAGTGCGAGCGTACGGCCGCCATCCGGCGCTACGGCGAGTGCGTCGGGAACGTCGGCCAGCGTCGCGTTGAGCAGGGCGGGTGTCCACTTCGTGCCGTGGTCGGCGGTGGTGGCCAGCGGTGAGAAGGCAAGGCCCTGGCTCGGCCGGAACCCGACCAGCAGCGAACTGCCGCCCGCCGCGACGAGACCGCCGTTGTCCGCGACACCCGGCGGGGTGACCAGCGACCAGCGGGCGGACGTGCGGACGAAGAGCTGCCAGAAGTTGTTCTCGCTGGCGGCGGATCCGCCCATGACCACCACCGCCCAGGTGGCACCCGCGGTGCTCATCGAGGTGGTCAGCGGCGCGATCACCACCGGCCGGGACGCTGACCCGGCCGCCGATCCGCACCCGGCGAGCGCCACCACCACAGCCGCCATGGCCGCTATCCGCTTCACGAGGCGCTCCCGAGCAGCGTGCGGGCGTCACCGGCGAGCAGTTCACCGAACGACGACACGCTGGCTTGCGTCCCTGGTCCTGGGTCGAAGTCCAGTTCCTCGCGGGTATGACCGGTCTTGTCGATGACGAACGCGGTGTCCTGGTGCGCGACCATCGCCCCGGCCGGCAACACCTCGGCGACGATGCCGTACGACTTCCACACCGGGGCGAGTTGCGCGGCGGTGCCGGTCAGGTACAGCCAGTTCGGCAGCGCGTCCAGGCCTTCCTGCTGGTCGAAGGCACGGACAACCGCGACCGAGTCATAGATCGGGTTGGTGACGATGCCGACCAGCTCGACGTTTCGCTTGTCGGCGGCCAGCAACCGGCCCGCCTGGAGAAACTCCCGTCCCATCAGGGTGCAGTCGGTGGTGCAGACCGGGTCGAGGAACGTCAGCAGCACGACCTTCCCCCGCAAGCTGGACAGCGACACCGTGCGGCCGTCCTGGCTGGTGAGCCGGAATCCGGGAGCGGCCTCGTTGAGCGCGGCCGTGTCGCCCGCGATCGCCTCGGCGAGTATCGGATCGGCGGTCCGGTTCACCGACGCGGCCGCCAGCGGCACCGCGCCCAGCAGCACGACGGCGACGGCGCCGAGCGCGGCCACCGCCGGCGCGGTGATCCTTATCCGCTCCGGCGCTGGCTCGGCTTGTGGCGAGACTCTCACCAGTGCCAGGTAACCCGCGACGAAGACCAGGATCACCGGGATCATGCTGTTCGGGTCGGTGCCGACCCCGCCGAAGAAACCGAGGTCCTGGACGAGCACCCAGTCCGCCAGGCACAGGACCGTTCCGGCGATGACCGCCGGCCGGACCAGCCGGGGGCGGCCGCTGATGAACGCCAGGCCGATGGCGGCGAGCGCGATGACGACGAACAGGTTGACCCAGAAACCGTGCGCGGAGGTGAACGAGCCGAAGTCTCCGACCAGAGCGGACAGCACGTGCGGCTGCGACGTCTGCGCCATCGACTGCATGCTGGCGGCCAGCGTCCCCTGCCAGAAGCCCCGTCCCGGCCACGCCTGGAACACCGCCCGCGACCACCAGCCGCGCACCGCCACCAGCATCCACAACCCGAGGCCGATCTGGATCCAGACAGACCGCGGCGGCGCCCGCCTGCACCGGGTGGTACGTCCAGGCGGTTCCGCCCCAGTTCACCAGGCGCAGCACCCACTGCGGGGAACCGGCCGCGGCCTGCGCGATCACCTGCGACGGCAGGCCGACGGCCATCTTCGGCTGCGCCTGCAGGATGCCATCCAGCACCCACAGCAGGCCGAAGCCGATCCGCAGCACCGCCCGTCCGGCGGGCTCGGCCGGCTTGGCGGTGGCCGGTTCGGTGCGCGCGAACAGCCACACGCTCGCGGTCCCCCACAGCAGCCACAGCAACGCGATGACCACGACGGCGATGAGCGCCTGATGCAGCAGCGCCGAGCGGAACGCGGCGACGATCACCGGATCGTTCGCGCTGAGCCCCGAGTCCATCCCCGGCATCAGGCCACCTCTGCCTGGCTGACGGTCCCGCTCGCGCCGGGCCGCTCGGTCGGCTGGATGGATTCTGGCGACAGGCCCAGCCCAGCCAGCTCGCCGGTTAGCGTCGGGCCGGCCAGCGGCACGGGCACCCGCGGCGGTCGGGACAGCGTGTGAGCCTGCCAGGCCAGCAGCAGCGCGCCCGCGACGGCGATCAGGTGCTGCGCCTCGTCGACGCCGAGCGTCTGCCCGGCGATCAAGTCGATGATGGCCGTTCCGGCCAGTCCGAGCGCGGCGATACCGCATGGCCACGCAAGACCAGCCGATAGCGCCGGGCGGATCGAGCCCACGATGAACGCGATGGCGAGCGCCAGGTCGAACGAGCCGAGCTCGTGCGCGGCATGCGTGCCGGCGTCGTGGTCGTGACCCAGGATCAGCAGCGGCACCGTAATCGCCAGCTGCGCCACCGCGACGACGAGCAGCCCGGCCCTGACCAGCAGGTGGCGGCGATCAGGCCGCCGCGGCGGAAGCTGCGCGAGCACCGCGCCGGTCAGGTCATGGTCCAGCGCGTGCCCGCTGAGCCGCGCCTGCCTGGTGAGCATGTGCGCCCGCCGTTGCCACCCGCGGCATTCCGCGCACCCGTCCAGGTGGTCCAGGACCAGGTCAGCGGGTACTCCAGGGTCTTCTCCGTCCAGACCAGCCGAGATCGCCGTCCGGGCACTTTCGCAATCCATGTCGGAGTAGTGCCGCCCGAGTACCGGAAAAGTTCCCGCCCGGTGAAAAATTCTCCTACAAGCTGTCGTAGTGTTGCACCGTGGACGAGCTCCCCCGCCTCGCCCAGGCCGCCGCGCGCGGAGACCGAGCCGCGCTCAGCGACCTGATCCGCGCCACGCAACAGGACGTGTGGCGACTGTGCGCGCACCTGGTCGATCCCGCTTCGGCCGACGACCTGACCCAGGAGACGTACCTGCGCGCCATCCCGGCGCTGCGCGGGTTCCGCGGCGAGGCATCGGTGCGCACCTGGCTGCTGACGATCGCCCGGCGGGTTTGCGCGCACGAGATCCAGTTCCGGGTGCGTGCCCGGGAGACCACCGCCCGGCTGGCCGGCGCCAGCTCCCCGCCCGCTGACATCAGCCTGCGAGCCGAACTCACCGAGCTGCTGGCGGCGCTCGATCCGGACCGGCGAGCCGCGTTCGTCCTGACCCAGGTACTCGGCTGCGGCTACGCCGAGGCGGCGGCGATCTGCGACTGCCCGGTCGGAACGATCCGCTCCCGGGTGGCCCGCGCCCGCGCCGACCTCGACGCCATGTTCCCGCCCGGCGACATCACCAGACCGGACACCGGCACCAGTTAACCCGTTGACTCGCCCAAGCGGTGCCAGACGGCGAATCCCCAGGGGATCGAGAGCAGCAGGACGAGCACGAGACCAAGGACGAGCGGCGCCGGGCGTAGCGCACCGATCGCGAGGCACGCCACGGCCGCGGCGGCGCACGTACGCGCTAGCGGCCGGTACAGGCCGTGGTCGCGGTACCACTCCCGCAGGCTCGCGGCGACCAGCATCGTCGCGCCCAGCACGACGGCGGCGCCCGCGCACAGCACCCACGCCGTGGCGGCCGGGGTGCGGCCGTCGTGGGCGTGGTCGACGAGGCTGACCATCGCGGCGCCCATCGCGGCGATGGCGGCGGTCAGCGGCAGGTGGCCGAGTAGCCATTGCACGGTGGCCGTGCGTTCTGCTCTGGGGCGGCGGTTTCCGGCGAAGTCAAAGTATGTCCACCAGGCGCCGAAGCCGACCACGACGGCGATCAGCCCGACGGTCAGGGTGAGCCCGCTGACCGGCTCGCTGGACAATCCGGTGACGACGCCGGTGAGGGTTTCGCCGAGCACGATGATGATGAAGGCCCCGAACCGGTCGGTGAGCGCGTCGGTGATAACCAGCTCCGCCTCCGGTCTCGCACGAACGATCACGGCGGCGAATCCAGCCAGGTAAGCGATGTCCAGAATGCCCCAGGCCGGCACCCGAGCATCGGCTGGCAGCAGGGCGGTCGCGGCCAGCAGGGCGGCGCAGGCCGCGGTCCCGGTGACGAACAGCTTGCTCGTCCGGTGGTATTCGGGGCGGTCTCCCCGCGCGGCCAGCAGCCACAGCACGGCCAGTATCGCGAACAGCACCGCGGCGGCGACGGCGAACGCGGCACCTCGCGCGCCGTCCGCGTGCGGGATGAAAGCGCCCATCGCGGCGAGCACCAGGATCTGCACCAGGAACGTGCTGCGAGCGCGGGCGTCGTCGTGGCCGTGCAACTCGTGGTGCAGGCTGCCATTGACCCAGGCGATCCACACCAGCGTGAACACCGCGGCGAACTCGCCGAGGCCGCCCCAGGTCAGGTGCTGGGCCAGGTGATGAGCTGCCTGGGCGACCAGCACGACCACGGCTAGGTCGTAGAACAACTCAAGCGGGCCGACCACCCGCTCTGACGGCTGCTCGCCGTGCGGGCGGGGCGGCTGCCACAGGGACCGGCGCAGCCGGGCCCAGCGCTCTTGATTCGTCAAGGTGTCACAGATCTATCATCCCAGCGCGACGGATACCCGGCTGCCATGCTGTCCCTTGCGCACCTGGACCTGGGCGGGAATCCGCTGCCGGAGCTCCGCGACGTGGCTGACGATGCCGACGACGCGGCCGCCCTCGCGTAGTCCGTCGAGCACGTTCATCACCTCGTCGAGCGTGTCCTCGTCCAGCGTGCCGAATCCCTCGTCCACGAACAGCGCCTCCATCGGGCTGCCCGCCGCCTCAGCGGTCACCACGTCGGCGAGGCCGAGCGCGAGCGCGAGGCTGGCCATGAACGTCTCGCCGCCGGACAGGGTCGAGGTGTCCCGGTCGATGCCGGTCCACGAGTCGCAGGCGAGCAGTCCGAGTCCGGCCCTTTTGGCACCGTGGCGCTCGTCGGTGTGCACCAGCGAGTACCGTCCCGCCGTCATCCGCAGCAGCCGCTGGCTGGCCGCCTCGGCGACCTCTTCCAGCCGCGCCGCGAGCACGAACGAGGACAGCGTCATCCGCAGCGTGTTCGCCCCGCCCCCGGCGGCGAGATCGGCGAGTTGCCGCACCTCGGTGGCCCGTGCGACCAGTGGCTCGAGCGCGGCGAGCGCCTCCGTTAGCCGCGGACTCAAGGCTGCCAGCTGGTCCGCGGTGTGCTGCGCGCGGCCGCGGGCGGCCACCGCCTGATCGTGCGCCACCTGGGCGGCCGTCACCGCCTCAGCGGTCGCGGCGACCGGCGCGGGCGGCTCGAGCGTGACGTCCAGATCTTGGCTGGCGAGCTGGTCGGCGACAGACTGAACTTCGCCGTCATAACGACGAACTCGGTCTTCCTGCTCAGCCCGCCACTCCTGGCCGCGGTAGGCGGCCCGCGCTGACGCGAAGTCGAATCCGGCCTCGCTCGCCACCTGGAGCGCGATGTCACGCGTCCGGGTCTGCTCGGCGGCGCGGCGGCTGGCTTCGTCCGCCGCGTCGGCGGCGGCGGTCAGCTGCTCGGCGCCCCGCCTGGCCAGTGACAGCGCCGCGTCGAGATCTTCCGCGTCGCCCAGCTGCGCGCGCAGCGACTCGCGGGCCGTTTCCGCGCGCCGGGCCGCGTCCTCGCCCTCCCGGGTGGCGGCCAGCTGCTGCTCGGTCGCCTCGGCCTGGTTCTTCTCCGCGTCGCCGATCGCCGTGCTGGCCCGCTCGAGCCGGGACTGGAGCTCGTCGATGGACGCGGCGGCGGCCTTGAGCTCGGCGACCTGAGCGGCTAGCCGGCCGGCTTCCTTTTTCAAGGCGCCCGCATCTTCGCCGGCCGCGAACCCGGCCACGGTCAGCCGCCTCTCCAGCTCCTCGATCCGCGCCTGCACCCGCGCGACCCGCTGCCCGGCCTCGTCGCGGCGGACAGCGGCCTCCTCGGACTCGGCGGTCGCCGCCTCTTCCTGCTCACGGCTTATCCATTCGCCGGTCATCTCGCATGGGCTCGGGTGATCGAACGAGCCGCACACCGGGCATTCCGCGTCGTCGGTCAGCGAGGCCGCCAATTCGGCCCGCATGCTGTCGAATCGCGCCACCCGCAACCCGTGCGCGATCTCCTGCAGACCCACAGCCTTCTCACGGGCGGTCAGGTGCGCCGCCTCCAGCGACTCCCGCTCCGCGTTGGCCTTGACCAACTCGGCCGAGTCGGTGGCCGCCGCCCGGTACTTGTCGGCTTCAGCGGTTGCCCCGACAAGCTCGGCGGCCGCCCGCTGCGCGTTGTCACGGGCGGCCGTGGCCTGTTCACGGCGCTCGCGAAGGGTGGTCAGCTCGGACTTCAGGCCGGTGAGCCGGTCAGCGAGTTCGCCGACCCGCAGCCGCGCGGCCGTGGCGCTGGCGTCATCGGCGTCCGCCTGTTTCGCGACCGAGCGAAGTGCTTCCAGCGTGCCCAGCCGCTCGCGCCGGCCCGCCGCCTCGGCCCGCAACGTTTCCGCGGACGGTGTTTCCCCGGGGATGGCGATGAGGTCCTCCGGCAGCGCGGAGCGCGCCGCTTGCTCGGCGCCGACGGCTTCTTCGGCCGCTTTGGCCGCGCGGGTCGCTTCGGTCAGCACCGGTGCGATCTCCGCCGCGCGCGCCGCTGCCTCGATGTCCGCGCGGACCGCCGCCACCTTTGGCGCGGAGGCCGCCAGCTCCGACTGCCGGCGCATCGGCCGCCCGGCGACTAGCTCATGGCTGGCGTCACGCTCGGCGTTCGCGGTCTCGACAAGCCTGGCGGCCCATTGGGGCTCCGGGTCAGCCGGAACCTCGGCACCGGCGGCCTGGGCTACCTGGGCGACGAGGCGCTCCACCACTTCTGACCCCGACTTGACCTCGCTGTCGGTGTCACGTCGCCGCTGCGCGAGCCAGTCCTCTACCGCCCGGAACCGGTCAGTGCTGAACAGTTTCTGCAGCAGTTTGCCCCTGGTTTCCGCGTCGGCCTGCAGGAACTGCGCGAACTGGCCTTGCGGCAGCAAGACGACCTGGAAGAACTGCTCGGCGGACATGCCCATCAGATCGGCGATCTCGCCGTCCGCTTCGCCGGCCCGCGTGGACGTCATCTCCCAGCCGCCGCCGCGCAGCTCCTGAAGAAGGACAGCCGCGGGTTCCTTGGTGAAGCCGTCACCGCGTTTCTTCGGCCGTTCCTGCTCTGGTGACCTGGTGATCCGCAGCCGACGGCCGCCGATGGTGGCCTCGAGTATCACCTCGGTCCTGACCTCGGGCGCCGCGTGGTCAGAGCGCAGCCGACGGGTCTTCCCCCGCTCCCCCGGCACCCGGCCGTACAGCGCGAACGCGATCGCGTCGAGCAGCGTCGTCTTGCCCGCGCCGGTCTCGCCGTGCAGCAGGAACAGCCCTTCCAGCTCGTCGAAGTTCAGCGATGCCTTCTCCGCGAACGCGCCGAACGCGGTGAGCTCCAGCCGGTGCGGACGCATCAGGCCGCGTCTCCTTCCCGGCGGACCGAGTCGAAGGCACTCGACAGCAACCGTTCCTCGTTAAGGCTAGGCGGGGCGCCACGGACGTGGGAGACGAACTCGGCCGCGACCTGCACGTCGGTGCGGCCTCGCGTCTTCTGGCCGTACGAGCGGGTGTCGCGCACGACGCCCTCGGGGTCGAAGGCGAGCACCAGCACGTGCGGGAAACGCGTGCGCAACTGGTCCATGGCGCCTTCGGGACGCACCGTGTCGGTGAGCGTGACGGACAGGAAGTCGTTCTCGCGCGCGTCGTGCTCCGGTTCGGTGAGCAGCGCGTCCAGCGGACCGCGCAGCACGCTGAGCTTGCGGTAGACGGGGGCGGGGACGCGCTCGACGCGGGTCAGCCCGCTCGCGTCAAGCTCAGCCAGCCAGCTTCCCTTGTTGTGATTGGCCTCGGAGAACGAGTACGGCAGCGGTGAACCGCTGTAGCGCAGGTGCTCGGCGAGGGTCTGCTGGCCGTGCAGGTGGCCGAGCGCCACGTAGCTGAACCCGTCGAACACGCTCAGCGGGACCTGGCCGACGCCGCCGACGGCGATCTCGCGCTCGGACTCGCTCGGTTCCCCGCCGGCGATCCAGCCGTGCGCCATCACGATCGTGCGCCGCGCGTCGCGGCGGGCCACGTCGGTGCGGATGCGCTGCACCGCGTCGCTGAACACCGCGGTATGAGTGTGTTCTGGCAGGTCGGTGGCGGCGGGCTCGGTGTAAGGGACCCCGTAGACCGCGACCTCGCCGTGCTCGTCGGTGAGCGTCACCGGGGTGTCGAGGATCTCCCGGCGGGTCCGCAGGTGCACGCCAGCCGCGTCGATCAGCGCCGAGTTCACGCCGAGCCGACGAGCCGAGTCGTGGTTGCCGCTGATCAGCACCACCCGCGCTCCCACGTCGCGCAGCCGGGCGAGCGTCTCCTCGAATAGCGCGACCGAGTCCACCGGCGGCACCGCCCGGTCGTAGACATCCCCGGCGACCAGCACCGCGTCGATGCTTTCTTCCTTGACGGTGGAGACCAGATGGTCAGCGAAACGCGCCTGCGCCTCACGAAGGTCAGCGCGGTGCAGGGAACGCCCGAGATGCCAGTCGGAGGTGTGAAGGATTCGCATGGCAGGACTCTAGCGAGGATGGCTGACATTACGCGGAAGTACGCGCCAGCTGCCGCGCCTCCCGGGAACTAACGCTAAGGCTCCCGGGCACTGCTTCGCAGGAGTTTGCGGCGGGTCGCTGATCGCGAAACTGGCGACCGCGGGGACTTGCGGCGACTACATCGTTAGCTCGGGAAATGAAATCACTCGGCGAGATGTTATGCTGGCTGAGCTTACTGAGACCCGGGGACGATTAGGACATATGAGCGAAAAAGACGCTGTTAACTTGGGCTGGATGCGGCGTCTTTGGACATACTGCTGGCAAGAGCGCCGGGCCACCGTGCTGGCGCTCATCGGCTCGATAGCCGCTACCGCCGCCACCCTCTCGATCCCGCTGCTGCAGCGGGACGTGGTCGACAACGTGATCCTGGCCCGGCACGCGGCACCGATCGCGCCGCTGGTGGTCGGCCTGCTGATCGCCGCCGTGGTGAACTTCGGCGGCATTTACCTGCGCCGCTATCTCGGCGGCCGGGTCGCGCTCGACGCCCAGCACCGGATGCGGACCGAGCTGTTCGGCGCGCTGTCCCGGCTGGACGGCGAGCGCCAGGACGAGATCCACACCGGCCAGCTTGTCGGCCGCTCCATCTCCGACCTGAACATGGTGCAGGGCCTGCTGCAGATGACGCCGCTCGCCTTGGGCAGCATCCTGCTGTTCTTCTTGTCGCTGGTGATCATGGTGGTGCTGTCACCGCTGCTGTCGCTGGTGGCGCTGGCGGTGGCACCGCTGCTGTGGATTCTCGCTATGCGGTCCAAGCGCAAGATCTTCCCGGCGACCTGGGATGCCCAGCAGCAGGTCGGCGAGGTGGCCGGGATCGTCGATGAGGCGATCGGCGGCGTCCGGGTGGTCAAGGGCTTCGGCCAGGAGGAACAGGAGCAGCAGCGGCTGGAACGCACCAGCGAGCAGCTGTTCGCCTCCCGGCTGCGGATGATCCGGTTCACCGCGTGGTACAACCCGGCGCTGACGGCCGTCCCTTACCTGGGGCTGGTCGGTGTGCTCGCGCTGGGCGGCTGGCTCGCGGTGCGCGGTTCCATCACGCTGGGCACCTTCCTCGCCTTCTCCTCTTACCTGACCCAGCTGGCCGGGCCGGTCCGGGTACTCACCGGCCTGGTGACCATCGGCCAGGAGGCGCGGGCCAGCGTGCAGCGGGTGTTCGAGGTGATCGACTCGCGGCCGGTGATCACCGACGCGGCCGACGCGAAGCCGCTGCCCGCTGACGCCGACGGGATCACGTTCGACCACGTGAAGTTCGGTTACGTGCCCTCCCAGCCGGTGCTACGCGACTTCTCGCTGACCGTGCGGCCCGGGGAGACGATGGCGGTCGTCGGCCCCTCCGGGTCGGGCAAGTCCACGCTCTCGATGCTGCTGCCGAGGTTCTACGACGTGGGCGGCGGCGGCGTGCTGGTGGGCGGCTATGACGTACGGGACGTCACGATGGCCTCGCTCCGGGACTCGATCGGCCTGGTGATGGAGGACAGCTTCCTGTTCTCCGATTCGGTGCGGGCGAACATCGCCTACGGCCGGCCAGCGGCTTCAGGTGAGCAGATCGAGGCGGCGGCCCGCGCGGCCGAGGCCGATGAGTTCATCCGTGAGCTGCCTGACGGCTACGACACCGTGGTCGGCGAGCAGGGGCTTACGCTTTCCGGCGGCCAGCGGCAGCGGGTCGCGCTGGCCCGGGCGCTGATCACCGATCCCCGGCTGCTCGTGCTTGACGACGCCACCTCCGCGGTGGACCCGCGCGTGGAAGCGTCCATTCACGAGACGCTGCGCCGGGTGATGCACAACCGGACCACGCTGCTGATCGCGCACCGCCGGTCCACGCTGCACCTCGCGGACCGGATCGCGGTGCTGTCCGACGACGGACGGCTCGCGGACGTCGGGACGCAGGAGGAGCTGAACGCGCGCTGCCCGCTGTTCCGGATGCTCATCGCCGGCCCGGGCGACGACGCGGAGGGCACCGACGCCGGAGAACTCGCGTACTACGAGGACCACGAGATCACCCCGGACCTGTGGGATCCCGCGCGGGTGCCGGAGGGGATCGCGGTCCGCACCGGGACGGCCGACGGTAGCGGCGGCCGTGGTGGTCCGATGAACGGCATGATCGGCTCGGTTCCGCCCAGTCCTGAGCTGCTCGCGCAGGTCGCGGCGCTGCCGCCCGCCACCGACACGCCGAAAGTCGACCTGGAGCAGGCCCGCGCCGCCGTGCCGGAGCGCACTGGCCGCGCCGGGCGGCGCGACGCCCGGCGGCGCGCGGCCGGGCAGCCGACGCCCGAATTCACGCTGCGGCGCCTGCTGCGCCCGCTGGCCATCGCGCTCATCGCCGGACTGCTGCTCGACGGGCTCGACACCCTCGCCAGCCTGGCCATGCCCGCGCTGGTCCGCGGCGGGATCGACTCCGGCGTCGAGCTGCACGACACCCGCACCATCATGCTCATCGCGCTGGCCGGGCTGGCGATCGCCGCCGCCGACTGGGTGGTGAACATCGCCGAGACCATGGTGGTCGGCCGCAACGGCGAACGGCTGCTGTTCACGCTGCGCGTCAAGATCTTCGCCCAGCTGCAGCGGCTCGGGCTCGACTTCTACGAACGGGAGCTGTCCGGGCGGATCATGACCCGGATGACCACCGACGTGGACGCGCTGTCCACCTTCCTGCAGACCGGCCTGATCACGATGGTGAGCTCCGGCCTGACGTTCTTCGGGGTGCTGGCGGCGCTGCTCATCATCAACGTGCATCTCGGCCTGTACGTGCTCGCGATCATGCCGTTCGTCATCGTCGCGACCGTGGTGTTCCGCGCGAAGTCCTCGCAGGCCTACGCGGAGGCGCGGGAACGGGTGAGCCTGGTCAACGCCGACCTCGCGGAGAACGTCGCCGGACTGCGGGTGACCCAGGCGTACGGCCGCGAATCGGTCAACGCCGGCCGGTTCGCCGCCCGCTCGGACGCCTACCGGACCTCCCGGCTGCGCGCGCAGCGCTACATCGCGACGTATTTCCCGTTCGTGCAGACGCTTTCCACCCTGGCCGGCACGCTGGTGCTGATGATCTCGGTCAATCAGGTCCGCTCGGGGCAGCTGTCGGCCGGAGCGCTGATCGCCTACCTGCTCTACATCGACTTGGTGTTCTCGCCGGTGCAGCAGCTTTCCCAGGTCTTCGACGGCTACCAGCAGGCGATGGTCGGCCTGCAGCGGATCAAGGACCTGCTCCGGCTGCGTACCTCCACTCCGGAGGCGTCCGACGCGCGGCCGGTCACCCGGCTGTCCGGCGCCATCGAGCTGCGGGACGCGCAGTTCGCCTACGCCCCCGGTCTCCAGCCCGCCATCGACGAGGTCGAGCTCAAGGTGGCCGCCGGGGAGACCGTCGCGCTGGTCGGGCAGACCGGCGCCGGTAAGTCCACCATCGTCAAGCTCATGGCCAGGTTCTACGACGTGACCGGCGGCGCGGTGCTGGTGTGGGGAGCAGGAGAGGCGGGCGAGGGGATGGACGTGCGGTCGCTCGACCTGGCGTCCTTCCGGCACCGGCTTGGCGTGGTCCCGCAGGAGGCGTACCTGTTCACCGGCACGATCCGGGACTCGATCGCCTACGCACGGCCGGACGCGCCGCCGCAGCAGGTGGAGGCCGCCGCTCGCGCGGTCGGGGCGCACGACATGATCGCCAGGCTGCCGGGCGGGTACCTGCACCCGGTGGCCGAACGCGGACGTAACCTCTCAGCCGGCCAACGCCAGCTCATCGCGCTGGCCCGGGCCGAACTCGCCGACCCGGACATCTTGCTGCTCGACGAGGCGACCGCCGCCCTTGACCTCGCCTCCGAGGCCCAGGTGACCAGGGCCACCCGGCAACTGGCCGCCAAGCGCACCACGATCGTGGTGGCGCACCGGCTGACCACCGCGGCCCGAGCCGACCGGATCGCCGTCCTTGACCACGGCCGGCTCGCCGAAATCGGCACCCACGAGGAGCTGCTCGCGGCCGACGGCATCTACGCCAGCCTGTGGGAAGCGTTTGTCGGAGACGTCGATGACATCGACGACGAGCTGGCCGAAGCCGTCAAGGAATCCCAGTAGGCTGCCCGCGTGTACCAGGCGCTTTACCGGATTGTCTTCAAGCGGATAGACGCGGAGACCGCGCACCGGATCGGCTTCGGGCTGATCCGCGCGGTCGCCGCGCTACCCGGCGGCCTGCCGCTGCTGCGCCGTCTGTTCGCGCCACGTGACCCCGCGCTCCGGGTGACCGCGCTGGGGCTGAAGTTCCCGAGCCCGCTCGGCCTGGCCGCCGGCTTCGACAAGAACGGCGAGGGAGTCGCCGGGCTGGCCGCGCTCGGCTTCGGCTTCGTCGAGGTGGGCACCGTGACCGCCTGCCCGCAGCCGGGCAACCCCCGTCCCCGGCTGTTCCGGTTCCCCGCGCAGCGAGCGCTGGTCAACCGGATGGGCTTCAACAACTCGGGGGCGCTGGCGGTGGCCGCCCGGCTGCGGACCAGCCGGCGGGCCGGCGGAACGATCACCGGGGTGAACATCGGCAAGACCAAGGCGGCTAGCGAAGAAGAGGCAATCGCCGACTACGTGACCAGCGCCCGCGCGGTCGCGGATGTGGCCGACTACGTGGTGGTGAACGTCAGTTCGCCGAACACGCCCGGCCTGCGCGACCTGCAGGCGGCCGACAAGCTGCGGCCGCTGCTGGTCGCGGTCCGCGCGGCCCTTGACGAGGCGAGTCAGGCCCGGCGGGTGCCGCTGCTGGTCAAGATCGCCCCTGATCTGGCCGACGACGACGTCGACGCGGTCGCCGCCCTCGCGCTTGAGCTTGGCCTGGACGGCATCATCGCGACCAACACCACGATCTCCCGCGAGGGACTGCCGCCCGGTGCCGATGCCGGCCCGGGCGGGATGTCCGGCGCCCCGGTGAAGAAACGCGCGCTCGAGGTGCTGCGACGGCTACGGGCGACCACCGGTGACCGGCTGGTGCTGATCGCGGCCGGCGGGATCGAGGACGCGGCCGACGCGGCGGAACGGCTGGAAGCCGGCGCGACCCTCGTTCAGGCGTACACAGCGTTTATCTACGGCGGTCCGACGTGGCCTCGGCGGGTGAATTCAGGTCTGGTGGCGGCCTCCGGTCGACGCGGTACAGGAGCACCCAGTACTGCACGGTGAGCGTGACCGCGAGGTAGAGCAGGATGGTCGCGTCGCCGACGCCCTTGGCGCTGACCACATAGTCGTAGCCGAGGTGCGCGGCCAGCGAGACGATCCACAGCAGCGCGGTGAGCCAGGTGCCCTTGCGCCACAGTTGGCCCGCGCCGGACCGCCATACCTTGACGGTGAACGCGCGGATCGCCCCGGTCACGGCCGCGATCGCGAGGCTGCCCGCGACGGCGGCGCCGATCCCGGTCAGGTCGTGCTGGCCTTTGAGGTAAGAGGTGAACTCGATCACCCCGATCACCGCCAGGATCAGCGGCAGCCGGTAGCTGGCGCGCAGCGGCCGGGTGACGACCTGACGGTAGATGAGCACGGCGAGAATGACGACGCCGATTACGAGGTTGGCAGCGGTTCCCCCTGACATGCCAGCTACCTTACCTACCGGGCAGCCACCCGGTAAGTGACAGATGTCAGGGGCGGTCGGGCGCGAAGACATCGAACATGATCCCGGCGATCCGTTCCGAAGTCTCGGCTTCCGGCAGGCTGACCTCGTTGCTCATCAGCAGGTTCACGCCCTCCAGCATCATCAGGCAGGCCACCGCCTTCAGTTCCACGTGTTCCTGGCGCCCGCCAGCCGCCTGACTGGCCGCCGTCATGCCGCGGACCACGGCTTCCGCGACGGCGAAGAGCGACTCCCGCGCACCGCTGTAGAACTCGTCCATCAGCAGGTCCGTCGAGACAACAATGCGAAAGACCGGTGCGTGCGCCGCGTAAACTCGGAAAAACTTCCGCACCCACTTGAGCAGGCAAGACTTGCCGTTTTCATTTCTGGTGACGACCGGAAATTCGTCGGCCAGCTCGAGCATATCGCGCAGCGCGACCCGCAGCAGGGTCCTGAAAAGGTCATCTTTATTGGAAAAATACAGGTAGAACGTGCCATGCGAGACACCCGCGCGCTGCACCACGTCGTCCACCCGGATGGCGTGCAGCCCGTGCTCGTCAAGCTCGATCATGCCGGCTTTCAGCAGCTTGTTCACGGTCGCCTGACCCTGCGCCCGCATCCTGGAGTCCCGTGCCGGGATACCACCCTCCGGCACCAGCAGCGCGGATCGCTGTTTGGCTACCTGGAGGCGATCAGCCAAACCAACCCGCTTGTCCTGAAAACCAGGTTCAGATTCCGGCATACGCGTTAACTCCCGGTTTGACCCTAGCGCGAGACATTTCCGGCCAGCAAAAGAAAATGCCGAGCGCATGACCACCGGGCACAACTTTATATCACCGCTGGAGAATCGAAAATGTTCTTGGCAGGTCCGAATCGACCTTAGCTCGCGGCGCGCCGCCCCCTCGCCCCGCTAGACAAACCATCGCATACCGGCACCCCTCCGCGACATCCGGACCCCGTCGATGACCCATCGCTGGGCCTATAGCCCCATCGATGGGTCATCGATAGCGCTCGCCGCAGGGCGGCGGTGGCGTACTTCAGGCTCGTCGGATCCGCGCGGCGAACAGGTCACGCAGGCTGACGATACCGCAGAGGTGCCTACCGTCCAGGACAGGCAGATGGCGGAACCCGTTGCGGACCATGATCTGCGCCGCCTCGTCGACGGACATCTCCGGCGACGCGGCCTGCGGGTCAGGCGTCATCCACTCATTGACCATCGAGATCGTCAGGTCGGCCCCGGATGCCGCCGCCCGCAGCACGTCGCGTTCGGTGAGGATGCCCGCGAGGAACGAGGCCTCGAGCACGCACGCGGAACCGACCTTTCGCGCGACCATGCGCTCCGCCGCTACCGCCACCGGCATTTCAGGCGCGGCGGAAACAACCTCGGTGCGCATCAAGTCTCCGACCACCAAAGGGTCAGCCACTCTCACCGACCTCGTCGAGTTCCGGGTCTAGGTGCGGAGCCGATGGCTCGGCCATCTCCTCCGCTAGCATCCGCCACAGCGAGCCTGCCCACGCGGACATCTGGGGCCAGCGCATCCAGAACATCTGCAGCGTGACCTCATCGAACTCGCGGTGCGCTTGTTCCGGGGTGACGGCATCGGTGAAGTCTTCGAACTGGTGGACGAGATCGAGGAAGCGGTCGGCGTTGACGTCCATGCGATCACCTTCCAGGGCAAGCTAGGGGGCGAACCCAGACGGCCAAGTGAGTGGACTAGTCCATACCCCGTTCGCGGGATCCTCACCCCTCGCGTTTTCCGCGGAAACTCTGCGACATATGGGACTACTGAGGCAGCACAGTTTGCGATTTTCCTGACCGATGCCACACTGAAAGCCATGGCCGATGCCCCGTTCACCACCGATGGTCCAGAGCCCACCGTTCCTTCCCCCGCCCGGCTCTACGACTATTACCTCGGCGGCAAGCACAACTTCGAAGTGGACCGGGTGGCGGCGGAGAAGATACGCGCGAAGATGCCGGAACTGGGCGATGCCGCGTGGGCCAACCGCGGTTTCCATCAGCGGGCCGCGCGGTTTATCGCTAGCCAGGACGTCCGGCAGTTCATCGACATCGGGTCAGGTCTGCCCACCACCGGAAACACCCACGACGTCGTGCAAAAGACCGTGCCCAACACCCGGGTCGTGTACGTCGACATGGACCCGCTGGTGGAGCTGTACAGCAAGGACATCCTCAAGGGCCAGGGGACCGTCGGCGTGATCCTCGCCGATATGCGAGACCCCGACGCCATCCTCAACGACCCGCGGCTGCGCGAACTGATCGACCTGGACAAGCCAGTCGGCCTGCTGATGACCGCGGTGTGGCACTTCGTATCCCCGGCCGCCAAGCCGCATGACCTGCTGAAGCGTTACCTGGACGCCCTGGCGCCGGGAAGTTACCTGGCTCTGTCACACATCAGCGGGGACCAGGTCCCGCCATCCGTCGTCGAGGCCATCGTCGATGTGTACGAGAACGCGGTGGAGCAGGCCTACTTCCGCACCAAGGCCGAGATCGCGAGCTTCTTCGACGGCCTCGAAATAGTCCCGCCCTATGATGGCGCTCCCCCGGCGGTCGCGACGGTCGGGCTGTGGGGCGCGGAAGACCCGGAGCTGGCCGACGGCGAGGATTCACGCCTGCTGTACGCGGCGGTTGGCCGCCTGCCGTAAGTCCGCCGCTAGCCAGGCGTCGACCTCGCCCAGCCAGCGCCCCTTATCCGCTTCCGACGCGAAACTCGCGCGGAAGGAGTCACGGGCCAGCCCGGCCAGCTGCTCGCGGGTAAGGCCGAACGTGTCACGGACCGCGACGAGGTTGTCATCCACGTACCCGCCGAAATAGGCGGGGTCGTCGCTGTTCACGGTGACGGTGAGCCCAGCCGCCAGCATGTCCGGCAGCACGTGGCCCCGCAGCGTGTCGGTGACCCGGAGCGCCACGTTGGACAGCGGGCAGACGGTCAGCGGGATCCGCTCGGCGGCCAGTCGCCTGACGAGCTCCGGGTCCTCCATGGACCGGACGCCGTGGTCGATCCGCTCCACCTTGAGCACGTCGAGCGCCTCCCGAACGTAGCCAGGGTCGCCCTCCTCGCCCGCGTGCGCTACCAGCCGAAGTCCCTCGGCGGCGGCCCGCCCATAGACGCCGGCGAACAGCGACGGCGGGTACCCGACCTCCGCGGAGTCGAGCCCGACGCCAATGAACCGGTCGCGGAACGGCATCGCCCGGCGCAGCGTGTCCGCCGCCGCGTCGGCGCCGAGATCGCGCAGGAAGCACATGATCAGGCCCGCGTTCACCGGGCTGTCGTCGATGGCCGCCGTCAATCCGCCGAAGACCGCCTCGAGCGGCACGTCGTTGGCCAGGTGCGACTGCGGGTCGAAGAATATCTCCGCGCGGCGCACGCCCGCCCGGCCCGCCCGTTCGAGGTAGGCGGCGGCCAGGTCGTAGAAGTCCTGCTCGGTCCGCACCGCCCGCAGTGACGCGTAGTACAGGTCGAGGAACGACTGCAGGTCACCGAAACGGTACCTGGCCCGCAGCTCGTCGATATCGGTGGTCGGGAGGGTAACGCCGTTGCGTTTGGCCAGCGTGACGAGCAGGTCGGGCTCGAGCGTGCCCTCGATGTGCAGGTGCAGCTCGGCTACCGGCAGTGGTGACGCCATCGCTGTTCCGACTCCCCTCCGTGACTAAATTAGTACCGTATTGTACCGATATGTCGATTTATTACAAAAAAATTATGAACGGAGAGTGTTGCCACCATCGCTCAACGTAGATACGCTATGGAGCTAGATGACTACAGAACGACACATAGATGTGCGTTCGAGCCACCTATACGGAGGAAATCATGATACGGACCAAGACAGACGACACGTGGACCAGGCTCCTGCGTGATGACACGTGGACCCGCCAGGGTCCCGCCAACCAGAGCAGCTGACTTAAGCGCTCAGCGCGTCCGTAGCGGGCGCGCCGCGTCCGTCACCCGCAGCAGCTCGTCGAGCATCGCGGTCGCGGACGCCTCTTCGATCTCAGCGGGCTTGAATCGCCCCTCCTCATCAATGTGCTCCCGGACGAACGGGATGTTCACCCCGTCGTTCACCGGCACCATCCGCAGCGCGATAAGAACCGGCTTCAGCATCTGAGTCGCGCGCGTGCCGGCCGCTACTCCCCCGTAGCTGACGATCCCCGCCGCCTTGCCCGCCCACTCGGTGTTCAGGTAGTCGAGGGCGTTCTTCGTCGCCGCGTTGAAACCGTGGTTGTACTCCGGTATGACGAAGACGAACGCGTCCGAGGAGTCAACTAGCTCGCTCCAGTCCTTAGTGTGCTGGTGCGCGTATTTCCGCAGCCGCGGGTGTTCCGGCTCGTCGAACAACGGGAGGTTCAGCTCGGCGAGGTCGGTCACCTTGACGTCGAAGCCGCCGTGTTCGGTGGCCCGGCTGGTGATCCAGTCACCGACGGGGGCACCCACTCGTCCGGGACGCGTACTGCCGATGATGATGCGCAAGACGGGATTGGTCACGGTTGCTCCTCTAGCGTTGTCCAGGGCCTGAGCGAAATCCGCGATCAGGTCCTGGGTACCCTCGATGCCGGTGCTGACCCGGACGAGGTCGCTGGTGATGCCGAGGCGATCCCGGTCCTCCTCGCTCATCCCCGCGTGCGAGGTCGTGGCGGGGCGGGTGATCAGCGACTCCACTCCGCCCAGACTCGGCGCCGAATACGGCAGCCGGACCGTCTCGAGCAGCGCCTCGGCGGCCTGATCGCCGCCCCGCAGCCGCAGGCTCAGCATGCCGCCGAACCCGGACAGCAGCCGGGCCGCGTGCTCATGATCGGGATGCGATCTTAGCCCTGGGTAGTTGACCGCCGCCACCGCCGGGTGCTCGGCGAGGAACTCGGCCAGCGCGGTGGCGTTGGCGTTCTGCGCCCGGACCCGCAGCGCGAGCGTCTTGATGCCGCGTGCCAGCAGGAACCCGGTGTGCGGGTCGAGGGATCCGCCGAAGTGGTTCAGCGTCCGGCGGATCCGCCCGATCAGCTCGGCGTCGCCCATCAGCGCTCCGGCGACTAGGTCGGAGTGGCCGCCGAGGTACTTGGTGGCACTGTGGAAGACCAGGCCGAATCCGGCCCTGAGCGGCCGGAAGTTCACCGGCGACGCGAAGGTGTTGTCGATCACGGTCAGGATGCCCTCCCGCCGCCCGAACTCGGCGACCTCATCCAGCCGTCCCACCCTCATCAGCGGGTTGGTGATCGTCTCGACCAGGAAGGCCCTGGTCCGCGGGGTGCGCGCCGCCTCCCAGGTTTCCGGGCGGCCAGGGTCGACGAAGGTCCAGGTCCAGCCCAGATCCGCGGCGTGGCCGGTGATGAAGTCATGGGTGCCGCCGTAGAGGCAGTCGCTGGCCAGCAGGTGATCCCCGGCCCGCATGACGCTCAGCAGGGTGGTTGTCACCGCCGCCATGCCGGACGCGGTCGCGAGCGCGGCCTCGGCGCCCTCCAGGACCGCCAGCTTGTCGTGCAGGTACTGCTGGGACGGCGTCGAATTGAGACGAATGTAGGGGATGTCGTGATACTCGGTCCCCGGTGCGACCGAGTACACCGTGCCCTGATAAATCGGGAAAACCACCGATCCTTCCGGACCGGGACGGCGTTCGCCGCCATGGACCGCGAGAGTTTCCATCGACTCGTCGTCTTGATTCATATATCCATCATTACCTGGCTGGTACACATAGGCCTATGGCCACGGATAACACGGCACGGCTGGCGGTGCTCATCGACGCGGACAACGCCCGCGCGTCGGTCATCGAGGCGCTGCTCGCCGAGATCGCCAAATACGGCGTCGCGCACGTCAAGCGCGCCTACGGCGACTGGACGGGGACCAACCTCAAGTCGTGGAAGGACACCCTGCTCACCCAGTCGATTCAGCCCATTCAGCAGTTCGCCTACACCACCGGCAAGAACTCCACCGACGCCGCCATGGTGATCGACGCGATGGACCTGCTGTACTCGGGGCGGTTCGACGGGTTCTGCATCGTGTCGAGCGACAGCGACTTCACCCGGCTGGCGGCGCGGATCCGCGAATCGGGGCTGACCGTGTACGGGTTCGGTGAGCGTAAGACGCCCAAGCCCTTCGTGGCCGCCTGCGACAAGTTCATCTACATCGAGAACCTGGCGCATCCGGAGACACCCGTCGACGCGGAACTCACGCCGACGCCGAAGGCGAGCGCGGCTTCGCTGAAGGGCGACTCCGCGCTGATGAACCAGCTGCGCAACTCGGTGGAGGCAGCCTCCGACGACGAGGGCTGGGCGCTGCTTTCCAAGATCGGCAACATCATCACCCAGCAGTCGCCGGACTTCGACTCGCGCAACTGGGGCTACCCGAAGCTCAGCGACCTGATCAGGGCGACCACGATGTTCGACGTCGCGCTGCGCAGCCCCGGCGAGGGAAGGCCGGAGGCCCTCTACGCTCGCTACAAGCGGCGCCGGACCGCCGCTAAGTCGTCGGCGTGATCTTCGTCAGGCCGACGGGCTGGTCCGGGTCGGCGCCCTTGGCTAGCGCCAGCGCCCGCGCCAGCTGCTGACCGCGCACCACCGCGCCGATAGCGCGGGCAGGCTCGGGAAGGTTTTCTTTTTCTGAGATCATAACGACGCTGGCGTTTCTTTCTTTTAGTGTCTCCCCAAGGTCGCGGGTGTCGTCGGCGGCCGGTCCGCCCGCGTCGACCAGCAGCACCGGGGCGCCGGCGAACGCGGTCGCGATGGGCCCGTGCCGCAGGTCGGCGGTGGAGAAGCCCTCGGCGAGTATGCCGGTGGTCTCCTTTATCTTGAGCGCGATCTCGAGAGCGGCGGCGTAGGCCAGGCCACGGCCGGTGACGATCAGCCGGTCGATGTCTCGCCACTGCTCGGCGATCTCTGGTGTGACATCCTCTTGGAGGATCTCCGTGACGGCGCCCGGCAGGCCGTCCATCCCGGTCACCCCGAGCGCGGTGGCCAGCAGCAGCATCTGGGCGGTCATCGTCTTCGTCGCGGGCACGGCGCGCTCCGGGCCCGCGTCGGTCGACAGCAGCACGTCCACGGTGTCCCGCATCGGGCTCTCCGGCTCGTTCGTGATCCCGGCTACCGTGGCGCCGCTGGCGCGCATCTGCGCGGCCGTGGTGAGGATCTCCGGGGTGGCGCCGGACTGGCTGAGCGCGATGACCAGGTAGCCTTCCCAGTTCACCTCGGCGTGGTACCGGGTGTAGAGGCTGGGGGCCGCGAGTCCGGCCGGCCTGCCGATCACCAGCTCCGCCAGGTACCGGCCGAACACGGCGGCGTTATCCGACGAGCCCCTGGCCAGCAGCACGATTCCGGCCAGCGGATCCGGCGTCACCTTGCGCACCGTGGCGGCGTCATCGGCGGCCCGCGCGATGATCTGGGCCAGGACAGCGGGCTGCTGCGCCATTTCGGCGGACATCAGGGTTCCGGGCATTCACTGACCTCCAGAGGTGATCGCCAGCGCGGCGGCGCCGAATAGCGACGCGTCCCGCGCGAAGGCGCTAGCTACGATCTCGGCCGGGAAGGGGACGATTTTCTCGAACGTCTCTCGCAGTGGCCCGAGCAACCGGTCCCCGTCGTTCGCCAGGCCACCTCCGATCACGACCCGCTCCGGGTCCAGCAGCGTCGCGAGGTTGGCGAGTTCGCGGGCGAACTCCGCGATGGCCTCGTCCACGCCGCGCCGCACCCGCGGATCGGTGGACGCGAACGCCTCGGCCGCCGACATGGCTCTTCCCGCGAGCTGACTCGCCCGGGCTCCCAAGGCACCGCCGCCGATCACCTCCTCGAGAGTCCGGCCGTCTTTGCCGCGGGCATAGCCGATCTCCCCGGCGGCGCCATGATGACCGGGTATCACCCTCCCGTCAAGCACGATCGCGGCGCCAACACCGGTGCCGAGGTTGACGTAGAGGCCGTCGTGACCGGCGAGGTTGCCCCAGCGGGCCTCGGCGAGGGCGGCCGCCTGCACGTCGTTTCCGGTGGTCACCGGCAGGTTCGTGAGACCCGCGCGGAGCGTTTCTGGCAGGGATAGTTCCTCCCAGCCCGGCATGTTGGGCGCTAGCAGGATTTTGCTGTCACGCACCACGCCGGGGCTCACCGCACCGGCGCCGATGAGGTGCCAGTCCGGTGGTGTCCGCTGGCGCAGCCGGGTTGCCTCCTCGACCGCTCGGCGCACGACGTCCGCCGTCGGTTTGGTGGGCAGCTGCCGTTTCGATAGCAGTTCGCCGGAGGCCGATACGCAGCCGACCGCGGTCTTGGTGCCGCCGAAGTCGATCGCGAGTACGACATCGGTCACGCGAGTTCCTCGGCTTCCTCTGCGGGCTGGACCACGGCGGGTTCGTCCTCGAACACCCGGCCCATCGCGGTCAGCAGGTCACGCCGCCGCTGGTGGATCACCCACAGGTAGATTCCGCCCGCGGCGAGCCAGCCGATCGTGATCCACGGCACCAGGTTGTTCGGGTACGCGGGCACCGGCCACACCTGCCCGTAGATCGGCAGCAGCATCAGCAGCGCGCCGACGGCGGGGAACACGCCGTGCCGGACGTAGGAGAACTCGGTCCGGTAGTCCCGCCAGTAGAACCGGACCACGGCCACGCACATCAGGATGTAGCAGATCACCATGCCAAGTCCCAGTATGGTCCCCGCGAATCCGTACACGCCCAGCGGCCCGATCTGACTGCCCACGCCCAGCGCATAAGCGAGCGCGAACACCATGTACCCGGCCAGCGCGATCTGCGGAATTCCGCGGCTGACCCGGCCGAGTGACCTCGGCAGGATTCGTTCCCGGCCCATGGCGAACAGCACCCGCACGAACGCGTTGCTGCCGGACAGCGCGTTGGCGAACTGGCTGCTAAGCACGGTGAGCGCCAGTATCCAGGTCACTCCCCAGTAGCGGGACGCCAGGGTGAGGAACGGGTTCCCGTCGGCGACGAGCGCGCCCACGTGGCTAGATCCGAAGCCGATGGCGGCCGCGTAGCCGGCCAGTACGTAGAACACGCCGATGACGATGACGGCGGTGAACAGCGCGATCGGCACGCTGCGGCGCGGGTTGCGGGCTTCTTCACCGAGCGTTCCGGCCGATTCGAACCCGACGAACATCAGGATTCCCCACAGCATGCCGGTGCCGAGCCCGGAGACGCCCTTCAGTGAGTGCACCGGGTCGAACGGGCCGAACGAGAGGCCCTGCGCCCCGCCCTTGGCCAGGATCGTGGTGGCCAGCCCGACCATCACGCCGACCTCGAGCACCAGGAAGATCAGCGCTGATTTCGCGGACCGTGACACCCCCGCGGCGTTGATCGCCCAGACAACCGCGACGAAGAAGATGGTGATGAACTCCCACGCTATGTGTACGTGGAACTGGGTGGCGAGGAAATCCGACCCGAACGATCCGATCGCCGCGAACAGCATCGGCCCGACCATGCCGTAGGCGAGCAGCAGCAGCCAGCCGGACATGAACCCGCCGTCCCGGCCGAGCCCGCGGGTGTTGAAGGTATAGACGAACCCGGCGGTGGGCAGCTTGCGGGCGAACGCGCCGACGGTGTTGGCCACCAGCAAACACGCCACCAGCGCCAGCACGATGCCGAACGGCAGCGCGTAGCCGATGCCGGCCGCGGCGGGCTGGGTGTTGAACGCGGCGCTGGTCGCGGGTCCCATGAAGGCCATGGCCATCGCGACCGCGCCCACGACGCTCAGTGCGCCGCTGCGCAGTCCTGAAGATTGACTAGCCATCGTGATCCTCCTGTTCAGGAAACGCCGTCGACGAGACGCGCGTCCTGGTCGTACCTGTCTCGCAACTCGCTACTTGCTGTTATCACCTGAGTCCGGGCCCGGGTGACAAAGGTCTGCGGCCGGAAGCAGAACACCACCGTGTCCCCGACCTGGACCCCGGCCGCGGCGGCGCCGGGGATCACCGCGTAGTAGTGGATCGCGCCGTCGGGCGCGGTCTGCACGTCCAGCCGACGGTCGAGGATGCTCTCGTCGTGCCCGGTCAGCGCGGTGAGCTGGTAATCCCCGAGCACCTTGTCGGCGTAGTAGCCGTGCGCGTAGACGTAGGCGTCACCGTCTGTGAAGTGACCGACCTCGCTGACGTAGACGATGGCCGGGATCTCCGGCGCGGTGTGATCGAAGATGTGCAGCGGGGTGGTGCCGTGCAGCGCGTTCCCCGGCTCGACATGGGTGGCGCCGCCGGCCGCGAGGGTCTCCATGGTGCGCGCCGACGTGGTCCCGGGCGCGTTGACCTGCGTGATGTCGAAGCCCGCCTTCCGGAGTTCCCGGGCGGCGGTCGCGAGCGTTTGGAAGTTGTGCGTCGGTGTCACTTCGTGCTTGGCCGGGTCGGCCAGCAGGCACGGGAAGGTGGTGACGCCGGCGACGCGGAGTCCCGCTATCTGGGCGACGGCCCGCGCCGCGTCGGTGATCTCGCTGAGCGGGAATCCGCCGGCGTGCCCGAAGTAAAACGTGTCCCCGGGCGCGCGTACCCGGAGCAGCACGTCCTGGGTGCGGTCTTGGTCGCGGGCGGCTTTTCCGATCCGTTCGGCGATGGCGGTGTCGAAGACGGTCACCACCTCGGGCCTGGCCGCGATAACCGCGTCCTCGGCGCCGCGGTGCGGCTGGACGAGATGACCGACGTGGCCGACCGGGATGCCGTGCCTGACCTCCGCCTCCATACACTGCGTGTCCACCGCGACGGTCGACGGCAGGCCCGCCTCGACGGCGACCCGGCAGGCGTCGGGGTTGCGGCCGAACTGCTTGGCCATGAAGTACACGTTCAGTCCGGCCGCGTCAGCGGCTTGTTTGAGTGTGCGCGCGTTCGCGGCGATCGCGTCCGCGTCGATCAGGTAGGTGCCGGACAGCAGGCGGCCTTCCTGGTGCGCGCGCATGGCGGCGATCGCCAGCCGCGGGTTGTCACTGATCAGTCGCCCGACGAACATCGGGTACCTCCTGGATCACTGGGGCGGCCGGCAGGGCGGCGGCGTCGGATTCGGCGATGCCGAGCTGAGTGCAGGCGGCCTGACACGCGGCCGCGACCGCGCCGAGCGCTCCTGACCGGTCGCCGAGCTCGGACAGCCGCAGCTGCGGCGGGGCTGGGAGCAGCTCATTCAGCCGGGCGGCGATACCGGGCAGCCGCTCGGCGATCACCGGGAGCAGCCCGCCCCCGATGACGACCGCTTCCGGCTCGTAAGCGGCGCTCGCCGCGGTGAGGACGAGCAGCAGCGCCCGGTCGAATTGGCCGCGCAGCGGCTCGAGCAGCGCGGGCGCGTCGCTGGCGAAGATGTCGCTGACCGCTGACACCCGGATCCCCACCGCGCGGGCACGGCGCAGCAGTCCGGTGCCGGACAGCAGTTCTTCCGCTAGTTCCCCGGACGGCCCGGCCGGCAGGTAGCCGAACTCACCGACCATCCCCCGGCGTCCTTTGAGCAGGCGCCCGTCGAACGCCACGCCCCCACCGAGACCGGCGCCGATGGTCAGCATGACCACCGTGGACAAACCGCGCCCGGAGCCGAAACGCAGTTCGCCGAGCAACGCCAGGTTCGCGTCGTTATCCAGCGTCACCGGGAGTTTCATCGCCGCGCGCAGGCTGGCCGCGAAGTCGGTGCCCTCGATCTGCGGGACGTTCGGCGCGCCGCTGATCCGCAGGCCATCCTCGGTCACCATGCCCGGCAGCCCGATCGCTACCGCCCGCAGCGGCCCCGTCTGCTCTTTTGTCAGGTCCCTGACGCGCCGCGCGAGCCATTCGGCCAGCTCTGATTTTCGGAGATGGACGGGGGTCCGGTCGTCGTCGCGCGCCAGCTGCCGGCCCCGCAGATCGGAGACGATCATCCGGCAGTTGCTGCCGCCGATGTCGATGCCGCACACGACCCCCACGTCGTCCGTGAGGTGCAGCGATACGGCGTTCCGCCCGCGATGCCCGGACTGCACAGCGCCGCCCTCGGTGACCAGCCCCTCCGCGATCAGCCCGTCGGTGACCCGGGACACCGTGGCCTGACTGAGCCCGGTGGCCTCGGCCAGCCAAGCCCGCGTCGCCTCGTCAGCCGTCAGCAAGCACGCCAGCACGGCCGACCGATTGGCCTGCCGCGCCGCCGACGTCTCCACCACCAGGCACCCTCTTTCAATTCACTCTGAAATAATTTCAGTGTGAGCAAAATAGCGCGCCGCAAAGGTGCACGTCAAGCCCCCTCGCGCCCCTCCCCCACGCCAGCGATGGCCCATCGATGGGGGTATAGCGCCAGCGATGAGCCATCGACAGCCCTGTAGAAGGCCCGGCTCTGGGTCCCCAGGCCGCGAGCCGTTACTTCCGCTGGGGCGCGGGCGGGATCGGCTTGGCGGCCAGCGCGCGGTCGCGCGGCACGGTCACCAGCTCGCCCGAGGCCTTGCGGACCACGAACGCCTCCGGTCCAGCCGACTCAAGCACGCCGAGCACGTCGGCGACCTCGTCGTCCGGGCGGCGCCACCGGATCACCACGCGGCTGCCCACATCCGACGAGCCGATCCGGACCACGTACCGGTAACGCATCGCGCTGGAACTCCAGCACCCGCCACGGCGGCGCCTGGTTAGTCACACCCGACATCAGCGGCACCTCCCTGGTGAACGTGTACCCGGCAGGCTCGATCAGCTCGCGGTGTTCAGAAACCGTGCGCTCCCGCCCGCCGAGCAGAACCATCATCAGCATGTCCATGACCTGCCCGACAGCGGGCTCGGGTCCGGCCGGCAGCACGTAGTCGATCACCACGAGCCAGCCGCCAGGGGGCGCCGAACGCGCGCAGTTCGCGGCGATCCGGCGAACGCTGTCATCATCCCAGTTGTGCAGCACCTGGCTCAGCGCGTGCAGGTCACCCTCGGGCACGGAGTCGAGAAACGAGCCGGGGACCAGCGAGGCCCGGTCGGCGACGCCGGCCGCCGCGAGGTACTCAGGGGACAGCGACTCCGGCCGGTCGAACACCACGCCGGTGGCTGACGGCAGCGCCTTGAGCAGCCAGGAGAGCAGGGTGCCCCGGCTGCCGCCCACGTCGACGACCCGGGAGACCCGCGGCGGCTGGTATCCGGCCTCGGTCAGCGCCACCAGCAGGCGCGACGTGACATAGCCCATGGCCCGCGAGAACTTGGCAACCTCGGCCGGATGCTCGCTGAGGTAATCCCAGAACCCGCCGGGCGCACCAGGATCGACCGTGCGGCCGGTGCGGACCTGGTCGGCGAGTCCGGCCAGCGCGACCATCATCGGCGGCATCCAGAACCCGCCGGTATCCCCGAGACCGCTCACGTCCGGCCGCAGCCGGTCACCGAGCGAGGTGAGCGTGTACCGGCCGGCGGCATCACGAGCCAGCAGCCCGGTCGCGATGCCCGCCCGCAGCAACCGGGCGGTCGCGTCCGGATCGGTCCCCAGCTCGGCGGCGACCTCCGCCGAGGTCAGCGCCCGGCCCGCCAGCACCCGCGGGATACCGAGGTCCGAGACGGCCGCGACCACCGGGGTGAGGAAGTAGCCGGCGAACAGCTGGCTGACCTCAAGGCCGGCCTCGTCGTGTGAACCCTCAAGCAGGTACTCGAAGATGAAGGTCATGAGCCAACCTAATCACGTCGTGCCGCGGAGGTGCTCGAAGATGAGGTTGGTCTGGGTGAGCGCGACATCATGATCAGCCGACAGCGCCACGACGAACTCGCGGAGCGCGTCGCTGCTGGCCACGCTGACGTGCACAAAGAAGTCATCCGCCCCGCCGAGGAAGTACACGTTCAGCACGTCGGTCAGCCGCGCCACCCGGGCACCGAAGTTCGCGATGTGACCGCGCGCCCCCGAGGCGAGCCGTACCGAGATCATGGCCTGCAGCGGACGGCCAAGCGCCGCCGGGTCGATATCCGCGTGGTAGCCGCGGATCACACCTCGTTCACGCAGCGTGCGGACCCGTCCGAGACAGGTTGACGGCGCCACCCCCACCCGGTCCGCCAGGGCGTTGTTGGGAATCCTGGCGTCCTCGGCCAGCACCGCGAGGATGCGCCGGTCGATCTCGTCGATACCAAGCCGAAGATCGTTCGGCAGCCGGTCGCGACCATCGGTCTCGACTGCATCTCTGAGTGCCATGAAGCTAGTATACAGAATTATCGTCACTGTAGTTGTCTATTTTTAGTCGATCATTCATTATGTTCTCTATTACAAGATTTCCACAGGTCATCGCAGCCGGTGGCTAGGAGGCGTGAACGCATGAAGGTCGGCATCCCCCGCGAGATCAAGAACCACGAGTACCGAGTGGCGATCACGCCAGCTGGCGCGCACGAACTGGTCCGCAACGGTCACGACGTGTACATCGAGCGTGACGCCGGACTCGGCTCAGCGATCACCAACGAGGAGTACGTGTCCGCTGGCGCGCGGATCCTGGACACCGCCGACGAGGTGTGGGCCGAGGGTGACCTGCTGATGAAGGTCAAGGAGCCGATCGCCGAGGAGTACGAGCGCATTCGCGAGGGCCAGGTGCTGTTCACCTACCTCCACCTGGCGGCGGACAAGGCCTGCACCGACGCCCTGGTCAAGGCGGGCGCCACCGGCATCGCCTACGAAACCGTGCAGCTCGCGGACGGCTCACTGCCGCTGCTGGCCCCGATGTCCGAGGTGGCCGGGCGGCTCGCCACCCAGGTCGGCGCCTACTACCTGATGCGCCCGGCCGGCGGCCGCGGCGTGCTCCCCGGCGGCGTCCCCGGCGTGCACGCGGCCAATGTCGTCGTGATCGGCGCGGGTGTCTCCGGCCTGAACGCGGCCCAGATCGCCCTCGGCATGGGCGCGCACGTCCAGCTGCTTGACAAGAACGTCGCCCGGCTCCGTCAGGTCGACGCCATCTACCAGAGCCGGATCCAGACCGTCGCTTCCAACGCTTACGCGGTGGAGCGGGCGGCCCTCGAGGCTGACCTGGTCATCGGCGCCGTGCTGGTCCCCGGCGCCCGCGCGCCGCACATCGTCAGCAACGAGCTGGTGTCCCGGATGAAGCCGGGCTCGGTCCTCGTCGACATCTCCATCGACCAGGGCGGCTGCTTCGAGGACTCCCGGCCGACCACCCACGCCGACCCGGTGTACCGGGTGCACAACTCGACGTTCTACTGCGTCGCGAACATGCCAGGCTCGGTGCCGAACACCTCCACCTACGCGCTGACCAACGTGACCCTGCCGTACGCGGTCGAGCTGGCCAACCGGGGGTGGAAGGACGCGCTGCGCGCCGACGCCGCTCTCGCGGCGGGCCTCAACACGCACGCCGGCGAGGTGACCTGCGCGCCGGTGGCCCAGGCGCACGGTTACGTGCCAACCTCCGTCGCGGAGGTCCTCGACTGAACGAGCCGCTTCCGCACCACTGCATGCCCCCGCGACGCCTGGACCGCGCCGCGGGGGTGCTGCTCGTCGCTGCCTGCGGAGAGGCGACGGGCAGTGCCTCCGGGTATGGCGCGGCGACCGAGTCGGCGATTACCCTCGCCCGCGCTGTTCTAGCGGGCATGGACCCCTCAGCGGTTCCAGCCGGTCCCGGCCTGGCCTGGGCAGGCGTGGCCGCGCTCGCCGTATCGGGCGCGGGCGCGATGGCCGACACCGTCCGCTCGATCAGCGAGCTGACCGCGCCGGATGACCCGCTGACTGGCGACGCCTGTGTGCTGTGGGCGGCCGCGATCCGCGCCGCGGCCAAGTACGGCTCCCCGGCCGGCCCGGCGGCCGGCCTTGACCTGATACCGGCGACGCGCCGTACCCACTGGACGTGGTGGATCGAGCAAGCCGAACGGCAGCCACCATCCTCCTTTAGCCATAACGACGCTGCCGTCCCCCTCCTGCAAGCCGCCTGGTCCGCCATCGCCTCGGCCCCCGTCGAGGCCGACCGTCCGGCCGACGGCGTCTTCGCCTGCGCCCACCTGACCGCGGCCCTAGACTCCGCCGCCCAAGCCGACCCCCTAGTAGCCGCCACCGCCGGCGCCCTCCTAGGCGCCCGCTGGGGCGCCAGCGCCGTCCCCTTCAACCGTCTCCGCACCCTCCGCCCCGCGCCTCCCCCCGCACCTCCCCCCGCACCTCCCCACGCGGTCGATGTGACATCGACCGGCATAGAACACGGTCAATGTCACATCGACCGGGCTGGGTACCGGCCGCGGGCGGGAGAGCTGGTGCGGCTGGGGGCACTGGTGGCCGGCGGCGGACGGGATGACGTGCGTGGCTGGCCATCGCTCGCCCGGCGCGCGCTGTACCCGCACCGGGTGGACCCCGCCGTGCCCCATCCGGCCGATCCCGAGGTGATGCTCGGCGGCCTCGGGGCTCGAGAAGCTCTGTCTTCCCAGCCAACCAGCCCCGACCGACCTCCCGGCCGACGCGCGGTGGTGTCGCTGTGCCAGGTCGGGCACGCCGACTTCGACGACATTCCGGCGGATGATCACCTGGAGATCTGGCTAGTCGATAATCCGGGGGACAACAACCAGCCGCATTTTGTCATCGACCAGGCGGCCCGCGCCGTCGCGGCGTTCCGCGCCGAGGGTAAGCGGGTGTTCCTGCACTGCCACGCTGGCCTGAGCCGCACGCCCGCCGTCGCCGCTCGCTACGCGTGCCTGACCTCCGGCTGCGACCCTGATACCGCGTTCGCCCAAGTCGCCGCCGCCACCGGCCGCCCGACGGCGAAGATCAACCCGGAATTGCTCGCCGCCGTCTACGAACTCGCCGGCAAGACTCCTCCGCGGCCAGGACCTGAGCCATCTTCCTGGGACCGCTCGCAGCGCTGATCGTTTGCATCAACGATAATCGAGCTCCACATGGCTGCATGAGATATTTGCAATTTTCATAATAAATTACCGATCTGTTATATGCCCTATGGGCAGCCCCGCGTCCCGTCACTATAAGTCCTAACGACACTGGCCAGGCAAGAGGACAGGGACGTTAATGACTCAAGAGATCGTGGCCGCTCCGCCCGAGACACCGGCGGAAACACCTGTCATGCGCTGCGCCGACGCCGCCCGGATGCGCGGTGAGCCGCTCGCGGCCAGCGCGGTGCCCTATCGCCGGTTCTTGTTGCTCGAGGTGCCCGGCCCGTGGGCAAGTTCCGCCCTGGACGGCAAGCACCTGGATCCCGATACCGCCGCGAGGCTACACCGGGCGGCAGCCGACACCGATACGCACATCGTGCTGATCCGGCGACCCGGCCGTCACCCGTCAACCGGTGCCGGCCCCCGAACGATGGCGTGGGCATTCGCCGACACCTCATCCGGGTCCGCCCCCGTCCGGTGGGGCGCCTGGCGCGACCCCGCTGACCTGCTCAAGCTCGATTTGCACGCCGAGATCCCCGGCGAGTCCAACGCCGCTGGACCGCAACGACTGGCCCTGGTCTGCACAAACGGCAAGCGTGACCTATGCTGCGCCGTGCGCGGCCGTCCGGTGGCGGCGGCGATCGCGGCCGCCACCGACTGGGAGACCTGGGAATGCTCGCACCTTGGCGGGCATCGCTTCGCGGCGACCATGATGCTGCTTCCCTCGGGGGACATGTTCGGCTGGCTAGACTCCGGATCGGCCCTGGAGGTACTCCAGCGGTACGACGCGGGCCAGTGCGTGCTGACGCATTACCGTGGGCGGGCGGGACAGCCGCGTCCGGTCCAGGCCGCGCTGTTCACCGTCGCGGTCCGGCTGGGTGAATTCCGCCGTGACGCCCTTCGCGTGGCGTCGGCGCGACCCACTGGTACCGGGCCGGACAAGGCCGACCGCTGGGAGGTCGAGGTCATCCACCGCACGACGCACAGTCCGGGAACCGCCTATCGGCTGACCATGGGCGGCTCCAGGCTGGCCCCGAGCCTCCATTCGTGCTCCGACAACGACCCCAGACACGAGATCTGGTATGAGACGCTCTCCTTTTCCCGCGTCCAGTAACGGAAATGTTAGGTAATGCATACCTAATTTCGCGACCTGATGGATGATGACATTTTTTTAATGTGGCGCCATAAACCACGGGACGACGCATATTCCGCGATTATGGAATCTGTCCGCGTATGGCCTCGCGAAAAGACAAGGTGAGTGGCTTGAACAACCTCGAGTACCGCCCCGGGGACGGCTGGCGCCCAGAAGAGGTTCCGGCCGGACGGTACCGGGATTCGCCGGGGCCACGCATGGGCACCCGGCAGCGTGGCGCCGGCCAGCCCGCTCGCGCGAACGTACCGCCAATGCGCGGTCAGTATCCACATCAGCCGGCCAACGGCAGCCGTCCCCGGTCCAACAGCGGCCCCATGCCCGCTTATCCGCCAGCCAACGGCAGGCCATATCCGCCCCCGAACCGCCGGGTACCCAGCAGCGGCCCGATGCCCGTGTACGTCCCGCCAACCGGGAGACCCGCTAACGGGTACCAGCCGTACGACAGCGGGCCCATGCCCGCCTATCCGCCGGCTAATGGCAGGCCCGCGAAGGGGTACCCGTCCAACGGATATCTGCTAGTCGATAGCGGCCCCATGCCCGCGTACTCCCCCGGCGTGGGGACTACCCGGGTATATCCATCGCGCCCAGGCAGGAGCCTGCTGAGCTGGATGCCTTTCGGCCAGCGGCTTGTGCTCCTCCCCAAGGATCTCGGTGAGGAGGAGGTTGGTGAGCGCCGGGACGTCAACGGCGGCTGGCTGCGCCCGGCCGTGTTCGGCGCGATGGACGGCCTTGTGACCAACTCATCCCTGATCGCCGGCATCGGCGGCGGTGGCGGAGGACACGCCGCGATTGTGCTGACCGGCATCGCCGGCCTGATCGCCGGTGCCTTCTCCATGGCGACCGGCGAATATATCTCGGTGAAGTCGCAGAACGAGCTGACCTTGGCAGAGGTCGCCCGGGAGCGAGAGCAGCTCTCCCGTGACCCCGAGGGAAAGCGAAAGCGGCTGACCGACGCCTACATCAAGAAGGGCGTCTCGCCGAACCTGGCCGAGGCAGTCGTCCGGCAGATCTCGGCCAACCCGGAGCGGGCCGTCGAAGAGCATGTGCGCGAGGAACTGGGCATCGATCCGGATGACCTGCCGTCACCGCAGACAGCGGCGGTCGCGTCGTTCGCATCCTTTACCGTTGGCGCGCTGCTGCCGCTGAGCCCCTTCCTGCTGGGACTCCCCGACCTCACGGTGGCACTCGTGGTGGCCGGGGCGGCCGCGTTCGCGGGCGGCGCGGCGGTGGCAAAGCTGACCGGACGGTCAATGCTGCTAGGCGGCATGCGCCAGTTCGGTGCCGCCTTCCTGGGAACTGGCGCGGCCTTCGTACTGGGCCACCTGATAGGCGGTCATCTCGGCTAATATCACCCGCAACTACCCGCGATACAGCGCACACGGTTAGTAGTTAACGTCTAGGTAAACGCAGGTAGTACGGCAGGTGATATCTCGCTGGGATTTCATGGAAAGGTATCGACACCGGGAACTCCGGCAGAGACGCTGCTCTCGTGAGCAACGACGTGGTACTGGCGCTAGTGGTCATCACGGCGCTCGGATTCGACTTCACCAACGGCTTCCACGATACCGGCAACGCGATGGCTACTTCGATCGCGACCGGAGCCCTGCCGCCAAGGATAGCGGTCGGCATCTCGGGCGTGCTGAATCTCGTCGGCGCGTTCCTTTCCCTGGCGGTGGCGGCGACGATCGCCAGCGGCCTAGTCGAAACCAAGCTGGTGACGCTAACCGTCGTCGCGGCCGGGCTGGCCGGCGGGATCATCTGGAACCTGCTTACCTGGTACCTGGGTATCCCGTCGAGTTCGTCCCACGCGCTGATCGGCGGCGTGATCGGCGCGACGATGGCCGCCGCTGGCGGTAGCGCCGTCAAGTGGCACGGCCTGGTCTCGAAGGTGATCCTGCCGGCGGTGCTGTCCCCGATCATCGCGGCCCTGGTGGCCGCCGTGGGGACCTGGCTGCTGTACCGGATCAGCCGCAGCATGACCGATGGCGCACGTAAGCACGGATTCCGCATCGGCCAGATCGGCTCCGCGTGCATGGTCTCCCTCGCCCATGGCACCAACGACGCGCAGAAGACGATGGGTGTCATCACTCTCGCCCTCATCGCGAACAAGACGGTACCGACGGGCTCGAACGCGCCGTTCTGGGTCATCCTTAGTTGTGCTCTGGCGATCAGCCTTGGCACCTACCTCGGCGGGTGGCGGGTGATCCGAACCCTCGGCAAGGGACTTGTCGAGATCGAATCGCCGCAGGGGATGGCGGCCGAGTCCGCGTCCGCGGCGGTCATCCTGCTGTCGTCCAGCTTCGGGTACTCGCTGTCGACCACCCACGTGGCGACCGGATCGATCATCGGGACCGGGCTCGGCAAGAAGGGCGCCGAGGTCCGCTGGAACGTCGCGGGACGGATGGCCACCGCCTGGGTGTTCACGCTGCCCTCGGCCGCGATCGTCGGCGCCGCCGCCTACGCGCTGGCGCACGTGATCGGCGGCACCCTGGGCGTGGTCGTGGACCTGATCCTGCTGGTCGCCATCGCGGCCTTCATCTACTGGCGCTCGCGGTCCTCCAAGGTTGACCCGAACAACGTCAACGACGAGTGGACCGGATCGGTCACGCCGCCCTCCGTACCCGCCACCGCGACGGCCTGAGCGACAAGGAGCGACACAATGTCCTGGATCAACCTGACCGCGCTGTGGAAGATCGTGGTGTTCGGCCTGATCGCCGGTGCCGGGCTCCCCGCGCTGTTCGCCATCGGAGTGGTGTCCTTGTCCAAGGGCCCTCGTGCCCGGACCGCGGGCGCTGACTCCGACGTCCTCGTGGGCGGCAGCGTGGCCGGAATGGCCATCGCCGCCCTGTGTTTCCTCGTCGTACTGGCCGCCATCGGGTGGGGTATCTACGAGGTGTACCAGATCGGCCACCCCGCCCCCACGAAGTGAAGGTCGTACACACATGTCCACCGTGCCCTCGATCTTGAACTCGATCATCGCCTGGCTGCGCGCCGGTTACCCAGAAGGCGTGCCGGATGTCGACTACATTCCGCTGTTCGCACTGCTTGGCAGCCAGCTGACCGAAGCCGACGTGCTGGCCATCGCGAAGGAGCTGGAGAACGAGAGCAAGCCGGAGTCGGCCGACGCGATCCGCCACGCCATCGCGACGGTGACCACGCACCACGAGCCCAACGAAGCCGACGTCGCCAGGGTCCGCTCCCGGCTGGCCCTTGGCGGCTGGCCGCTGGCCCGGCCGCAGCAGTAGTCACTCGGGTAAAGTGAGTGGGTGGCCGATCCTAAATTCGAGATCCAGATGCTGCATGACCGGGTCATGGTCCGCCCGGTCAAGGGCGAAGGTGAACGCCGGAGTGCCAGCGGCATCGTGATCCCGGCGACCGTGGAACGGCGCCAACGACTCGCCTGGGGCGAGGTCTGCGGCGCCGGTCCCAACGTGCGCACCGTCCAGGTCGGCGACCAGGTGCTGTTTCACCCCGACGACCTCTTCGAGGTGGACATCCAGGGCGAGACCTACGTGGTCATGCGCGAACGCGACCTGCACGCGGTCGCCAGCGAGCGCACCGAGCACGGCACCGGCCTGTACCTGTAATCCAGGATGAGGCCCATCGCCCTGCCGGCCAACATGCCGGACACGTTCTATCGCGGCGCGGGCCGGATCGCCCGTTTTCGGGGGGTTCCGGGGGGTCGTCCCCCCGGGCCGGCACTGCGGGGGGTTCCGGATACCCCGGCCGACCGGCCGGAAGACTGGGTCGCGTCAACGACATCGAGAGCCGGTCATGCTGCCGATGGCATGACCCGGCTCGCCGACGGCTCGTTCCTCGCGGACCTGATCGCCGACGACCCGGTCGGATGGCTGGGCCGGGAGCATGTCGCCCGTTACGGAACCAGCACCGGGCTCCTGGTCAAGCTACTCGACGCCGGTCAGCGGCTGCCGCTGCACGTTCATCCCAGCCGTGACTTCGCCGCGGAGCACCTGGCCAGTCCCTACGGCAAGACCGAGGCGTGGATCGTTATCGAGGCCGAGCCCGGCGCGGTGGTGCACCTCGGGTTCAGCCGCGACGTGTCAGCGGCGGAACTGGCCGGATGGGTACGCGGCCAGGACACCGGGTCGATGCTCGCCGCGACCAACCAGGTGCTGGTGGCCGCGGGCGACTCGGTGTTGTGCCCGGCGGGCACACCGCACGCGATCGGCGAGGGTGTCCTGCTAGTCGAACTCCAGGAGCCCACCGACCTGTCGCTGATCCTGGAACTGCGCGGGTTCCCGCTAAATCCCGACGAGGCGGCCCTCGGCCTGCCGCTGGACGAGGTGCTCGGCTGCGTGAACCGGCGGGCTTATTCGCCGGAGCAGCTGCGCGGGTTGCGCGGCCGGCCGCTTAATCAGGCAGCGGGGTCGTTGCTGCCCGGCGAGGCCGATCCGTTCTTCGTGGCCGAGCAAGTCAGCGCCGGCCGCCTGCCCGCCGGCTTCAGCGTGCTGGTCGCCACCAGCGGAACCGGCACGCTGGACGCGGAACGGGGCGCGCCGATCCCCGTCAGGCGCGGCAGCACCGTCGTGATCCCGTACGCGGCCGGACCGTGCACCCTGACCGGGGACGTCACCGCCGTCCGCTGCCTGCCCGCGTCCTAGATACCGGCCGGCGGTCCTGCCTGCGGACCGAGCACCGGCTGGAACCGCGCGCAATACGCATCGAAACGCGTCCGCCACGCGTCCTCGGCGACCTTGATCCCGGCTAGCTGGTCGAGGCACCCGTCCCAGCCCGCGGCGTTCCGCGCGGCGGCGTCGGGCGGCAGTTCGTCGGTCAGGACCAGCAGCGTCCCGCCGCCGTACGCGGCGAGCTCGAACCGCAGGATTTCCTCACCCCAGGTAAAGGCCAGCCGACGCGAGTCGTCGACTTCGAGCACCTCGCCGGTGAGCGTCACCTCAGGCGAGAACGGAAACGTGATCGCGGCACCGGCTTCCCACCGTCCGCCGTCCACGATCACGTCGCACGGAAACCAGGACTGGAGCTGCTCGCGCTCGGTCAGTGCCCGCCACACCACCTCGGGCGGATCGGCGAGGTGGCGTTCCAGCCGGACCACCGGCCGCCGGGCGCTCCCGGTGACCAGTTCCGCGTCTGTCATGGGGTCCTCCGTTGCCTGAGATGCTCTTCCAGCTTGTCGAGATGGGCCGTCCACAGCTTGCGGTACGGAGCCAGCCAGTCGTCGAGTTCGGCCAGCGGCTCGGGCCGGATCCGGTACAGGCGGCGCTGGGCGTCCACCCGTGCTTCGACCAGCCCCGCGTCCCGCAGCACCCGAAGATGCTTCGAGACGGCCGGCTGGCTGAGGCCCAAGAGGT
>JBEKHI010000133.1:0-18752 GCA_050012355.1 Streptosporangiaceae bacterium | reverse complement strand
ACCAGCAGCCCGGCCAGGCTTCGCGCGCTCTACCACGCGTACGGCGTCCCGGCGGAGACCCTGCCCGCCGGAGCAATGCTCGGGCACAACGACATCGCTTTCGTCATCGATCAGTCGGGTGAAATACGCGAGACCCTGGACATGGATCCCGGGCCCGGAACCGCGGCCACCCAGTCCTCGTTCTCGACGTTGCTGGCGCAGGCCGCGACCCAGACCCTGAAGGCGTCATGACCCCGCCTTGGCGTATGGCGGCACTGCTGGGCACCGCGATCCTCGCGGCCGGATGCGGCAGCGCAACGATACGGACGCAGGCACAGGCGACACCCGCGACCCCTGCGGTATCGCTGACCCTCAGCACCGCCCAGACCTCCGCGGACGGTACGTGGGCCACGGTGCCGATGGGCGCGACCGGACCGAACCTGTTCTGGCAGCTCTTCCGGCTGCCCGCGACTGGCGGCAGATGGTCACTGCAGACCCCTCCGGACATCGCGACCAACGGCGCCTTGGTGCTGGCTCCGCGCCAGGGAACGCTTGTCACCGGGATACGTCCCAGCCTCGATCTGACCTACTCTCCGGTGACCGCCACCGCCGACGACGGTCAGGCCTGGACCACCCTCCCGCCCGACGATGGTCTAGCGAACGTTCCCGACGCGCTCGCCGCCGCACCGGACGGCCACCTGATGGCCCTCGACACCGACCACCAGATCAGCGTGCTAAGCCCCGGCGGCTCCAGTTGGACCACGCTGACCAGCCAGCACGCCCTCGGCACCGTATCCGGATGCGGCCTGACCGCGCTCACCGCCGTCGCCTACACCAGCAGCGGGACACCGCTGACCGGCGGCGCCTGTGATCAGGCCGGCGTCGCGGGCATCTTCGCCTATACCTCGGGAACATGGCAACTGACCGGTCCCCAGATCCCGGCCCCGTTCAGCGGGCAGCGCATCCAGGTCATCCGGCTCACCAGGACCGGTAGCACCGACACGGCGGTGCTGGAGGCGGGAACCGGCAGCGCGGCCAGCCTCTTCGCCGCCTGGTCCAGTGACAACGCCAGCCACTGGACCGTGTCACCCGCGCTTAAACTCGGCGGGATCCAGCCGGTATCGGTGTCCCTCGGGAGCGAAGGCGCGATAGCCGTCGCCCTCTCCAGCGACCGAGGGCAACTACTTACCGGCAGCGGGGCGTCCTGGCAGCCCCTGCCCGTCCTCCCGCTAGGACGGGCCGTCACCCTGGCCGTGACCGCCTCCGGTATCACCGAAGCGCTCGCCGCCGACGGCAGCACGCTGACCGTCTACAAGCACACCACCGGCTCGGCTAGCTGGGTGAAAACCCAGGTCATCAACGTGCCGATCCAGTACGGCTCCTCCAGCTGAGCGAGAGCGCGACGGCACGAGTCGGCGCCTCCGCTCCAGCGGAATGCGCCGGACTTCCCGCTTCTGGGTCTGTTGTCTCTCGATGAGCCGGGTTAGGATGCGCTGACCATGACTGAGCAGAAACCCAGCCCGCGTGGCGTGCGGAGCGTGGTCGGGCTGCTTGAGCATGGCCAGGACTATCTGTCCGCCGCGGTCGGTGTCGTGCTGCTGATCATGGCGGTGGCCGTGCTGGCCGGGGCGATCGCCGATTTCTGCCGGTCGCTGCTGCACGCCGACGTGGAGGCCGCCGTCAACGCGCTGCTGGACCGGGTGCTGCTGACGCTGATACTCGTCGAGATCGTGCACACCGTCGTCCTGTCGCTGCGGGCGCACCATCTGGTCGCTCAGCCGCTCATCGTGGTCGGCTTGGTGGCGACCATCAGGAAGGTGCTGTTCGTGCTCAGCGGCCCGTCGTCGGTCAGCACCGCCACGCTCGCTCTGCTGCTGGCCATGGTCGTTGTCTTCGTAGCCGCGTTCTTCCTGGTCAGCCGTCTCGACCCGGGTGATTCCTTACCTAGTAAACATGCGGGTCAGGGGCAGGTTTTCTGGTACGCCGGGCCCTGTCGTGTCGTCGTCTGAGGCCACCATCGCCATCTGGGCCAGGCTGGCGCCCACCGATTTCCTGGCCACCGCCGCCAGCGAGCTGAACGGAACGAGCGAGACCGCCACCTACGGGCCGCCCTACAACACTCCGGCTATGGCCATAGACCGCGATCCAGGACGAAGCCGGGGCTGCCATGGACCTTGTGGCGGCACCCAGGCACTAAGGGACAGGGCGGTGGGTGCCGTTACGAATTCCCTGGAGTACGTGACGCGGAAGGTCGCACGAGATGGCTGAGCCGGAGCCGGTGGCCGAGCTGGGCGCGTTCAGTAGCCCCGGTGCGGTCTTGCCGGAATGGGACCGGGCACGCGGGTACCTGCAGGATGCCCAGGTGTACTGGCTGTCGTCAGTTCGGCCGGACGGACGTCCGCACGTCACTCCGCTGCTCGGAGTCTGGCTGGACGGCGCGTTGTACTTCTGCACCGGTCCCGCCGAGCGCAAAGCTAGGAACCTCGCGCAGAACCCGAGTTGTGTCCTTACGACCGGGCGCAACACGCTCGATAACGGTCTCGATCTCGTGGTCGCGGGCGAGGCCGCCAGGGTAAGCGACGAGGCTGAGTTCCGAAACGTCGCGGAAGACTTTGAGTCGAAGTAACCACATCCATTCCTCAAGCTGGGCCAGGTGCTCCGGGTTGGTCCGCACTTCGCTGACCGGGACCTGATGTGCGCGCCAGGTGCCTTCGACCTGGCCTGGGCGATCAGGCAGGCTATTCTCACCGGCTCTGTGGTGGACGCGGTCACTGCGTGGGAATACCCCGCGACGTCCGGCTACGCGTTCCCCGCGGTGGATGACGTCGACTTCGAGAAGATCGCCACGCAGGTCCTCACCGAGGCCATCGCCGACGTGGCCGAGGCCTATGAGCCGGTCACGATAACGACCACGGTGGTACATGACAACCCGGCCAGGGCGCTGCTGAACGCCTCCGCCGGGGCGAGCTTGCTGGTCGTCGGCAGCCGTGGCCACGGCGGGTTCGTCGAGGCCCTGCTCGGCACGGTCGGACAGCACTGTGTCCAGCACGCCACCTGCCCTGTCGTGGTCATCAGGGCAGGTGGCTGACGCGTTCCCGTACACGGCCGGTCAGACTCCCAGACCAGACTCGTCGATGAGGTCGTCGACCTTGCGGTAGATGTCGTGGAGCTGGTCCGGCGTCGCGTCCTTGCGAACGACGGCGATGACGGGTTGCGCACCGCGCATGCTGTGCTGGATTAGCTGCTGCATGGCTAGCGCCTCTCCGGTGGTCCATTCGTCGGGGATGACGACTTCGATGGTCATGATTCCTCCAGGATCCGGAAGCCGGCGTGGTTTGCGCTGGCCTGCTCTCATGCTGCTGGGCGGACCAGTGACCGGAGTAGGGTCATCCTGCTCTGCTGGCCAGGGACTTCTGTCACCTGCCCGCTCGCTAGCCCAGAGGTCCCGGCGCAAGGGTCCTTCGTCCCTACCGGAGCCGGGGCCCTCGGCTGCACGCTGTCGATATGCGTGACCTGACCCCACTGCCCGACCTGGCTAGCGACGCCGGTTTCACCGGGCCGGAGCGTGCCCGGCGGCCGGTGTACCTAGATCTGCTCCCGCCGTGCAACGCCGGTTGCCCGGCTGGGGAGAACATCCAGGCGTGGCTCGCCGCTACGCGCGATAAGGACTACGAGCGGGCCTGGCAGCTGCTCACCGAGGACAACCCGTTCCCGGGAATCTGCGGCCGGGTGTGCTACCACCCGTGCGAGGACGTGTGTAACCGCAAGGAGCTGGATACGCCGGTCAGCATCCACGCCGTCGAGCGGTTCCTCGGTGACTTCGGAGGGAACTTTGCCAAGCCCGCGGAGCCAACCGGGAAGCGGGTGCTGATCATCGGCGCGGGTCCGAGCGGGCTGAGCGCGGCGTATCACCTTGCGCGACGCGGCCACGCCGTGGAGGTACGTGACGCGGGTGCCGAGCCGGGCGGGATGATGCGCTACGGGATCCCCGCCTACCGGCTGCCGCGTGACGTCCTGGCCACGGAGATCGCCCGCATCGAGGCACTGGGCGTCACGATCACCTGCGGGTACACCGTCAAAGACCTGGACGCCGAGCGCCGCCACTTCGACGCCGTCTTCGTCGCGGTCGGGGCGCACCTGTCCAAGCACACCGAGATCCCGGCGCGGGAGGCGGCCCGGATCATCGACGCCGTGCCTTTCCTCCGTGACGTGAGCGCGGGCGGAGCCCCGGTCCTGGGCCGGCGGGTGGCTGTCTATGGCGGCGGGAACACCGCGATGGACGCGGCCCGCACGGCTAGGCGGCTGGGTGCCGGCGACGCGCTGATCGTGTACCGCCGCACCCAAGGCGAGCCACTCTTCCTGGACGTGGTGGCCGCCCTGGCCGGAAGGCGGTCGATGAGTCATCGACCGGGCTCTATGCCGGTCGATGTCACATCGACCGGTGGGGCAACCATCATTGGCGGGCGATACGGGCTGTCGTCGAAGGAGTTCACGCCGGGGATGGCCGCCGCTGTCTTCGCCGAGCTGGCCCGGGAGCACCCCAAGGCGCGCTTCACCGTGGGCATCAACGATGACGTCTCAGGCACTAGCCTGCCGTGGGATGAGCTCGACATCGAGGATCCGCGCACTACCCGGGCGGTGTTCTTCGGGCTCGGCTCGGATGGGACGGTCGGGGCGAACAAGAACACCATCAAGATCCTCGGCGAGGCGGGGCTGTACGCGCAGGGCTACTTCGTCTACGACTCGAAGAAGTCGGGCTCGGAGACGGTAAGCCACCTGCGTTTCGGGCCGGAGCCGATCAGCGCGCCGTACCTCATATCGAAGGCGAGCTTCGTCGGGATTCACCAAGCGCGCCTGATCGAACGTGACGAGGTGCTCGACCGGGCCGCCTCCGGCGCGACGGTGCTCATCAACGCCCCGGCGGCACCGGAACTCCCGCCCCGAGTGATCGAGCGCATCAAGGAGAAGAAGCTCACCGTCTACGCGGTGGACGCCGACGCGATCGCCCGCGAGGCGGGCCTCGGCGGCCGGATTAACACCATCCTGCAGACCTGCTTCTTCGTCATTTCTGGCATCCTGCGGCAGGATGAGGCCGTAAAGGCGATCAAGCAGGCGATCGAGAAGACCTACGGCCGCCGCGGGCCCGAGATCGTGCAGCGCAACCTCCGCGCGGTCGATGCCGCGGTCGCTGGGGCGGCTGAGATCGCCGTTATGGACACTAAGGATGCCGAGCCGAAGTATGGCGGCGCGCCGGACCTGATCCGGGCCATGCTTGAGGACAACGCTGAGTTCGGCCTCGGCTTCCGGCTCGCCGCCGACCAGCACGCCAAGCTCGCCCGCACCCGGCTGACCGAACTACGGGACGAGGTCGGACCAGAACTCGCCGACGCCATCTTGACCGCCGTCCAGCGCACCGAATCTGATTATTCAGCAGAACGGCGCCGGGTCGATCTGCTGCGCGACCGCCTCCGCTCGATGTCTGGCCCGGCCGTCGAGGACCTGCGCAGCGTCATCGATCATCTCGTGCGGCGCAGTGTGTGGATCGTCGGCGGCGACGGCTGGGCCTACGACATCGGGTCCGGCGGCCTGGACCACGTGCTGGCCACCGGCCGGGACGTGAACGTCCTGGTCCTGGACACCGAGGTGTACTCCAACACCGGTGGTCAGGCGTCCAAGGCCACGCCGATCGGCGCGGTGGCCAGGTTCGCCGCGGCGGGCAAGCGGGTGCCGAAAAAGGATCTGGCCCTGCAGGCGGTCGCCTACCGGAACGTCTATGTGGCCAGGATCGCGATGGGTGCCGATCCCCGGCAGACGCTGCAAGCGCTGCGCGAGGCCGAATCGTATGAGGGGCCGTCGCTGGTGATCGCTTACAGCCACTGCATCGCGCACGGCATCGAAAAGGACGGGCAGCCGTTGCGCAACGGGATGGACCAGCAGTACAAGGCGGTGGCCAGCGGCTACTGGCCGCTGGTCCGCTACGACCCGGTGACCGAGGACTTCCTGCTCGACTCGCCGCGGCCCCGGCTGCCGCTGTCGGAGTACATGAACAACGAGCTGCGGTTCCGGATCCTGGCCCGGACCGACCCCGAGGCCGCGGAGCGGCTTGCGGAGCTGGCCGTCGCCGATGTCCAGCGGCGCTGGCACACCTATGAGGAAATGGCCGAAAGGAGCCACTGATTATGGATATGACGACCAAGTACCTGGGGCTGACGCTGCGGAATCCGCTGATCGCCTCGGCGGGCCCGGTGACCGGGACTTACGACGGGATCATGCGGCTGGCCGAGGCTGGTGCCGGAGCGGTCGTGCTCCCGTCGCTGTTCGAGGAGCAGCTGAAGCGCGAGGAGGACCACGGTTCCGCCGCTTTGGACTACCTGCCCCCGATGGGCGACCCGCTCCGGGCAGGCCAGTATGTGAGCCTCGTCGAGAAGGCGTCGGCGAACGCCGGGATCCCGGTGATCGCGTCGCTGAACGGCACCTCTCCCGGCGGCTGGACCGACTACGCCAGCGCCCTGGAGCAGGCGGGTGCGGCCGCGATCGAGCTGAACGTGTACTACCTGCCGGGCGATCCGGCGTTCCCGGCCCGCGATGTGGAGCGCCGGTATGTCGAGGTGCTCACCACCGTCAAGGCCGTCGTGCAGGTGCCGGTGGCGGTGAAGACGGGGCCGTACCTCAGCTCGTTCGGCGAGATGGCGGTGCTGCTGGACCAGGTCGGCGCCGACGGCCTGGTGCTGTTCAACCGGTTTATGCAGACCGACGTCGATCCTGAGTCGTTCACTGTGTCCACCGGGTTCCGGCTGTCGCAGCCGTCAGAGGGGGCGCTGTCCCGGTCCTGGATCAGCAGGCTCCGCGGCAGGGTCGGCTGCTCGCTGGCGGGATCCACCGGGGTGGAGACCTCGTCCGACGTGGCTGCCTACCTGCTGGCCGGCGCGGACGTGGTGATGTCCACCTCGGCGCTGCTCCGCCACGGCCCGGCCTACGTGACCGAGCTGCTGGACGGGCTCACCGACTGGGGTGAGCGGAAGGGCTTCGCGACGGTCACCGAGTTCCGCGGCCTACTGTCGGCGGACTTCGGCCACCCCGTCGCCGACCGGGAGGGATACCTCACCGCGATCGAGCAGGCCAGCCACGCCTACGCTCGCTAAGCGCCCGGATACGTGTGGACTTTCTGCTGCTGCGGTACCAGAAAGTCCACACGCAGGGTCAGTGGCGCAGCAGCCGCGCCCAGAGACGACGGTCCTCGCGTCCGGGACCAAGGACCCAGCAGGAACCAGACCGAAGTCCCTCAGACCAAGAACCTGCTGGTCGATTACAGCAGCAAGCCGCTCGGCCTGTTCTGAGCGCTCACTCGTCCCCGGCGGCATTCCGCCGCGGGGGCCGAATTTCGACGAAAGGGAGAAACAATCATGGAGACCATGAAGGCCGCGGTCGTCCCGTACCTGGGTGCCAAGCTGGAGATACAGGAAGTCCCGATCCCGGAGCCAGGACCCGGGCAGGTCCTGATCCGGATGCACACCTCGGGACTGTGCCACACCGACATCCACGCCGCCAACGGTGACTGGCCGGTCAAGCCGAATCCGCCGTTCATCCCGGGCCACGAGGGCGTCGGCACCATCGAGGCCCGCGGCACCGGTGCCGACCTGCACCGGATCGGGGAACGGGTCGCGATCGCCTGGCTGGGCTCCGCCTGCGGGCACTGCTCGTACTGCCTGTCCGGGTGGGAGACCCTGTGCGAGTCCCAGCAGAACAGCGGGTACTCGGTGAACGGTGCCTGGGCCGAGTACGCGGTCGCCGACGACCGCTACGTGGTCACGGTTCCCGATGCCGTCACGTCGTTCGACGCCGCGCCGCTGGCGTGCGCCGGGGTCACCACCTTCAAGGCCGTGAAGGTCTCCGGCATCCAGCCGGGCGAGACCGCCGTGGTCTTCGGCATCGGCGGACTCGGGCACCTCGCCATCCAGTACGCCAGGCTCATGGGCGGCAGGGTGATCGCTGTCGACATCGAGGACGCCAAGCTCGACCTGGCGAAGGAACTCGGCGCCGACTACGTCGTGAACGCGCGGAGCAGCGATCCGGTGGAGGCGATCCGGGATCTGGGCGGCGCCGATGTCGTCGTCAGCCTCGCGACCTCGCCACGCGCCTTCGAGCAGGGATTCAGCGCGCTACGCAGGGGCGGGCGGATGGTCTGCGTCGCGCTGCCCGCCGAGGGCACGATGACGATCCCGATCTTCGACACGGTTCTCTGCGGGAAGTCGATCATCGGCTCCATCGTCGGCACCCGCAAGGACCTCGCCGACGTGTACGCGTTGCACGCCGCGGGGCGCACCAAGGTCATCGCCGAGTCACGCCAGCTTGAGGACGTCAACGCCTGCATCGACGACATCCTCGCCAGTCGCGTGCCCGCACGCCTCGTCTTCACTTTCTGAGACCATGACCATAACGACGGTGGGCGTGGTCAAGGAGACCACGCCTGGCGAGCGACGGGTGACACTGGCCGAGCTGAAGACCCTCGTGGCCTGATGGTCTAGGAGGACGGGCAGGTCAGATGGTCACGCCCGAAAGGTCGGTGGGGAGGCTGGTCGTGACAGGCTCCAGGGGTTACGTTCAAAGCAGGTCACGGCGATAATTGAAAAGTGTTAACGCCTGTGGCCGATGTGATGCAAGTGCGTGTTCTTCACCCCAAAGGAGCGGATCCTTATGACACGCGTCTCACGATGGTGCACGCTGGCCGGAATAACGGCCGCGCTGCTAGGACTGACCATCCCGGCCTCCGGCGCGACCGGCTGGACTGTGGTCACACCGCCGGTCTCGGCCGGCATTTTCAACGGGTCGTATGCCCTATCCGACACCGACGCCTGGGTGGTCGGCTACAACGGCGCGGACACGCTCGCGCTGAACTGGAACGGTACAGCCTGGTCGTCGGTACCCACCCCCGCGCCGTCGGGCAGCTTCCCGGACTGGGAGTTCCTGGGCGTCGGGGCCAGCAGCACGAGCGACGCATGGGCCGTCGGCGAGCAGAGTGCGGGGAAAACGCACGACTCGCTGTACGAGCACTGGAACGGCACGGCGTGGTCGGTCGTCTCCGGGCCCAACGAAGGACTCGTCAACAACGTCCTCGACTTCAGCCCGACGAACGCCTGGGCGTTCGCTGACTTCGCCGTCCTGCACTGGAACGGGACCGCGTGGTCGGTCGTCTCCGGCGCTACCCCCGAGCTGGTGGTCAGCGCCGACGGCCCCGACGACATCTGGGGCTCTGACCGGGGTGGCGTCGTGAACCACTACAACGGCACCTCCTGGAGCAGCTACACGCTGTCGACAGTGAGCGGCGCCGACATCGAATCCTTGGTGGCCCTCTCGCCAACCGACGTGTGGGCGGGGGGAACCAACGGCACCGGCCCGCTCCTCGAGCACTTTAACGGGACGTCGTGGCAAGTGATGACGACGCCGTCCAGCTTCTCGGGCGCTGGCGTGCTCGCGATGACCGCGCAATCGGACTCCGACGTCTGGATCTTCAGCGTGCACAACCCGCTGGTCGCGTCAGTGCTGCTGGCTAACTGGAACGGCTCGTCGTGGACGACCTCGCCGAGCCCGATCCCGGTAGATAGTTCGGTCTCGATCGGCTCGGCGGCCAGCAGCCCCAGCTACACCTGGCTGTTCGTCTTCGACGGCTCGACCGGTGGGCCCCTGATCCTCGAAAACTCCTGACCGGAGCGAAACGTCCGTAGTATCTGCCCATCCCAGGGCGGATACTACGGACGTTCGCGGTGGTTTAACTGAGCGCCTCGCTGGCCTGGGACGGAGTCCCCGGATAGCTGGGACACCGCGGCGGTCGCCACCAGCTACTTGGCGCGTTCACCCGGAATCGCCACAGCATAAGCTGACACGGCCCTAGCGATGGGCCATCGCTAGCGAGATAACGCCAGCGATGGGCAGTCGCCGGCTGGCCCTAGCGGAGCTGGCGGAGGAACGGGTCCTGCGGCTCGCAATGCGTGACCTTGATGCGGGCGTCCACGATGAACGCGCCGTCGGGCCGTGCGATGACCGGGTTGAGGTCGAGTTCGGTGATCTCGGGCAGGTCCTCGGCGAGGCGTGAGATCCGCAGCAGCAGGTCGCGTAGCGCGGCAAGGTCCGCGGCGGGAGCGCCACGGTAGCCGAGTAGCAGGGGAGCGGCCCGAACCGAGTGGATCAGCGCGTCGGCGTCGGCCGTGGTCAGCGGCGCCAGCCGCTCAGCGTGGTCGGCGAGTACGTTGGTGGTGATCCCGCCGAGGCCGAACACGATCAGCGGACCGAACATGTGGTCATCGGCCATCCCGATCAGCACTTCGGTGCCGCCGGTGATCATCGGCTGGATCGCGATGTCCTTGTGTGTCGTGCCGAACTGGCTGTCGAGCGACCGGTAGGCGTCCCGGACATCGTCCGGGGTGCGCAGGTCAAGCCGGACGGCGCCGGCGTCGGTTTTGTGCAGCAGGCCGGAAACCTTGAGAGCGACCGGCCCGTCCGCCACCGCGACCGCGTCGTCTTCGGAATGAACCGTGGTGAGCGGTACCGGGCCGAGCCCGTAGCTGGTGAGCAGCTCGGCGACCGCGTCCGCGGGCAACCAGCCGCCGCCAGGCTCCGAGCAAAGGAACTCGCGCACCATCGCGCGGGCGTGACCGGTCATGACGTCTGGAAACGCGGGGATCTCGCCGCGCGGGGTGGCACGCCATGCTCCGTAGTCAGCGGCTCGGGCCATCGCCGCCACCGCGGCCTCGGGGTATGCGTAGGCGGGTATCTGGCCCTCAAGTGTCCGGACCGATTCGGCCTGGTTCAGCACGACGGCGGCCAGCGGCACCGATACGTCCGCCTGCTGGATCGCTGATGTCAGGTCTCCGGTGGCGGCGGTGGGCAGCACGAGCGCGATGATCGCGTCCACGGTGTCATCGGCCGACAGCAGCTCCAGGCACTGCCGGAACGCATCGGCGCTGACGGTCGCGGTGGTGTCGACCGGGCCGCTGACCGCCGCGCCGTCTGGTGTTAGTGTCCGCAGTCGCCGCTTCAGGGTCCCGTGCGGCTGGTGGACGGTGAGGCCGCGTTCGGCGCAGGCGTCGGCGGCTAGGACCCCGGCACCGCCCACGTTGGAGATCAGCGCGACGGTCCGCCCGGCCGGGACCGGCTGGGTCGCCAGCAGCGCGGCGACCTCGGTCAGCTCGCCGACTCCGGGCGTCGCGATGATGCCCGCTTGCTCGAACAAAGCCTGGCGGCTGGCCAGCGGAGTCGCGATCGCCGCGGTGTGCGTGGCGGCCGCCCGCTGCCCGGCCACCGACCGGCCCGCGTGCACGGTCAGCACCGGTATGGTCGCGCCGACCCGGCGCGCGGTGCGGCCGAACTTGCGCGGGTTGCCGAACGACTCGATGTACATGATGGCGAGCTTGGTGACCGCGTCGTGCTCCCACCACATCAGCAAGTCGTTGCTTGAGACGTCCAGCTTGTCTCCCACCGAGGCGAACGACGATATCCCGATCCCCAGGCGCGACAACTGGTCCACCAGCGCGAGGCCGATCCCGCCCGACTGCACGACGAGCCCCGCCTTGCCGGCGGCGGGATGGGATGCGGCGAATGTGGCGTCCAGGCCGATGGAGGGAACCGCGATGCCGAAGCAGTTGGGTCCGACCAGGCGCATTCCGTGGCGGCGGCAGATCGCGAGCAGGTCGGCGCAGGCCCCGGTGTCCAGGCCGGCGGTGATCACCACGAGCGCCTTGACCCCGCGGGCACCGCACCCCTCGGCCACCTGGGTGACCAGGGGCGGTGGTACGGCGATGACCGCGAGTTCGGGCGTCTCGGGGAGTTCGGCGACCGACGGGACGCACGTCACCCCGCCGAGGTAGCGCGCGTGCGGGTTCACGGCGTACAGGGGACCTTGGAAACCGTCGTTATGGATATTGTCCAAGATCGCGCGGCCGGCCGTCCCCTTACGGCGGCTGGCACCGATGACCGCGACGGACGCCGGTGCGAAGATGTGCCGCAGGCTGGCGATGTCCGCCGAGCCCTCACGCCGTTCGACCGCTGACAGGAACTCGTCCGGGTCCTGGCTGGGCACCGGGACCGTGATATCGAACACGCCGTCCTCCAGCCGTCGTCGCACAGGCAGCCCCGCGTCAGCGAATACGTGCAGCATCTTGGTGTTCTCCGCGAGCGTGGTCGCCACGAAGGCCGGGATACCGTCGTGACGGGCCCGCACCACCAGGTGCTCAAGGAGCAGGGTCGCGATGCCCTTGCGGTGCATGCCGTCCGCGACCGCGAAGGCGACCTCGGCCGCGTTGCCGTCTTTGAGGCTCTCGTAGCTGGCGCATCCCACGATCTGCTCGCCGGACACTGCGAGCAGCGCGGCGTACCCGTCCCGAGGTTCCCGGCAGAGCCGCTGGGCCTCGCGTCCGGCGGACAGCGGGCTGGCGTTGAAGAAGCGCAGGTAGATGTTGTCCGGCGACATCGCCTCGTGCATCGTCTTGACCGCTTCGTAGTCGCCGGGTTCCGCCGTCCTGATCTGGACGGTCGAGCCGTCCGTCAGCAACGCGTAGACGGGTGCCGGTGTCATCGGGGCCGTCCTCAGTACAGCGGGCCTGTGCGGGCTGGCCGCTCGTCGGGCAGGTAACTGAGCCGGTCACGGACGGCGACCACGCCCTCCACATGCCGGACCGCGCGGACGATGTCGTGTCCGACCGTGTTGTTCTCCGGGGTGCCCTCCAGGGTCACGATGCCGTCCTTCACGATGGTCGTGAAGCGGCCCGGGTCAACGAGGAAGTTGTCCAGCATCACGCGCTGGCGGATCTCAGCGCTGATCGCTTCGTCCGGCTTGGAGTACACGCTGAGCACGTCGGAACGGGAGATGATCCCGATCAGGTGTCCCGCCGGGTTTACCACCGGCAGTCGTTTCACCCGCCCGATGTACATCTGCCGGGCCGCGTGGGTGACGAGGTCATCGGGGCCGGTCACGCGGGCGGGCTTGGTCATCAGGTCAGCGGCGGTCACGCCGGTGGCCTTGGACACCTCGCGGTGCCGCAGGATGCCTTCGACGAATCCCGGGGCCTCGCTGTGGTCGTGGGCCGCCTTGCTCAGCAAGTCGGCCTCGGAGACCACCCCGATGACCTTGTCCTGGTCGTCGAGTACCGGAAAGGCGCTGATCCGGTGCTCGCGCAGCATCGCGGCCATTTCCTTGTACGTGGCGTCTTGCCTGACAGCGACCACGTGCGTGGTCATTACGTCCTTCACGGTGGCGTTCATCGCGCTCGCCCTTCCTGTCGTTACCCCTAGCCCATCGCTTTCAGGTCAGGGGGGACAGTGGTGAACGGCCCGGCGGCCAGTGACTAAGGTCCCGGCCGCCAGGTCCCCGCACCGGGACGGATCATTGGTCCCGGCTGACGTCCCTGACGGTCGTCACCAGCGCGCGAGATCCTCGTCACATGAAAAGCGCCCGGCGGCCGCGCCGGGCGGCAGCAGCGCCAGCGCGCGTCGGCGGGCCCTCGCCGTCCACATCCGGGCGTCAGGGGAGCTGTCGATGTCACATCGACCGGTCCCGGTCCCGGTCCCGTGGCCTCATGGCGGCCGGGGAAGGGGAGCAGCAGGGCGAGGCCGAAGATCGCGACCATGACCGCGATAAGGACCAGGTTCGCCTCTGAGATAGTGAAGATGGACCAGGTAATGTAGCCCCCGGGCGAGTTCAGGTTCATGCCGTCAACGATCCGCCCGCCAGCGGGACGTAAAGAAGTGCGGAGAGTCCCCTCGCTATGGGACTTTCGACCCAGCATGCATACGATGAGGCGTGGATGAGCGCCAGATCCTGCCCGGGCTCCGGCTGGATGAACTGCTAGCCGAGCTCCAATCCCGGCTCCAAGCGGTACTGGACACCAGGGACCGGATGCGTGGCCTGCTTGAAGCCGTGGTCGCAATCGGATCCGGCCTCGAACTGCAGGCCATGTTGCGCCGCGTCGTCGAAGCGGCGGTCGAGCTGGTTGACGCCAAGTACGGCGCGCTCGGGGTCATCGGAGATGATCAGCGGCTCGCGCAGTTCATCCCCGTCGGGCTCACCGATGAGGAGATCAAGCAGATTCACCACTGGCCCGAGGGTCGCGGCCTGCTCGGCCTGCTGGTCAGGGAACCGCACGCGCTGCGCCTGGCCGAGATCTCTAGCCACCCCGAGTCGTCCGGCTTCCCGGACGGGCACCCGGTCATGCGGTCCTTCGTCGGGGTTCCGGTCCGGGTCAGGGATCATGTCTTCGGGAACCTGTACCTGTCCGAGAAGCGAAACGGCGGTGAGTTCACCGAGGACGACGAGGCGGTGCTGAGCGCCCTCGGCTCGGCGGCCGGTGTTGCGCTGGAGAACGCCCGGCTGTATGACGAGGCTCGTCGCCAGCAGCGCTGGTTGCGGGCCAGCGCGGACGTGGCGACCCAGTTGTTGTCCGGCCAGAGTCAGGAGGCGGTCCTGGCGACGATTACCAGGCAGACACTTGAGCTGTCTGGCGCGGACCTGGTTACGCTCGAGCTCCCCGACGAGGACGGGCAGCGTCTCACCGTCACGAACGCCGAGGGCAACGGCGCTGATGCGATCCGCGGCATGGTGTTCCCGGCACAGAAGTCGCTTGCCCGTCATGTGCTCGAGAACGGGGAACCGCTGGTCATCGCGGACCTGGCCACCGAACAGCGAGCGACCCACGGGATCCGCGAGGCGATGGCCCACATCGGTCCCGCCATGGTGTTCCCGCTGGGTGCGCCCGGCAACGTCCGCGGCGTGCTCATCGTGGGCCGCGAGTCCGGCGGCCAGCCATTCGATCCCGGGTCGACCGCTTTGGTCGGGGCGTTCGCCGCGCAAGCGGGGGTCGCGGTGGAACTGGCGGCGCGCCGGGCGGATGCTGAGCGGCTCTCGGTGTTTGAGGACCGGGACCGGATTGCCCGTGACCTGCATGACCTGGTGATCCAGCGGCTGTATGCGACGGGCATGTCGCTGGAGGGCACGATGCCGCTGGTGACCCGGCAGGAGGTGCGGGACCGGATAGGGAATGCCGTCGACGCGATGGATGACACGATCAAGGACATCCGCGGGACGATCTTCGCGTTGCAAGCCCGCGGCGCCGCTAAGGAGCCGGCGTTCCGCGCGGACATCCTGGCGCTGACCGATGAGATGACCGAGATGCTGGGGTTCGCGCCCGCGCTCCGGCTCGGCAGTGGCCTGGACGCCCGGCTCGCCCCCGAACTGGCCGAGCAGGCCCTCGCCGTGCTGCGCGAGGCGCTGTCCAACGCTGCCCGGCACGCCGCGGCGACCAAGGTCGACGTCACCATCGACACCGTCGATGGCTTCCTGACCATTACCGTCGCGGACGATGGCCGTGGAATCCAGCCGGGTACGCGTCGTAGCGGGCTTTCCAATATGGCAGAACGAGCGCGCTCACTCCACGGGGATCTCGCGATATCCCCGGGAGCGAGCGGCGGCACGGAGCTGATCTGGCGGGTGCCCGTCGTCACCGAGCAATCGGACGAACCACTGCGTCCGGCCCCGCAGGGGCGTTATCCGCTGAGGTGAGCCACCGCCCGTTTAGCATCCCTGGGGTAATCCTGACGAAGTACGGTGGTTCGCCGGGCATCCACGGACGCGGTCCGGTGGTGCGCAGCTTGTCAATGTCGGCCGGATCGATGATCGGCCGGGCGTGACCGACGACGGTCACCGACCAGCCGGAGCCGGCGTCGGGGTCGACGTCGTCGGCCTCGAACGCCACGACGGTGCCGCGGATCGCGGCGATGAGCTTGCCGCTGGCGGCGGTGCGGATCACGATGTCACCCGCGTTGATCGTGAAGTTGACCAGTTCGACGGCGGGCATCGCCTGCCTGGTGTAGATGAGCCGGCCGACCGGCGCGGTGGCCATCAGCCGCAGGCATTGCTCGCGGCTGAGTGTGCTGAGCACGGGTTCCATTCATCCACCGTGCGCCGGTCCGCCGTCGTCGTGCAGGGCCGAAGGTCCTGCGAGCGGCATCCGAAGATCCTTGCCGTCAGAACGTGAAACAGGCGGCGGTGACCATGGTCACCCGCCGCCTTTGCTGGGCTGCTGGCTGGATCATGCGGCTGGGGTCATGCGGTCTCGACGGGGATGATGCTCTCGTGTGCGATGGTGACCCGAGTCTGGGGCTTGCGGCTGGTGGCGAGGCCGAATGCGGCGCCGATAGCGGCGAAGGTGCCGAAGCCAAAGGCGGTCAGGGAAGCGATATAGGTGATCTGGGAGACCTTCCACCAGCCGTAGGCGCTCAGCAGCATGGAGCGCAGGGTCTCGCCCTTGAAGACGGTGTTGACCAGGCCGGCAAGCTGGGTGTTGCTGGGCTGGGCGAGGGATTCGGTGGAGAGCTGGGAGTAAGTCTTGCCGCCGCCCATGTCAGCGATGTGCACGGCGATGAAGTGGTCGGCGTAGGCTTCGGCCTGCTGACCCGTCAGCAGTTGCTCACCCGCGTACTGGGAGACGCTGGGGATCATGGACGAGGTAATCTCAGTGCCCGCTTTAGGGTGGGCGAAGGCGGCCTTGGACGGGAAAGTGATCTGCTGGGCCGCGAGCTGGCCCTGGACGGTGTTGTGGATGTAGGCCGATCCCCACAGCAGCAGGCCGCCGGCGGCGAGCAGCAGCACGCTGAGGACGGCGGTGGCGATGGAGATGTAGAACCGGGGTGTGGTGCGGCGCATGGTTTTGCCTTCTGATAGGTCCGGATCTCGGTGAGTCCCGGTGTGCCGTTGTCGGACAGGACCTAGCCTCGCCTAGGGGACCGTGCCGTCATCATGGCTGAAGGTCCGCACTCCCGCGGGACCTTCGTCACCACCAGCACGGACCATGCGCCATGACGGGGCGGCTGCGTGATCCCGCTATTCCTGCACGCGGTGTGTCTGAGCAGGCACTAGTCGCCGCACATCGCCCCGGGCTACGGCAGCGGGCTGCCGGCCAGGGCGATGATCGCGCCAGTCCCGGCGGCGGCCAGCAGGGTAAGCACCACGCCCCGGCGGAACACGAGCAGCAGCACAGCGGCGGCGGCCAGGACGGCGAACTGCCAGGGCTGGGACAGCGCCCGGGCCAGCGTTATCGCCGAACCGAGGATCGCGCCGATGGCCGCCGGGCCGGAACCGTCGAGGAATGCCTTGACCCGGAGGTTGCCGCGCAGCGCGCCGAAGTGGCGTGCGCCAGCGAGCACGAAGACGAAGGAAGGGGTGAACGCGATTAGGGAAGCGAGCAGTCCGCCAGCGATCCCCGCGGCCGCGTAACCCACCGTGGCGACTGTCTGCACCACGGGTCCCGGGGTGATCTGGCCGAGCGCGACGCCGTTGAGGAACTGGTCATTGGTCATCCAGTGATGCCCGACCGCGTCGGCCTGCATCAAGGGGATGATCACGAAGCCGCCGCCGAACGACAGTGCGCCCACCTTGAACGCGGTCCACGCCACTGGTAGCAGCACTCCAGCACCCGCGACCGCCCCGAACATCCGGACCGGGCCCAGCGCCCGGGCCGCCAGCAACGGCGTCACCATGAGCGCGCGGGTGCCATCTGCGGTCCCGCGCTGCCGGATGGCCAGCTCAGTGACCCCGCAGCCGAGCAGGACCAGCACGAGCCACGGCCCGATCGTGGCCGCGGCGGCACCGCCCGCCAGCAAGTAGCAGATCCAGCGCCACCGTCGGGAACCAGCGGCACGTTTCCAGCTGGGCGCCACCAGCGACCAGCCTGCCTGGACCGCGACCGCGGCGACCGCCGCCCCCGCGCCCGCCCCGGCGCCGCGGACCCACAGCGGGGGAGTACCCGCCAAGAACAGTACGGACAGGGCCAGGATCACGATCAGGCCAGGCACGATGAAGGCCACCCCGCCGACGAGCGCGCCGAGTCGGCCACGCACGCGCCAGGCACAGAAGATCGCGAGCTGAGTGGACGCTGGACCCGGTAGCAGGTTGCACGCCGCGATCGCATCCTCGAAATCCCGGGCATCAAGCCAGCCTCGGCGGTCAACGCACAGTTTTCTCAGCAGCGCGATATGAGCGGGTGGCCCGCCGAAGCCGATGCAGCCGATCCGGCCCCACTCCCGCAGCACCGTGCTGAGGCTGGCCTGGTGAGTCATCTCACCTCGCCGATCCGGGCGAGCAGAAACCCGATCCGGGTCCGCAATGCGCTGGCCACGGATACAAAGGCCGGGTATTTGGCGGACCCCGCTCCCGGATCGGGGATACTCCAGTGGATCGGTTCTCCAGACCCGGGGAACTCCGGGCAGACCTCTCGGACCCGATCGCACAGCGTGATCACGTAGCCGAAACGCTGTCCCGCGAAGATACTCACATGGCGGGACCGGCGAGAGCTGATATCGATACCCTGCGCCCGCATCACGCGGACAGCATTCGGGTGCAATGGTTTGGGATGGCTGCCCGCGCTGGCGGCCGTGACTCGCCGTCCAGGTGCGAGGCCGCAGACCTGGGTGCAGCGACGCGCCCGTCTCCGATAGCAGCTCACTCAGCCAGCAGCCGCCAGCGCAGCGGATGGCCTGCCAGTCGCAGGAACTCCGGCGAAGTCACGTCCTGCCGTACGCCCACCCGCCGACGATATATCAAAGAAAATTGATGAATCAACCCTGACCATGCTGATCAATGATTGACGGCGAGGGCTTACTTGTCTCCGAAGATCCTCGCGGCGTAGGCGGCGGCCTGGGTGCGGCGTTGCATGCCGAGCTTGTCGAACAGCGTTGACACGTAGTTCTTCACGGTCTTCTCTGCCAGGAACACGCGCTCACCGATCTGC
>JBEKHI010000132.1:0-18812 GCA_050012355.1 Streptosporangiaceae bacterium | reverse complement strand
AGGCCGACCTGAGCCTTGACGCTCTTCACGGCCGGTGTCCAGTCCCGGCTCCGTCCGTCCGGACTGACTCGGTATGCCCCCAGGGCACCGAGCGCCGGATCGTCCGCGAACCGGTTGGCCGCGACCGCGGCCACCCCCGGGCCGAGGATCAGTGCGTCGGTGTCCAGCCTCAGCAGGACATCGAAGTCCGCGTGCTCTACCGCGTAACGGTATGCCGCCGCGAGCTTCACCCAGAGCCCGCCCAGGGTGCCGGAAGGCGAGTCCGGTGGCGCGAAGACGACTATCCGGGGATCTTCCAGTGCGATGCCGCGCCCGGCTGTGTCATCGATGACCAGGATCAACTCTGAGTCCGTATAGGACAGCACGCTACGAAGAGTGTCGGCGGCATCATCTTTGGGTCCCGCCGGCACCACGACAACCATTTTTGACTCAGGCATCTAACCTATGACTTCTGCTGGTAGACATGGACCCAGGAAACATCCATATCGGCAGGAAACTGGGTGCTAGCAGGCGGTGAACCAGGCCACGTCCCGCCCACGGCGACGTCCAGTATGAGGAAGAACGGCTGGTCAAACGGCCATCCAGAATAAGCGCTGAGATGGCCGTAAGCATGCCCGTCGATCAGCCAGGTTATCCCTTGGGCTGTCCAATCAACAGCGTAAACGTGATAACCCGCCGACAGTGGGGTCTTCAGCTGGTAGTAGGCCCCATAGTCTTCGTCCGTAGCGTGCGCGAACGCCTCGGAGAGATCCGCATGCTTGTTGTTGACCTCAATGACGTCTATCTCTCCGGAAGCAGGCCAGTTCACCCGGTCGATATCGGCGCCTTCCATCCAGAAGGCCGGCCATAGACCGCTGCCCGCGGGAAGTTTGATACGGGCCTCGAAAATCCCGTATTCCTGCGCGAACCCGCCCTCGGTGTCCAAGCGAGCCGCCGAGTAGGTGCAGGCCCCGTACCAGCATTGCTGCCCATCGCCGTCCCGCGTCGCCGAGATGACGAGCCCGCCACCGGACGCCAGGGAGGCGTTCTGCGAGTCGTCGTACTGCAGCTCCTTATTCCCCCAGCCGGTACCGCCACTACGAGAGGTCCAGTCGCTGAGAGCGTCCGACCCGGTGAAGTTGTCACTGTAAGTGAGCGCCCAGCCAGCTCCGGGATTCCCCGAGTACCCGGCGGCGGAAGCCTGCTTGGACGCGGAAGCCTGCTTGGACCAGGACGGCACGGTGGCCTTGGCTACCGCGGGCCCCGACGAGGCCGCGCCGCAGGCGGCGAGGAGGGTGACACCGCAGGCCGCGAGGGCCGACAACCACCAGCGACGGCGCGGGCGCCTCACTCGAGCCCGGCGGGACCTAGCGGCAGCAGGCAGCGAGAAGCCACTCATGCAGGATCTAGGCATAGTGGCCCAATCCTTCACCAGGCTCGGCCGTCCGCGAGGAGGGTAATCCGTAGTTCCGTGTGTGAGATACGTCACATCATGGTTTGCGGACACTCTGGGACGCGATGGGACATCACGCCCTAGAGTGGGTGTCTCGCGCGGGTGCTAATAATCTCGTAAAAGAGTGGGATATTGCCTGCAGTTAGTCACTGTGCCGACATTGTGCATGATTCTCTGTGATCAGGCCTTCATGAGAGCTGGATGATGGTGCCTTTTAGTCCCGTCTGTTGTCATCCTGCCCTTTGCCGCCTGAACGCACTGGATGTGCACCTCATCGGCGATCAGTGGCGATGACTGAGGCTCTCAGCCAGGAAGGGCGGGGTTAAGGGTTGTCGAATACCGACCGCATTGGGAACCTGGACTGGACGAGGAATTCCGACATCAAGGCGACGGCACCAGATGGCTTCGCAAAGCTGCGGCAAAGCCCGGCCGACGAAGATATCAGACCTGTTCTCCGCCCGTCGTTCACGCCGCATCCGGTCACGAAACACGGATCGTCGCATCCGAAGGTGTCGATTCTCATGTGCGCGTTCAACGAGCAGGAGAGAATCGGGCAGGCGATTCAAGAGGTCCTGACAACCCCTTATCCATGTGCTGTCGAGCTTATTATCGTGGATGACGGGAGCACGGACGGCACGGCGGAGATAGTGGAGCAATATTCCGATCCGCGGATAACCCTGCACCGTCATACCGAGAACAAGGGTAAGGGCGCTGCCCTGCGAACCGCCTCTGATCTAGCCACCGGGACGCACATCCTTCCTTTCGACGCGGATCTTGAATATTCGTCGGAAGACATTCCGCGGCTGATCGAACCGATCATGAAGAGGCGCTACGAGGTCGTCTACGGAGTTCGCCTCTTCGGTTTCAATACCGTGTACCAATCATATCGGTACGCGATGGGAAACCGGCTCCTGACCAGGGCTGTTAACATCCTTTTCGACGCCAACCTGAGCGACCTGCATACTTGCCTGAAACTGATCCCGCTTGAACTTTTCAGGAGCCTGGATCTGCGCGAAAGCGGCTTCGGACTCGACACTGAAGTGACCGCCGCACTGCTTCGCCTGGGCATAAGGCCGTTCGAGGTCCCGGTCAGCTACTACAGCCGATCTCATTCGCAAGGCAAAAAGATTAACTGGCGCGACGCGTTCGTGTGCCTGGCTATCTTGCTGCGGGTGCGTATGGCGCGCCTTACTAGGCTGCGTCCGCCGACCGGCGAGGAGGAACCGGCGCGTCGGCTTCAGGGCGCCGCGGACGGACGAGTACGGCCCGAGATCCCGAACCTCGCCGCTCTCCACGGGGCTGCTTTCAGTGCTGGCGGTCAGAACAGTGAAGAAGCCAATGCCGTCGCTACCGGCTAATTGGCGAGTGCCTCCGACCCGTCCCCAGCCACAACTGACGGACGATGACAAGCCACCGCAGAGTCCGCGCGGGATGCGCAGGATCCGCAGGATGCAAGGTCCGCTGGGCGTGCTCGCCGGTCTCGTGGTGGTGGTCGTACTGGCTCAAACGCCTCCTGGTCACACACTGATGCGCCTGACCGGCCTGACTAAGGCCCCCGCCGCGTACACCGCGCTGTACTTCCCGGATCCTGGGGGACTTCCGAGCACCGTCCCCTCCGGCCACGTGCAGCTCAATGTGTCATTCGCCATCCATAACGCGACGCAATCCGCGGACAGTTACAAGTGGACGGTCCAGTTCCTGCATGGATCGAAAACAGCCGCCACCGACAGCGGGACGACGAGTGTGCCAAGCGGCGGCACCAAGGCCGAGACCAGATCGGTTAACACGCTCTGCCAAAGCGGAACGCTTGAGGTCACAGTGCGTCTCGCCGCGCCCGCTGAGTCCATTCACTTCAAGGCGACATGCAATGGGTAGCGATAAGCGCGTGGTCGCCATGGTCAGCGACGCGATCCATCCGTATCACCGCGGTGGCAAGGAACTGCGGTACTACGAGCTGACCCGACGGCTCGCCGACCGCGCCGATGTCCACATGTACACCATGAACTGGTGGAACGGCCCCGCGCTGCGGCGGGAAGACGGGGTCACCTTCCACGCGATATCGCGGCTGTTTCCGCTGTACGTCAACGACCGCAGGTCGCTGCGGGAGGCCGTGTTCTTCGGGTTCGCCTGCCTGCGGATGCTGCGCTATGACTTCGACGTTCTTGAGGCCGACCACATCCCGTTCATACAGGTCCTGATACTCCGCCTGGTGACCACGTTGAAACGCAAGCGGTTCGTGGTCACCTGGCACGAGGTGTGGGGACGCGAGTACTGGTGCCAGTACCTAGGCCGGCTCGGCATCGTCGCCTGGCTCATCGAGTCGGTGGCGATGCGACTGCCCGACCACATCATCGCGGCCTCGCCAGAGACGGCGCAGCGGCTACGCGCCTCGATCGGGAACAAGCCCACGGTGAGCGTGGCGCCCAACGGCATCGACCTCGACGAGGTAGCGCAGGCTCACCCCGACTCGGCACCCACCGACGTGGCCGTGGTGGGCAGGCTGATGACGCATAAGCGCATCGACATGCTGCTTGAGTCGATCGCGCGGCTGCGTGCCGAGGGAATTCCGGTGACCTGCCGGGTGATCGGTGACGGGCCGGAGCGGACCGCGCTGCATGAAATGGCGGCTCGGCTAGGCGTCGCCGACCTGGTGGACTTCCGTCACGACGTGACCGAGCAGAAGGATGTTTACGGGCTGCTCAAGGCCGCCAGGGTATGCGTCTTCCCGACGGCACGGGAAGGATTCGGCATCGCCGTGCTCGAGGCGCTGGCCTGCGGGGTGCCGGTCATTACCACGTCCGCCCCGGACAACCTGGCGCAGCACCTGGTCCGGCGGTCCGCGCGCGGCACTGTCTGTGAACCGACGACGGCGGCGCTCTCCGACGCCGTCAAAGCCGCGCTCGCGGACCCAGAGCACGCGGACCCAGAGCACGGTGCCTGCGAGCCATGGCTGCGGGAATACGGCTGGGACGCCATGACGGACCTGGTAGCGGAGGCATTCGAGATATGAGGATCTTGTTTGTCAGCCCGTTTCCGCCAGCGCGCGACGGCATCGGCACCTACACTCAGGCCCTGATGGGTGCGCTCGAGGCGCGCGGGCACGAGACCCAAGTCGTGGTTCCCCGCCAGCAAGAAGGCGACGCGCTCGGCCATCTAGGGGACCTCGCGGCGCTCAACGAAGCAGTGCGCGACTGGTCTCCCGATCTCATCCACGTGCAGTTCGCGGTGGCCGCGTACGGGACCCGGACGTGGACCCTGCTTTCCTGGCTGCGGCAGATACGCACGGTACCCGTGATCGCGACCATGCATGAGGTAACCAGGGACACGGCGTCCCTGCGGGCCCCGGGACGCGCGCTCTACCGGAAGCTCGCCGCCCAATGCCAGCACGTCATCGTGCACACCCGCAATGCCAGCGAGACTCTCACCCGGCGGCTCGGCCTGCGGGAAGCCAGCGTCAGCGTGATCCCCCACCCGGAGGCCAGGCCACCACGGGCGGTTTCCACTCCTGAGGATCTGCGGGAGCGCTACAAGCTCGACGATCTCGAGGTCCTGCTCGCGTTCGGATTCGTCCATGTGGACAAGGGACTGGACGACCTCGTTATGGCGCTACGTATTGTTGGTCCTTCGTCTCTGGAGAACGTGCGACTGGTAATAGCCGGCACGGTACGGTCGCGGCGCAGCCTGTTCCGCGTGTTCGAGCTGCGTGACCGGCTGCATCTGGCCCGGGTGCTGCGCATGGCCCGCCGAAGCGGGCTCGGGGACACCCTCGTGCAGACCGGGTACGTTCCCGAGGCGGACGTGGCGGGGTGGTTCCAGGCCGCGTCGGCGGTCATGCTCCCCTACCGGCGTACCGAGCAGAGCGGCGTCGCGAGTCTGGCCAACGCGTTCGGCGTGCCGGTCCTCGCCAGCACGGCGGGCGGTCTCGGCGAGCAGTACGCGGCGTCCCGGTGGACGTTCCCGCCACGCTCGCCGGAAAAGCTGGCCGAGGTCCTGTCAAGGTTCCTCAGCACCTCCCCCCAGGACCGGGCCAGCCGGCGGATGGCCGTCGCCGACATGGATTCCATTGTCGAGGCCACGCTGAGCGTGTACGAGATTCCGGCCACCGTCGCGAAAGCGGGGACCCTGACCGATGCACCCTGACCTCAGCGTCGTGATCCCCTCGCTCAACGGTGCGGAAGGCGTGGACCGCTGCCTGCGCGCGCTCGAGGCCCAGTCGATCCGGCCACGGATGGAAATCATCGTCGTCGACGACGGATCAACCGACGCCACCGCGTCGGTGGCGCAGGCCCATGGAGTGACCGTCATCCGGCACCCGCACAATCTCGGCATCGCCGCCGCCAGGAACACCGGGCTGAACGTCGCGAAAGCGGACATCGTCGCGTTCCTTGATGACGACTGCGTACCCGAGTCGGGATGGGCTCGGGAACTGCTGGCTGGCTACGCGGCTGAGGACGTCGCCGGGGTCTGCGGTCCGATCATTCCCAGTACGCCGCCCGGCCTGCTCCGCGGTTTCCTCAGCCGCAACAATCCGCTCGCCCCGCTGGAACTGGAGCTTGCCAACGGCTACGGCCTGCCCTACCGGTTCTATCTCTACCTGCGGCGGCAGGTGGCGGGACAGCCGAGAACCGACACCAGAGACGTGTACTCGTTCGTGGGCGCGAACATGTCCTTCCGACGGAAGGTCCTTTTCGAGGCCGGGCAGTTCGACGAAAGGTTCAGGTTCGGCGCGGAAGAACTGGATCTGTGCATGCGGGTAACCCAGTCGATCGAGGGAGCCCGGCTGGTCTTCGTCCCGCGAGCATGCGTTGTCCACCACTTCAAGCCGCAGCTACGCGACACGCTTCGCCGCAGCCGCTCCTACGGGATCGGGTCGGCCAGGCTGCACCGCAAGTGGCCGTCGCTGCCGCCGACGTTTTTCCCGATTCCCGTGCTCGTCCTGGCATTGCTAGCCGCGGCTCCGTTGCTACCCGAACTCGCCGTCGCCGCCGTCGCCGCGCCACTCGCGCTCTACCCACGGGGAATGCGGGCCGCCATACGGGACCGTGCCCCGGCCGCCCTGCTCGACGGCTACCTGCTGCTCGCTCAGGAGACCTGGGAGGACATCGGCGTCGTCCAGGGATTCTGGCGGTTCCGGCGGCTACCGCCCGAGCGTCCGCGTGACCCGGCCAATCGCATTGATCTGGAACAGGTGCAGTGACGATAAAGCACGAGGCGAGTCCGGAAGTCCTGGTCAAGCCGACGCCACACGGTCGGCACGCCCGGTCCTCGCGAGCGCCCCAACCGATGCAGGCGTCCCAGCCACTGCCGATGCCGTCGCGCTCGGATTTGCTGCTGCTCCTGCTGATGGCAGTCCTCGTCGTCCTGCACCGGGCATGGGCGGCGGAGCTGATTCTTTTCCCGTTCCTGCTGATCGTGCCGGGCGTTTTCGCGCTGCGGGCGCTGCGGGTGCCTGGAAGCGTCATCGCCGACACCCCGGTGTACGTTCCGGCCGCCTCACTCGCTGTGCTGATGGTTTCCGGACTGCTGGTCGATTCCGTCGGCCTGCTGACGGGCATCAGTCAGCCGCTTCGGACCGTCCCGCTGCTCATCGGCATCGAAGTGTGCTGCGCCGCGCTGCTGGCCGCGTCGTTGCGGGCACCGGATAGGCGGGCACCGGATAGCACCGCGATCCCCTGGCGGGAGCTGGCGGACGGATCGCTCCGGCAATGGTGGCCGCTGCTCATCCCAGTCGTAGCGGGCGCTGGGGCGCTGCGGATGAATGACGGCCACAGCAATAAGGTCGCGATCCTGGCGACCTGTCTGTGCCTTGCCGCGATCGGGTGGGGAGTCGTCAAGGCACCGCGGCTAGGGAACACATCGCTCGTCATCCTGCTGTACGCGGTGAGCCTGGCGGTCATGTGGGCGTACTCGCTGCGCGGGGACATCGTCTACGGCTTCGATATCTCAACCGAGTACTACTCTTTGCATCAGACAGTACTCAGCGGGGTCTGGCATTTCGCCCACCCGGGTGACGCTTACGGCGCTCTCCCGTCCGTGACGATCCTGCCCGCCGAGTTGCACTTCCTGTCCGGTGTCTCGGATCTCATGGTGCTGAAGCTGCTGTACCCGGCCATCACCGCCATGTTCCCGGTCGGGATCTTCAGCCTCGCCAGGAAGTTCATCGACCGCCGCTGGGCCTTCGTGGCGGCGGCGTTCATCGTTATCCAGAGCACGTTCGCTCAGGAATTGCCCGCCCTGGCACGGCAAGAGATCTCGATGCTCTTTTTCATCGCGCTGCTGTGCATCGTTCTCGATACCAGCGTGGACAAGCGCCCGCGGTGGGCGCTGTGCGCGATTTTCGGGCTGGGAATGGCCTTGTCTCACTATTCCACGACCTACTTCGCGATGGGGATGCTGGCGCTTCTCCTCGTGCTGCAGTGGGCGGTGTCCTGGTTCCGTGACATTCCGCGAGTGGCGGGCGCTTTCGTGGTCGCGTTGCTGGCGACGACCGTGGGGGCGGTCCTCTGGTACGGACCCATAACGCAGTCCGCGTCCAACGTGTCGCAATTCGTCAGCCTGACCAGTTCGCAAGGACTGGACCTGCTGCCGAGCGGGAGCTCGGGCGGGAACCTGATCTCCAGCTACCTCAACGGGAACACGCAGACCGCGATGAGCGTCTCGCAGTACCAGAAGCTGGTAGCCCAGCAGTACGCGTCCCAGGACAAGTTCGTCCATCCGCTCCCCGACGCCAGCGAGGCTAAGTACGACCTGCGGCCAGCCACGGTGCCGGAGCCCGCGCTGCGGCTGAGCATCCTGTCCAAGCTGCTCAATCTTCTCGAGTCAGTGGGCGCCGAGCTAGCCGAGCTGCTCGCGGCCATCGCGGCGATCGCCCTGGCGTTGCGGAAGAGAACCCCGCCGGGCGCCCGGCAACTCGCCTTGCTCGGCGCTGGCACGTTGCTCGCGCTGGGCGCGATCAGGCTTAGCGGCACGATAGCCAGCTCTTACAACCAGCAACGCGCCTTCGTCCAGGCGTTCGCGGTGCTGGCCATCACGATGGCCTGGCTGCTGCAAGCCCTGACGGCGCGGCTCCGACGGTGGCCATGGGCCACCACGGTGCTGGCAACCGGGGCCCTCGCGGTGCTATTCATCCAGATGAGCGGCCTGTCCGGGGCGATACTCGGTGGCGGGGCGGACACCAACCTGGCCAGCAGCGGCGAGGATTACGAACGGTACTACACCTCCGTGCAGGAGATCAGCTCCGCGCAGTGGCTGGGAGAACAGGTCCAGCCAGGTCAGCTCGTCTACGCCGACCGGTACGGGGAACTCCGGGTGGACGCGGAGACCGGGATCCGTCTTGGCCTGTTCAACGACATAACTCCGCAGACGCTTGACCAGAACGCATGGGTCTACGCCACCCAGGCCAACATCGTCGACGGGCGGACCCGGCAACTGTTCGAAAACCGCACCGTCACGTATGCCTTCCCGATCGGCTTCCTCAATGCGAACTTCAACGTCGTGTACGTGAACGGCACCTCGGAGGTATTCCACGGATGATCTCCGTCGTCATCATCAGCAAAGACGAGCCCGCGCTGGACGGGACCCTGAACGCGCTGCGCGACCAAGTCGCCAGTCTTGACGAGCCAGCTGAAATCCTGGTGGTCGACGCTTCCGACGGCAGGTTGGACCACATCAAGCGCGCGCACGAGCCCGATGTGCGCTGGATCCAGTTTCAGCGCCCGCCGGGCGCGGGCGTCACGATTCCGCACCAGCGCAACGCCGGGGTCCGGGCGGCGGCCGGTGACATCATCGCCTTCACCGACTCCGGCTGCTACCCCGCCGATCAATGGCTGGCCAGGCTCACCGCGCCGCTACGCGCCGACGAAGCCGACGGAGCCGACGAACATGTCACCGCCGGACCGACGTTCTCCCTAGCGGAGGACTTCGACCCGTACAGTGGCTCGGCGGCCCGCCAAGCGCGGGCCGACGAGTACCTCAAGGAATGCCCGACGATAAACCTGGCGTTCCGCCGGGAGGCGTTCGAAGCGGTTGACGGTTTCGACGAGACGTTCGCCTATGGCTCGGACATCGACTTCAGCTGGCGGCTGCGGGACGCTGGATACCGGATCAAGGCGGTGCCGGACGCGGGCATTCGCACCGACTGGGGAACCTGGCGCCGGCAGTTGCGGCGCGCCTACGCCTACGGTAAGGCCCGGGCCCGCCTCTATCGCAAGCACCCATCGCGGCGCCGTCACGTGCTCAGGGACGACCCGATGGTGGTCGTCTACCCGGTGTTCCTGCTCGGGCTTCCGCTCACGTTCGTCTTCCCGCTTTACCCGGCCTTGCTCATCATCCCCGCCTGGCGTAATCGCTCGCTGGGTATCGTGAAGGTTCTCACGGATCATCTCGCCTACGGCGCCGGGGTGCTCGCAGGACTAGCCAACCGATGAAGATCGCTTATCGATGAAGATCCTCGTGTTCCCCCGGGATCCGAACCCTTATCAGCGGCTGCTGTACGCCGAGATGGAGCGGCATGGCGCGCGGGTCAGCTACCTCGGGCAGCTGACGCCCTCCCACGCGCTGAACCTGCTGCTGCTACCGGTGGAGACGGCGGTCCGGCGGGCTCGCGGCGCCCGGATAGTGCACCTGCACTGGGTGTTCCGCTTCGTGCTGCCCGATTTCCCTGGCAGCCGACGGCTCACTCAAGCCTGGTTCGGCGTCTGGCTGCGGGCAATCAAACTGCTCGGGCTCCGTCTGGTCTGGACGGCACACAATGTCCTGCCGCACGCACAGGTCTTCGCGGACGACGAGGCCGCCCGCCGGGTTCTCGTCCGGCACTGCGACCTAGTGATCGCGCATACGCCGTCGGCGCTGGCCGGACTCGCCGAGATCGGCGCCGTGCCGCGAAAGTCAGAGATCATCAGGCACGGCCCGATGGGACCGGCGGCACCGGCGGCGCTGCGGGTCCCCGGTAGCTCCGACGGGGCGCGCGAGTTCCTGTTCTTCGGCCGAGTCGTGGAGTACAAAGGTCTCGAGGAGCTGCTCGCCGCCTTCGCGAGCCTGCCGCCGGAGACCCCGGCCCGGCTGACCGTGGCCGGTACCTGCGAGGATCCTCGGTTGCAGGCGCGGCTGATGGCGGCCGAGAATGTCCGGCTCCGGCTTGAGCACGTTCCCGGCCCTGAGGTGGCCGATCTGCTGGCCGGTGCCGACGTGGTGGTGCTGCCCTTCCGCCGGATTACGACGAGTGGCAGCGCGGAACTCGCACTGGCGCACGGCCGCCCGCTGATAGTCCCGGACCTGCCGGGCCTGGCCGAGCTACCCGACGGTGCGGTGCTCCGCTATGACGGCTCGGTGCCGCGACTCGCCGAGGCTGTCGCCGAGCTGGCGTCCGCCGGCAAATCCCGGCTCGCGGCCATGTCAGCGGCTGCCTCGGATTACGGTTCGCAGTCGTCGTGGTACGAGATCGCGGACACGACGCTGACGGCACTGGATTCCCTCGTCCGCGACTCTAACCAGACCAGCGTACGGTCCAGCGTCCTGACCCGACTCTGATGCGCCTGGTATCACTCCCTAGAGTCCGGGAGCTGCTCAGCGATCCGCTGTATCGCGGCTCGCTGGTCCTGCTGGCCAACACCGCGTCCCTCGCCGCCTTCGGCTTTGCCTTCTGGGCACTGGCGGCCCGCAGTTACCCGGCGGCCACCGTCGGTTCGTTCTCCGGACTGACCTCAGGCGTCGGCCTCGGCTCCGCGATTGCCGCGCTCGGCTTGCAGAACATGGTCACCCGGCACCTCACCACTACCTCTAGTCCGCTCGGTCTGATGGCGGTGGCGCTAGCCGCCATCACCGTACTCGGCGGCGCGCTGAGCGTGATCGTCTTGCTCGGGTTTGGCTCCCACCTGCCTGCCTCGCTGGATTTGCGGCAGCATGGCGGCGCGGTCGTGCTGTTCACGGTACTGGTCATCGTCACGGCGCTGAGCGGCGCCATCGACGCCGCGCTCATCGCCGTCCGCGCTACGCAGGCTGTGCTGTGGTCGAACCTGGCCGGGTCAGTCGCCAGGATCGCCGGGCTGTTCCTGCTGACATCGCTACGGTCATCGGGCCTGGTGATCGCCTATAGCGTGGGCCTGATTCTCGCCACCCTCCTCACCGTTCCGCCGCTGCTGGTCAAGCTGCGCGGCGGTATCCGGCTAGCTGACGCGTTCGCCCTGTTCCGCGAACACCTCAGCGGAAGCATTCGTAACTACATCGCCACGGTGCTGGGCATACTGCCGAGCACCGTGGTGGTGCTGGAAGTGCTCGCCCGGCTCGGGGCCACCCGGACCGCGGCGTTCGCGACCGCGGCCCTGGTGGCCGGATTCCTGTCCGTCATACCCTCGACGACATCACAGGTGCTTTTCGCGGAGGCCTCCCGTAAGGGAGCCACCATGGGCGCCCAGGTCCGCAAGGCGCTGCGCGCGATCTATGGTCTGCTGATTCCTGGCGTGGTGGTGATGGTGGCGGGCGCCCCGCTCATCATGCGGATCTTCGGTGCGAGCTACGCCGCGCAAGGGAGCAACTGCCTGCGGATCATGGCCCTCGGCTCCCTCTTCACCGGCGGCACCTATCTAGTGGACTCGATGCTCATCGCCCGGGACCGGACCGGCGCCTACCTGTTCATGAACGGCGCCAACGCCGCCCTCATCCTCGGCTGCGTCGGCTATCTGCTGCGGTACGGAATCAACGGCGGCGCGGAGGGATGGGCGCTCGGACAGGGTGTCTCCTTGCTGCTCGGGCTCATCGTGGTGGCCGTCGGCAACACCGGACGGCACCGGCGTTCGCTGCCGGTCGCCGAGGCCGTCGCGGCCGCGGCGGCGGTCGCGGCACCGCCAGCCCGGATACCCGACCTGTCGATGGTACGGACCACGATGCCGATCATGCTGACGACGGGTACCGGGACGGAAGAATCGCTGCGGGCGCTGTCGCAACGGCTGCGCCATCGCCCGGTGGCCATGCGGCCAGGGCAGCGCTCCGCTCCGCCCGGCGAGATCGTGTACTGCGGCATCTGGTTCCCGCCGCTCGCGATTCCCGTCGGCCCCCGTCAGGTGCGGTCGTCACAACAGCTTCCCGTGCTCACCGTGGTAAGCGCGTACTCCGGCTGGATCGCCGCGGTGCTGATCCCATCTCGGAACGCTCCCGACTTGCACGCCGGATGCCAACGGGCGCTGGCCAGTGTGGGCGGCGTGCCGAAGCGGCTCGCCTGGGTCACCGGCCCGGCCGACATGGAGTGGGGTCCGTTCTGCGCTGCCCTCGGCAGCGTCGCGGACCCCGCCGATGAGCAGGCACGGAACCGCATCGGCGCGGTGCACGCGTATCTTGAGCGGTCGTTCCTGACCGGCCAGGCCGTACTTTCCCCGGCTCAGCTCAACGAACAGCTCGAAGACTGGCTCGCCATCCAGAACAGCCGGCCAGGTCCAGGCCAAGAGCAACCGCCCGCGGTGCTCGCCGCCGCCGACCGGCGGGCGATGCTACCGCTGCCAGCCCAGTGGCCGGAAGCGCAGTGGCGTATCCAGGCCCAGGTCACGGACCGGCCGTTCGTCCACTTCGACGCCAATGATTACTCGGTCGATCCCGCCGCTTTGGACAAGTCAGTGTGGATCATCGCAGACCTGGAAAGCGTCGAGGTTCGCTGCGACGACGAACTGGTGGCAAGGCATCCGCGCGCGTGGTCACGGGGCGCCACGATCGACGATCCAGCGCACCGGGTCACGGGCTAGGGGCGAGCCGCCGGTAGATCCGGCGGGCGGCCTGCTCGCCGGGGAACGCCCAGACGGCTCCCCCGGCGACCGGGTACGAGGCGTTGGCCAGCCGGAGCTTGTAGCTGTCCTGGCCAGCGCCCATGTCGATCCGGGTGATGTCCCGTCGCTCGGCTTCCTCGGCGGTCATGAGCAGCGCCAGCGTGCCTGGCGAGAATTTCCGCATTTCCTCGTCGTAGGCCGTGAACCAGCCGCTGAGCCCGGATTGGCAGGTCAAGCCGGAGATGACGGCGACCACTCGTTCTCCCGCTCGCAGCACGTTCACCAGCCCACCGCAATCCGCACTCCGGGTCGCCGAGACCTCCTCCACGATGCGCCGGGCGACCGGATCCGAGAACAGTTCGCGCGCGCCGCCGTACCGAGCGGTCTTCCACTCGATTAGCTGGCGGACGTGTTCTGGCGCGCTGGTCCCCCACTCCAGCGAAACCGGGCCGACCCGGCGTTCCAGTGCGCGCAAGTGCCGTCGGTCGTCTTCGAGGAACTTCTTGCTCCGGCTTAGGTAATACGACTTGTACCCGTCGCTGAGATCGATGAGCGGCGCCTCGACGGCCGTCCCCTCGTAGTGGTGCGGAGCCAGGGCTAGCTGCTGCGCGGGGGCGGCTATGAACCGCCAGCCCCGCAAGCCGGCTTTACGGATGATCCGCCGGGCGTCGAGTGGTGTACCCCGGCCGACGAACGCCTGCAGGTTGTTCATCGGGTAACCGATCGGCATTCCCATCCGCCCCGGGCCTAGGTCGAAGGCCAGGAACGCCGCGATCGCTCCGTCAGCTTCCACCACGGCGATACGAGCGCTCGGCCGGGACTGGCCCACCAGCCGCATGAAAGTCAGCGAGAGAAACGGGTTCTGTAGCTCTGGCGACGATCTCTGGAAGCTGGCCCACAGGCTCGCCTCGCTCGGACCTAGGTCGTCCGGGCGCACGACCGTGACACGCATGCGCTATCCCTCCCGTCCCGGCTACCAGGGACGCCCGTCTATTACGCCCTGCCGGCCGAAGTACTGCTCCCAGACCCGCAGGGATCGCTGGGCGTCCGCCAACGGCATGACACCGCCCGTCGCACGATCGAAATATGCCTCGTACAACACCTTATTGTCCCTGATGACGGTCGCGATGCCGGTGACGAAGGCCGGGTCATCGCCCAGCCCGCCGTCCGCGGCGGACACCACCCCCCACTCGGGGAAGCTGAGCGGCTTGCCGTGCTCGCGAGCAAAGGCCACGATCTGGGCCAGCCCGCCCGGCTCATTCTCCAGGCGCGTCCAGCGGACGGCAGGATCACTCGGGTCGCCTGGTACGTCGGAGTCATAGATGTCGACCCCGATCACGTCCACCACGTCGTTTCCCGGATAGTAACTGGAGAACGGGATATCCCGGCCAGCGACGCTGATGTTCCAGTCGAACACGAAGTGCGCGCCCGGCACCGAGCGCATCACCCTGACGATCCGGGCCCAGTAAGCGTCCCAGGCCTGGTACTGGGCGGGATCGTTTCCAACGTTGTCCTGATACCAGGCGCCGTTCATCTCATGGCCGAGCCGGATCACCGCGTTACCCATTCCGCCCGCTACCAGATTGGCGGCTAGCTCCCGCGCGTACCGGTCGTACGCGCCCGCGGCGCCGAGTTCCCGCCAGTTCGACGGGACCTGGTCCGGAACCATTTCCTGGGAAATGACCACTCTGCGGACCGCCGGGTCGGCACTGAGCCATGGCTGCCAGCCGTACTTGGGCTGCGTGAAGTAGGGATTGACCAACTGGCTCCACGTCGTGTTCGAATCGTTGTATACCAGCACACAGTTCACTGGCTGTCCGGTCAGGGTGGCAAAACTGGCCAGGCTGGTTATGCTGCCGCCGACGTAGACACACGAGGTCTTCGTGTCCAGCGAACGCGGGGATGAAGGCGGGGAGGAGCCGGTCTCAGAGGCAAGCGTGACCGCGCCCGCGACCACCAGAATCGCCGCCAGCGCCAGGACCAGGCCGATGACTCCCCACCGGCGTCTGCTTACCGCCATAGCCACTGCGCGACATAGCGCGCGGGACACACGACGAACAGCTGGAATGCCGACGGTCTGCGCGGATAGCCGCGCGCCCCCGGATCGATTCCTCTTAGCTCAAGGCGCGGGAGGAGATGCCGGATCCCGTTCCTCCTCGCGTCCCGGTACCGCATCACCCAGTAGTCGATGGAATCGAGATCGGTGGCCCACATGGGAGTGGCACAGGCCCAGCCCCACGGGATGCACAAGTCTTCGCGGCATATTCCGCCAGTCCCGGCCTTGATGCTGGCGATCTGCTCGCTCGACAGCGGTTTGATCAGGAACGGCTTTCCATTGACGACCTCGCGGCCGCGCTGGACGCCATTACGTATCACGGCGGGCCACGGTATGGGCGCGTCGGTCGGCCACGGGTGACACAGCACCTCGAGCCCGTCGCTGAGGTAGCGCTTGGCGTGGTCTCGTTCGATCCGCCCGAAGTGCATATCCCTGGCCTGCCATCGGCCCAGGTGATAGAGGCCAGTGTCGGTCAGTCCGTACTTGCGCAGCCTGGTGAGGCCATCGGCGCCCGATGCATCCACATCATCGGTCAATCGCAGGTCGCGGGAATACGTCTGCAGCTGAATGTTCACGCACTGTGGATGCAGGTCGAAGATTTCCATAGATTTCGCGACCAGCTCGCTATCCCACCACAGCACTTGGAAGTCACCCTGGACCAGGTGAAGGAGATCGAATCCCCCGGCGACCGCGCGGCCGAAGGCAATCTCATAGGCGGTATAGAGGCTTCCGACCTTCGGGTTCTTCCTGATGTCATTGTCCGAGCGAAAGATAACATCGATAAGCTCATCCGCGTCCGCGATCCGCTTGAGTTCCGCGTGCAACTCCGGGTCCTGGCTGGCATTGTCTATGACAAGCACGTGGTCACCTGGACTCACCGCGCGCACTGACCGGACGGCGTTCAGGAAATATGTCGCCAGCCCGTGCCCGACGACAACGTGAAGCACCTTAGGCCCGCTCATCCCCGGAGCAGCTTCCAGACCCGTTCCGGCTGGCGCCTGGTGCGCCAGACCCGCCGCCTGAGCAGCCGGCGCTGCGATACATGGCATCGGATCACAGCCGACTTCAGGCCACGATCATCCGAGATATCGAGCGCCGGGTCTTCTTTGAGCACGAAGCCGCGCTCGGCGAGGTCGCGCTTCCTGCTTACGACCTCGGATTTCAATTCCGCGGCATAAGGAAGCTCCTCGTAAAGATAAAACTCGCCCGCTTCCCGTTCGGCCAGCGTTAGGCCGGCTTCGGCGACGAGACGGTGATCGGGGTGTCCCAGGCCTAGCGGTATCACCCAGTAGTCCGCCGGCCCCCGCTGGAGCAACTCCGCCGTAATGGCCTCACGAAGCTCTTCCTCATCGGGCCCCTGGTAGCCATAGCGATCGCCGCGGTACTGCCGGTCCCAATACTCGAGATGGACCGGTTTGGCCCGCAGCAGCGCCGATGCGCTGATATCCTCGCCGCGCCGGATACCGGCAACGTCGGCCCCATCGGGAAAGTACCCGGCTAGCCGATCCCATTCCGTCAGCGGCCGCACGGACGGCGGGCCGCCCGCGAAGACGGTGGTCACAGATGAACCCGGGTTGGCGGCCAGCAGGAGTGCGCAGCTTAGGGCCGCATCGTCCAGATGGGGGGATATAACGTGATAGAGGCGGTTCACTATTGCTCTCCGATGTAGGGGAAGTGCGTCCGCCCCCGCGGATGCGGCTGGTCTGCTGCTCGCAACCGAACCTTCGTGTGATCTAGGAGTTACCATGGCGCTGCGTGGAGTCGTTGATGCTAACGTTCGGTGGTCACGGGCCACCGAGAAACGTCTCCGGCTGCCGTCTGATAAGACATTGTGGCAGCGGTTCGAGCGCGAGGCCGACGATCTTATCCGTGCGCTGCCCGACGGGGCAACTGTACTTGATCTGGGCGGCGGCCGTCGGTGCGTTTACGCAGCGTCGGTCCAGCCACCTGGCCGCGTGAAGCTCGTTGCCGTTGATGTCTCGGCTGAGGAACTCGCCATGAACGAGGATGTCGCCGAGAAGCAGGTCGCGGATGTCGCGGCGGGCCTGCCGATGCCGGACGGCTCCGTCGACCTCATCCTGTCCCGGGCCCTGCTCGAGCACGTGCAGGGCGTGCCCGCGGCGATCGGGCACATGGCGCGGGTACTCAAGCCTGGTGGGGTGGCGCTCCATCTGGTGCCGTGCCGTTACTCGCTATTCGGGCTCGCGGCCCGGATCCTTCCGTTCGGCCCCCTCGTCCGGCTGGTTCACGTCGTGATGCCGTGGACCCGGGGCAACGTGGAGTTTCCGGTCGTTTACGACCACTGCTACCCGCAGGCGCTGGAGCGAGAGTTCGGCGCGGCCGGATTCTCCAAGGTTGAGGTGTGGATCACCTGGGCCCAGCCGGGTTATTTCGAGGCCGCTTATCCAGCGTTCCTACTGCACGCCAGCTACGAATGGATGGTCCGTCATCTGCGGCTACGCGGGCTAGCCGCCTACGTGGTGGTCCGGGCCACCCGATAGGTTGGATGCGAAATTTCACGTTATGAGGGGACGAACGTGATGAGCACTGAGCTGAAAGCCTCTCCTGACACGTCGAAGGCGGAGGTGGCCGGGCAGACCAGCCGCGGCCGCAAGATCGTCACCGAGGTTTCGCTCGCGCTGGCTATATACGGCATGATCGGCTGGATCTACGTCGGGATCTGCGCGCTGGTCGCGCCGCAGACCCTCGCGCTGCCGCTCACGCACCTGCTGCCGCATCTGCGCGAGGACACCTCTGGGGCCCTCAGTTTCATCGTCTCGTTCGCGGGCTTTGTCTCCTACCGGCTGACCCGGCGGAGCTGAACAGGATGGATATGACTTTGCGTGTCACGGTGGTTGGCATTGGCTACCTGGGCCTCACGCACGCGGTGTGCATGGCGGACCTGGGCCACGAGGTCCTGGCGATCGATGTCGACACGGAGAAGACCGCCAAGGCCGCCGCCGGTGAGACCCCCTTTTTCGAGCCGGGACTCGAGCCGCTGCTGCGGAAGAACCTGGAGTCAGGACGGCTGCGTTTCACCAGTTCGTTCGCTGAGATCGGCGAGTTCGGCGACGTGCACTTCCTGTGCGTGGGCACGCCCCAGGCGCCGGGCGGCAAGGCCGATCTGAGCTACGTGGACTCGGCAGCCGACCTGCTGGCCCCGTATCTGACCCGAGAATGCGTGGTGGTCGGGAAATCGACCGTTCCGGTCGGCACCGCGCGCCGTCTGCTTGGCCGGCTACGGGCCTCGGCCCCGGCGGGGGACCAAGTGGACCTGGTCTGGAACCCCGAGTTCCTGCGGGAAGGCTTCGCCGTCCAGGACAGCCTCACCCCGGACCGCATCGTCCTCGGCAACACCAGCGACCGGGCGGTGGCCACGCTACGGCGGGTGTACGCGACCGCCGAGGCGGCTGGCGTCCCGATACTGGTCATGGACCTGGAAACAGCCGAGTTGGTCAAGGTGGCCGCGAACGCCTTCCTGGCCACCAAGCTGTCATTCGTCAACGTCATGGCACAGATGTGCGAGGCCTCCGGCGCGGACGCCGTCGCCCTCGCCGAGGCCCTCGGTCATGAC
>JBEKHI010000131.1:0-19002 GCA_050012355.1 Streptosporangiaceae bacterium | reverse complement strand
TCCAGGACGGCCCGCAGCACGGCGGTCGCCTGCGGGGACAGGTCCGCCCGCAGCTTGCCGGCCCCGTCGATGGTCTCATCCAGCTGCAGGTGCCGGTCGGCGAACGGGTCCTTCCCGTCCTCATCCGGCCGGGTCTTCTTGTACTCCTCCAGCAGCTTCGCGCCCAGCACGTTCAGCTCATGTTCTCCGCAGCCGTGTACCGCGGCGGTGATCAGGATGCAGTCGGACTCGCTGATGTCCCCGCCCGCCAGCGCGTCCGCGACCACCGGGTGCGCCGCCTGGATCCTGGAGTCCTTCGACGCCGCCCGGGCCGCCGCCTTGGTCATCTGGCCCCGGTGCCGCAGCCACGCGGCCGCAGTCTTGCACCCGTCCGCCTCGGGGCCGCCGGCCGCGTCGAACGCGGCGAGCGCCGCCGCCCGCACCGCCGATGTCCGGGCGGTCACGGTACCCAGCCCGGCCAGGATCTCCTGCTGCCCGGAGATCCCCAGCGCGTGCAGGTCAGCGGCGGAAAGGAAGGCCAGGGCGGCGGTCATCATCCCCAGCGCATCCGCCGTGCTCCGCGGCACCACCTGCTCGGCCTGAGTACACATCCCCTGATCACCTCCCTTCCGGAATCTTCGCTAACTGATTCGAAGGTAGCACGTAGCACAATCAATGTCTACAACATTCAGCCAAGTAAATGCCCGGTTCACATGCCTCCTGGACGACCGAAATCGAGCCGACATGGACGCGCACCGCGTTGCCAATGGCAACACGGTGCGCCTAGTACTACCAGTTGCGCCACCGAGGAGGCACCGACCAGCGGGATCATCGGGATCTCCGCGTCGATCAGCCAGGCCAGCACCACCTGGTTGACGGTCGCGCCGGCGTCTTCGGCCACCTCCCGCAGGGCCGCCAGCCGGGCGGGCGTGCCCGGGTGATCGAACTCGGGGTCCAGCGGCTTCTCCTGGCGTACGTAACCGCCCTTCAGCAGGGGCGAGTAGGCAACCATCGCGAGCTGCGGTTCGGCCCGCAGGTAGCTGAGCAGATCGGCACTTAGCGCGCCCTGGTCGCCATCTGGGGAGAGCTGGCTCGGCAGGTCGGCGCGCGGCCGCAGGTAGCTGTACTGATACTGCAGCACCTCGTAGCCGGGCAGTCCGGCCGCCGCGGCCAGGCTGCGAGCCCGTTCCACCCGCCACGCCCAGTGGTTGCTCACGCCGAGCAGACCCACGGTGCCCTCGGCTACCAGCGCGGCGAAGGCCTCTACGGTCTCGGCCAGCGGCACCGCCGGATCCTCGATGTGGGCGTACAAGAGGTCCAGCCGGTCCAGGCCGAGCCGCTCCCGGCTGCGTTCCGCGGACTCGCGGATGACCGGGGCAGACAGGCCCTCGGCATTGTCGATGAAGCTGGTGCCCGGAGCCAGTGGCCGGGCACCGAGCTTGGTCGCGATGACGATCTCGTCGCCGACGCCGCGGCTGCGTCGCCACCGGCCGAGCAGTTCCTCGCTCTCCCCGCCCTGGGTCCCGCTGGCCCAGAACGCGTAGTTGTCCGCGGTGTCGATGAAGGTGCCGCCCGCCTCCACGTACCGGTCCAGGATCGCGAACGAGGTCGCCTCGTCGGTCGCGGTGCCGAAGTGCATGGAACCCAGGCTGAGTACGCTCACCTCACGGCGGGTCTTGGGGTCCGTGCCAATCGTGCGGTATTTCATGTGCGGTTCCTCTCCAGCCGCCCGGTCCGCCCAGGCGATGAGCACGAGTCTGGATGCTGGAGCGTGCTCTAGGTCAACCCGGGCGGCTGGTTGACCTGGACCGTGCTCCCGGTGTCATGCTGGCGCACATGACCACGAGCTTCTCGCCCAGTCAGGCCGCCCAACAGTCCGGTTTCAGCCTGGACACCCTGCGTTACTACGAGCGGATCGGGCTGCTCAACGGCATCAGCCGGGCACCCAGCGGGCACCGCCGCTTCGGCGACGACGACCTCGAATGGCTGGGCGTGCTGCGCTGCCTGCGCGACACCGGCATGCCCATCGCCCGCATGCGTCGCTATGCCGAACTGGCCAGGGAGGGGGAACCAACCGTGGCCGAGCGACTGCGCCTGCTGACTGAGCACGACGCGCAGGTTGGTGAGCGGATCGCCGCGCTGGAGGCCCAGCGCCAGCACCTCCAGGAGAAGATCAACTGGTACCGCGGCCAGCTCTGAGCCTAGGCCGGGCTTAGCTCGCCGGAGGTGACCCGCTTCCCTCAGCCGAGGATGGTGCCGTCAGCCCTCAACGTGGTCCCGCCACGAGTGCTCCGGCTCGAAACCGAGGGCCTCCCTGGCCCGGTCGATCCCCAGCAACGTGCCGAACTTCGCCACCTCACGGGTCAGCGGCACGCCAGGGAAAACCTCGTCGAGTAGCTCCGCCGACGGCCGGTTCATCACCGTGTCGGAGGCCGCGATGATGAACGACGAACTCAGTCCCACCGCCCCGGCGTCGGCTTCCAGCGCCAGACGGCAAGACAGCGCCACGTCCCGCTCGTCGATGTAGCCCCACAGGTTCCACTTGCGTAGCTGCGGGTCGCCCCAGAACGACGGGAATTTCTGGTAATCGGCGGGCTGCATGATGTTGGAGAAGCGCAGCGCGACGAACGGGATGCCCGACCAGTCCGCGATCTGCCCGGCGACCGTCTCGCTCGCCACCTTGGACAGTGCGTAGGTGGACGTCGGCACCGGGTAGTGGTCCTCGTCGATGGGCGCGTAACGCGGCGGCACATCGAACGGCAGCCCCAGCGTCGTCTCGCTCGACGCCCACACGACCCGGCTCAGCTTCAGGCTCGTCGCCGCCTGGAAGACGTTGAAGTTCATCGTCATGTTCGTGTTGAACGTGGCCGCCGGCGTGGTCAGCCCGGGCGCCGGGATGTTAGCCAGGTGCACAACGGCGTCCGCCCCGGTGAGCACCTCGACCGCCTGCCCATAGTCGGTGAGGTCCGCGCGGAGCACATCGTCCTCGCCGAACCGCGCCACGATGTCCGTCGCCATCACGTCATACCCGTGCTCGATCAGGTCGCTGACCACCGCCCGGCCCGCCAGCCCATTCGCACCAGTCACACAGATCCGCCGCGTCATCGCGTTTCTCCTTCGTCCGTCTCTAATCCGGACGATAACAGGTCATACATTCCCAGGCAGCCAGCGCCCTGGGGGGCCGGCCACGTACAACCCCCGGGCGGCGGGTACGACTTGAAGCATGCGGAAGCTGCCGGAGGCGATCAAGGTCCGGGGAGCACGGACCAACAACCTGCGTTCGGTCGACGTGGACGTGCCACTGTGGTCGGTGGTGATGGTCACCGGTGTCTCCGGCTCCGGGAAGTCGAGCCTGGCCATGGGGGTCCTGTACGCGGAGGGGTCGCGCCGGTTCCTGGACGCGCTCAGCCCTTACACGAGGAACCGGATCGAGGGGAAGGCCTCGAGACCGGACGCCGACCGTATCGAGGATGTCCCGGCGGCGCTGGCCCTGCGGCAGCGGCCGCCGATCCCGGACCGGCGGTCCACGGTCGGCACGATGACCGAGACGCTCAACGTGCTGCGCCTGATGATGTCGCGCCTCGGCACCCACCTATGTCCGAACGGCCACCCCAACCAGACCACGCTGACGGCCATCGCCGCCGCCAGCGACGCCGATACCGGCGCCCTCACCTGCCCGGTCTGCCACGTGACGTTCCGGTTCCCGAGCGCCGAGTCGTTCTCGTTCAACTCCTACGGCGCCTGCCCGGAATGCGGGGGTATCGGGGCGGTCGACGAGATCGACGAAAGCACCCTGATACCCGACGAAAGCCGGTCAATCGACGACGGCGCGGTCGCCCCCTGGCGGCTCGCGGGCCGTTCCTTCATGCCGAACGTCGTGGCGCAGCTCGGCATCCGCACCGATATCCCGTACCGGGACCTGACCCCGAAGGAGCAGGACTTCATCCTGCACGGCCCGAGCCAGCACACCGAGGTGGCGCTGCCGGGCCGGTCGGGCCGGACGTTCAGGCTTAACGCCGAGTACGTCAACGCGACGCGGGCAGTCGCGGAAGCCGGCGAGACGACCCGCACCCGCCTGGGCCGCTTCTACACGACCCGCACCTGTCCCGTCTGTCATGGCACCCGGTTCCGTCCCGAGACACTCGCCTCCGAACTCGACGGTCGCAGCATCGCGCAGATCACCGCACTCGAACTCGATGAGGTACGGGATTTCGCCGCGGCACTGCCAGCCAAGCTGCCGACGGAGCTGCATGACCTGGCGCGGCGGCTCACCGGCGAGCTGCTCGACGGCGTCGGACCGCTGCTCAAGCTCGGCTTGGACTACCTGACGCTGGACCGGGCAGGCAACACGCTGTCGACCGGCGAACGGCAGCGGATCGAGCTCACCGCGACCGTCCATGCCCGGTCCACCGGAGCGCTGTACGTCCTGGACGAGCCAAGCGTCGGGCTGCACCCGGCCAACATGGACGGGCTGATCGAGACCGTCGGCCAGCTCGCCGACCACGGCAACACCGTGGTCGTGGTCGATCACCACCTGCCGTTGATGCGCGCCGCGGACCAGATCATCGAACTGGGTCCGGGCGCGGGCAGCGACGGCGGCCAGGTCATCGCTCAGGGCACCGCGGCCGAGCTGGCCCGGGACCCCGCATCGGTGACCGGCCCGTTCCTGGCCGGAACCGAACCGCTCCGGGTACGCGACCTGCGCCCGGTCACCAAGCAAACCGGGCACATCGAGCTCACCGTCAATCAGCTGCACACGCTGCGCGACCTGACCGCCGCGATCCCGTGCAACCGGCTCACCCTGATCACCGGCGTGTCGGGGTCAGGGAAGTCCACCCTCATCCTGGACAGCCTGGTACCGGCGCTGCGCGATACCCTTGCTGGGCGGCCGCTCCCAGAACACGTGGGCCATCTGCGGGCACCCGGCGTCACCCGCGTGGTTCAGATCGACGCGAACCCCATCGGCGCGAACGCCCGGTCCACCCCAGCGACGTACTGTGGTGCCTTCGACCCCATCCGCTCCCGCTACGCCCGTGAGTCGGGCTTGAAAGCCGGGCAGTTCTCCTACAACACCGCCGAAGGCCAGTGCCCGGTGTGCCACGGCCTTGGCGAGCTCGCACTGGACATCCAGTACCTTCCTGACCTGATCGTCCGCTGCCACGAATGCGGCGGACGCCGGTACAACAAGGAGACGCTGCGGGTCACGGTGGATGGCAAGTCGATCGCGGACGTGCTCGCGATGACCGTCGACGAGGCGGCTCAGCATTTCCATGCTCACGGGACGATCCGCCGCCCGCTCGTCGCGCTGCAGGAGGTCGGTCTCGGCTACCTGACCCTCGGCGAGCCGACACCCGCCCTGTCCGGTGGCGAGGCGCAGCGGCTGCGCCTGTCCACCGGGCTGCACACCGACCAGCCGGGGACGGTATACGTCTTCGACGAACCCAGCGTCGGCCTGCACCCGCGCGACATCCAGCGACTGGTCGGGACCCTGGACAGGCTGCTCGACACGCAGGCGACGGTGATCGTCATAGACCACGACCTCGGCCTGATCGCCAACGCCGACCACATCATCGACCTCGGCCCCGGCGGCGGCCCCCGCGGCGGCAAGATCGTCGCCACCGGCACCCCCGACCAAGTAGCCGCCGACAGCCACAGCGCCACCGGTCGCGCACTGCGCGACGCTACCGGTCGGTTATCGTTCAACTCGTGGATCGCGCGCAGCTGGGGACGCTCGCGCCCGACGAGGCGGCGCGCCGGGCAGCGGAAAACGTGCGTGGCTGGCTCATCACCGGCGCGACCAGCGCCACCGTCTGGGGAGAATGCGCGGGCAGCGGCTCGCACCCGTACCGCACGTCCATCCACCTGGAAGGCCCCCGCTTCGCCTGCTCCTGCCCGAGCCGCAAGGTCCCCTGCAAGCACGCGCTATCCCTGCTGCTCCTGCACGCCGACGGCGCGGTCCCGGCCACGGACAACGCGCCGGACTGGCTCAAGCAGACACCAAAGCCCAAGACCGACAAGCCCGCGGACCCGCACGCCGCCCAAAAGCGCGCGGAACAACGCGAGCAGCGGGTCGCCAGCGGCATGGAAGAGCTGGACCAGTGGCTAACCGACCAGATCAGGCAGGGTCTGGCCGGGGCCGCGACCGCTGGTTACGCGCACTGGGACGCGATCGCGGCCCGGATGGTCGACGCGCAGTGCCCCGCCGTGGCGGAACGCCTCCGCTCACTCGCCCAGGCACCGCACTCTGGCACCGGGTGGGAGGGCCGCCTGCTGGAGGAGTTCGCGCTGCTCCGGCTGCTCGCCCGCGCCTACCACGACCGGGACAGCCTCCCCGATGAGCTGCGCGACACAATAAAGTCCCGGATCGGCTTCACCATCCGGCAAGCGGACGTGATCGCCGGCCAGGAGAAAGTCACCGACACCTGGCACGTGCTCGGCTGGCGAGACACCGACAGCGAACGAATCCGGTCCCGCCGGATCTGGCTCCGCGGCCAGGACACCGACCGCGACGCCCTCGTCCTCAGCTTCGCCGGCCCGGGCGAGGATCTGGACACCTCGCTAACGCCCGGGACCCGGGTCCGCATGACGCTCGCCTACTACCCCGGCGCCCTGCCGCTGCGCGCCGCGATCGCCAGCCGCGACGAGCCCGGACCAGGACCCCGGCCGGACAGCAGCACGATCGCCGGACTCCTCGGCGACTGGGCCGCCGCGCTCGCCCGCGACCCGTGGCAGGAGACCTGGCCAGGCGTCATCACCGGCGTCCCCGTGCTCGACGCCTTCCGCGACGTCGACGGTGACACGCTGCCGATCCAGCTCTCCTGGGAACTGATCGCCATATCCGGCGGCCGGCCGGTGACGGTCGCCGTCGAGTACACCCCGCGCGGGCTGCACCCGATGACCATCTGGCCCCCCGACGCGGGAGCCCCGGTCCGTGTCCGCTGACGAGTGGGGCGAGCTGGTCACCGCCGCCCTGATCGGCACCGACCGCCGGACCAGCCACGAACCAGGCGGGCTGCTCGACCGCGCCGCGGTGCTCACCGCCGCCCGGCGAGCCGGCCAGCTGCCCGCGGCCAGCGAACCGCCACCGCCAGCGGCCGACGACCCGCGCCCGATGCCCAGCCGCGCCGCGACGGCCCGGCTGGCCCTGATGCTGCGCGGGACCAGGAGCAGCCTGCTGCCGGAATGGCTCACCGCGGCCACCGCCCGCGGCAAACGTCCGCCGGATCACCTGCTCCCGCCGCTGCTCAGCCTCGCCCGCGCCACCCCGGCGGTACGCCCGCTGCTCGCGTCCAGCCCCCGCGCCCGCTGGCTGGCCACCCTCAACCCCGACTGGGCGTTCCCCGAGTTCACTACGGCCGACGACGAGAAGACCTGGCGCTTCGGCACGCTCGCCGAACGCCGCGCCTACCTCGCCGCGCTCCGCCGGACCGACCCCGCCGCCGCCCGCGAGCTGGTGACCGCCGACGCGCCTGCCCCGGAACGGGCAGCGTTCCTCGCCGTCCTCGCCGACCGGCTCTCCCCCGACGACGAACCGCTGCTCGAACGCGCCCTCGATGATCGAGCCGCCGACGTACGGGCTAAGGCGGCGGACCTGCTGACCCGCCTGCCCACCTCCGCTTATACAACCAGGATGTCAAAACGGCGGTCGGCAACTCTCCGCGGCACCACCGTCCATCCCCCGGATCCGGACCCCCGCGACGGCATCACCGGATCACCGCGAGCCCGGGTCCAGGAGGTCATGGCCCGGGCCCCGCTCCCGCCTGACCCGGATCAGCTGCTCGCGGCCGACCTCGGCGAATGGACCGAGCCCCTGGTGACCGGCTGGGTCCGCGCCGCCATCGCCCGCCGCGACCCGCGCTGGACGACCGCGCTGATCGATTACCTGCTGGACAATCGCGACCGGGACACGCTCTACACCCTGCTCGACGCGCTACCGGTACCGTGGCCGCGTGACCTCACCGAGGAGATGCTGCGGCGGGGCGGGACGACGGGAATCCTGTCGCTGGCCGCACACCGCGGCGATCCGAGCCTCGGCGCCGATGCGCCCGAGGGCGGATCCGAGCTGACCCGGGTGCTGGGTTTCCGCTACGACATGCTGAAGGAACTCGATGGCTGAGACGATCCTCCGTCCGCACGCCGAGGACCTGCACGCCGCCGAACTGGCGGCGCTGGTCAAGGCCGACGACCGGCCGCGGCCGCCCGGGTGGCGGCTGTCGCCGTGGGCCGTCACCGCCTACATCCTGGGCGACGGGGAGAGCATCACCCCGAAGTACACCGGTAACCGGCGGCTCATCGAGGTGGCGGTCGCGACGCTGGCCACCGACCGGGCGCTGCTGCTGCTCGGCGTTCCCGGCACCGCGAAAACATGGCTGTCGGAGCACCTGGCGGCGGCGATCTCCGGCGACTCGACGCTGCTGGTGCAGGGCACGGCGGGCACCACCGAGGAGGCCATCAGGTACGGCTGGAACTACGCCCGGCTGATCGCCGAGGGCCCCTCTCGCGACGCGCTGGTCCCCAGCCCGGTCATGCGGGCAATGGCCGAGGGCAGCATCGCCCGGGTGGAAGAGCTGACCCGGATGCCGTCGGAGGTGCAGGACGCGCTGATCACGGTGCTGTCGGAGAAGACGCTCCCGATTCCGGAACTCGCGACCGAGACCCCGGCTATCGGCGGCTTCAACGTGATCGCGACCGCGAATGACCGGGACCGCGGCGTGAACGAGCTGTCCAGCGCGTTGCGCCGCCGGTTCAACACGGTGGTGCTGCCGTTGCCCGCCACCGCCGAGGACGAGGTGGAGATCGTCACCCGCCGGGTCACCGAGCTTGGTATCTCCATCGGGCTGCCCGATGTCCCCCGGGGCGCGGACGAGATCCGCCGCGTCGTCACGGTCTTCCGCGAGCTGCGCCAGGGCGTCACCGAGGATGGCCGGTCAAAGGTCAAGCAGCCGTCCGGGACGCTGTCGACGGCGGAAGCGATCTCGGTGGTCACTAACGGCCTGGCGCTGGCCGCGCACTTCGGCGACGGCGTGCTGCGCGCCGCCGACCTCGCGGCCGGTATCACCGGCGCGGTGATCCAGGACCCAGCGGCCGACAGCGTGATCTGGTACGAGTACCTGGAGACCGTCGTCCGCGACCGGGACGGCTGGGACGGTTTCTACCGGGCCTGCCGGGAGGCCGCCGACATATGAACCACCGGGTTTACGGTGTCCGCCACCACGGTCCCGGGTCGGCGCGGTCGCTGCGGGCGGCACTCGAGGAGCACCAGCCCGACATCGTGCTGATCGAGGGGCCGCCGGAGGCCGACGCCCTAGTGCCGCTGGTCGCGGACCCGGCGATGGTCCCGCCGGTGGCGCTGCTAGGATACGTGCCGGGTTCTGAGCAGGCCGCCTTCTGGCCGTTCGCGGTGTTCTCCCCCGAGTGGCAGGCGATGCGGTACGCGCTGAGCGCCGGCATACCCGTACGGTTCTGCGACCTGCCCGCCGCCAACCAGCTAGCCATCCGCGACTCTAGCCAGGCCGCTCGCGACCCGATCCGCGAGCTAGCCGAAACCGCCGGCTACGACGACCCAGAACGCTGGTGGGAGGACTCCGTAGAGCACACCCCCGCCCCCGAAGCCTTCGCAGCCATCGCCGACGCCATGACCGCCCTCCGCGCCCCCGCCCCCACCCGAGCCACGGTCGATGTCACATCGACCGGTATAGAGCACGGTCGATGTGACATCGACATCCTCCGTGAGGCCCGCATGCGTCAGACGATCCGCGCGGCGCTGCGGGAGTACGCGAGTGTGGCCGTCGTGTGCGGGGCTTGGCACGTGCCCGCGCTCACCGAACTTGGGCCCGCTGCCCCAGACGACCGGCTGCTGCGCGGGCTGCCGAAGCTCAAGGTCCAGCTGACCTGGATCCCCTGGACCTATGGCCGGCTCGCCTTCGCGTCCGGGTACGGCGCGGGCGTGACCTCCCCCGGCTGGTATCACCACCTGTTCGAGGTGCCGGGCCAGCCGGTCGAACGGTGGCTGGCCAAGGCCGCCGCCGTGTTGCGCGCCAACGACGTGCCCGCCTCCCCCGCCCACGTCGTGGAGACGGTCCGGCTGGCCAACGCGCTCGCCGCGCTGCGCGGCAGGCCGCTGCCCGGTTTGGACGAGGTCACCGAGGCGGCCCGCGCGGTGCTCTGCGAGGGCAGTGACCTGCTGGTGAACCTGATCCAGCGCGAGCTTGTCGTCGGCGAGCGGATCGGCGCGGTACCGCCGGACACCCCGATGGTCCCGCTGCAGCGGGACCTGCGCGACCAGCAGCGCTCGCTGCGGCTGCGCCCCGAGCCGCTGCCCCGCCACATCGACCTCGACCTGCGCAAGCCCACCGACCTGGGGCGTAGCCATCTGCTGCACCGCCTCGTCATCCTCGGCGTGCACTGGGGCGTCCCCGGCGAAGGCCGGCCGAACACCGGGACGTTCCGCGAGTCCTGGCAGCTCGCCTGGCGTCCAGAGCTTGATCTCGCCCTCATCGAGGCATCCACCTGGGGGGTGACGGTGGAAACGGCGGCCGTCGCCCGCGCTCGTTCTGAAACAGAGAAGACCGGAAGCCTCGCGGACCTCGCGTTGCTTACGGAGCGGTGCCTGCTCGCCGACCTGGTTGAAGCGCTGCCAGCCGTACTGGCGGCGCTGCGCGAGCGAGCGGCGCTCGACGCCGACGTGACGCACCTGATGGACGCGCTGCCCCCGCTGGCACGGGCGGCGCGCTACGGCGATGTGCGCGGTACCGACCGCGCCGCCCTGACCGCGGTCGCCGCCGACCTGCTGGCCCGGGTGTGCGCCGGTCTGGGGGCCGCGATGGTGTCGCTCGATGCCGAGGCGCAGCGGCGGATGTGTTCCCGCGTCGACGCCGTGCACTCGGCCGCGGGCCTGCTGGATGACCAGGAGCGCTGGCTGGAGGTGCTGCTGCGGCTGCGCTGCCCTCCGCTGGTCGGAGGGCGGGTGACCAGGCTGCTGCTCGACGCCGGGCGGCTGACCACCAGCGAGGCGGGCCTGCGGATGAGCCGGGCGCTGTCGGCGGGCGTGCCGCCCGCGGAGGCGGCGACCTGGGCCGAGGGGTTTCTGTCCGGCAGCGGGCTGCTGCTGGTGCACGACGAGCCGCTGCTGGCGCTGGTGGACGAGTGGCTGGCGGGGCTGTCGGACGACGGGTTCACCGCGGTGCTGCCGGCGCTGCGCCGGACGTTCGGCGCGTTCCCGCCGCCAGAACGCCGCGCGATCGGCGACCGGGCAGCCAAGATTGGCAACGCGGCGCCTGTCTCCGGAGAGCTGGTCATCGACGAGCGGCGGGCGGCCGGCGCGGTGGCGGCGGTCGAGGCGATACTCGGAGCGGGCCGATGACGGAGTTTCCTATGACTGGCGATGAGCGGATGCGGCGCTGGCGGCTCGCCCTCGGCGGGGCCGACCAGCTCAGCGGTGAGGACGGACGCGTGGACGCGGCGCTCGGGGCGCTGTACGACACGTCGCCGTCCCAGTCGCAGAGCGGCCGGGGCGGCGGACCCGGGCGGGGCCGCGGGGCCGGGCTTGGCGGGTCCGCGCCGGGGGTGGTCCGCTGGCTCGGCGAGATCCGCGAGCTGTTCCCGGTCAGCGTGGTCCAGGTCATGCAGCGGGACGCCATCGACCGGCTCGGGCTGACCAGGATGCTGCTGGAACCCGAACTGCTCGACGCGGTGCGCCCCGACGTGCAGCTGGCCGCGACGCTGCTGTCGCTGAGCAAGGTCATGCCGGAACGGGCCCGCGAGCCGGCCAGGCGGCTGGTCCGCCAGGTGGTACGCGAACTTGAGCGCCGACTGGAGCGGCGAACCCGCGCCGCCGTCACCGGCGCGCTGAATCGCGCGGCCCGCGGCGGCCGGCCACGCCGGGTAGCGGACATCGACTGGAACCGCACCATCCGCGCGAACCTGCGCAACTACCTGCCCGAGCAGCGCACGATCGTGCCGGAGCGGCTGGTCGGTTACGCGCGCGAGCAGCGGGCCGTGGCCAGGGACATCATCGTCTGCCTGGATCAGAGCGGGTCGATGGCGACCTCGGCGGTGTACGCCGGGGTGTTCGGCTCGGTGCTGGCGTCACTGCGGTCGCTGCGGACCAGCGTGGTGGCGTTCTCGACGGAAGTGACCGACCTGACCGAGCACCTGGCGGACCCAGTGGAGGTGCTGTTCGGCGTCCAGCTCGGCGGCGGCACCGACATCAACCGGGCGCTCGCCTACTGCGAGACGCTCGTCGCCCGCCCGGCGAACACGATCCTCGTCCTGATCAGCGACCTGTTCGAGGGCGGCGACGAGGAGCAGATGCTGCGCCGCGTCGCCGCCCTGGTGAGCTCCGGCGTCCAGGTAATCGCGCTGCTCGCCCTATCCGACGACGGCGCCCCAGCCCACGACCAAGACAACGCCGCCGCTTTGATGGAACTCGGCGTCCCGGCGTTCGCCTGCACCCCCGATCTCTTCCCCGACGTCCTAGCCGCCGCCATCGAACGCCGCGACCTACGTCGCTTCGCCCCCTCGGCGCCCAGCACGTAACGCCCAGCCCCGCCCTCACCCCGCCCGCGTCCGCACACCCCCGCCTCTTGCTGTTATCAGAGTCGCGGTTCCTGAATTGCTTCGCTTCTTGCTGTTATCAGTACTGTAACTCGACGTCTCGGCCGGTTTAGGTTGATATCGCCCGGTTATGCCGACAGGCACCGTCGCCTATGGGTTCGAGGGATTGCGGTCAGTGCGGCACCAACCACCAAAGAGTGTGGTTAATGCCGCACTGACCACAATCGCCGGACGCGACAGCCGGAGAAGATGGCGGACTTCGCAGTGACCGTGTCCGGGCCGTTTAAGGAGTCTCGGTCTTGGCACGGGAAAGGCCGCCGAATCGGAATTATCCGTGCAGCAGACCGCTCATTCAGCCAATTTAAACCAGTAGTCTGTGGCCGCCAGCCAGTCTTAGGTGCCGGGCACTCCGCTTCTTGCTGTTATCGCAACCCCAGCGACGGCCACGCAGCAGGCCCGCCCCGATACGATTCGCTGCATGCCTAGGTATCCGGACATCGAGCCTTATGAGACCGGCATGCTGGACACGGGTGACGGGAACCTCGTGTACTGGGAGACCTGCGGAAACCCCGCTGGCGTGCCAGCACTGATCGTGCACGGCGGCCCGGGGTCGGGCTGCACGACGGGCAACCGCCGAGCCTTCGACCCGGAGAGGTTCCGGATCATCATCTTCGACCAGCGCAACTGTGGTCGCAGCCTGCCGCATGCCAGCGACCCCGCGGCCGACATGACCCTGAACACGACCGAGCATCTGCTCAGGGACATGGAGCAGCTACGCGAGCACCTGGGCGTGCAGAAGTGGTTGCTGCGCGGCGGATCGTGGGGAGTCACGCTGTCGCTGGCGTACGCGGAGCGGCATCCGGACCGGGTCAGCGGGATGCTCATGCTCAGCGTGACCTCGACCAGGCCGCTGGAGATCGACTGGCTCTACCGTGGTGTCGGCCGGTTCTTCCCCGAGGCCTGGGCCCGGTTCCGTGACTTCCCCGGCTTGGCCGATTCTTACCGGCTGCCGACCGACACCGCGCCGCCCATCGAGGGTCTGCTCGCGGCGTACTCCCAGATGATGGAGGATCCCGGTATCGAGATCCGGTCGCGGGCCGCGACCGAGTGGCTGGCCTGGGAGGACGCGGTAATCTCCCAGGAAAGCAACGGAAGTCCCGGCTCGTACGGCAACCGGCCGGACGATGCGAAGCTGGCGTTCGTGCGTATCTGCTCGCATTACTTCGCGCACGACGGTTTCCTCGAGGACGGGGTGCTGATCCGCGAGGCCGGGAAGCTAGCGGGTGTCCCCGGCGTCCTGATCCATGGCCGCAATGACCTCGGCGGCGGTGCCTGCACCCCGTGGGAGATCGCCCGCGCCTGGCCGGGTTCCGAGCTCATCATCATCGAAGACTCCGGCCACACCGGCAGCACCTCTATGACCGCACAGTCACACGCGGCCATCGATCGCCTCTACGGGCAGATGTTGAGCGTAGCGCCGCGACACGAGACACTGCGTCCATGAGTGTGTTCGGACGGCATATCCAGGCAACGGTGGTCGGGCTGAACTGGAGGCGCACCGTGGTGATCGAGCGGGGGGTCTGGGAATCCCGTAGTACGGCCTGGAAACCACACGGAGACAACGTGCGCAACATCCGCACGGTCCACAGCGTGGAACCCGACATCGTAGGCGGCGTGACCACTCGCCGGACAGTAGTACCAAACGTGCCGCAGAACCGAGCGCACGAGGTCATGGCGGAGCACACGCACTTCGAGTACGAGGAGTTCAACTGGCACATGCACCGGTCGTTCACCGCCAAGGGCGACAGCCCGGCCGACCTGCGCTGGCCCGAGTACACGCTCGAATCTGACCAGCGGATCAGCAAGCGACGAGAAAGCTACCGCGCGACATTCTCGACCGACGCCGATGGCGGTGAGTTCACCGCGGAACTTGACGAGGCGACCTGGCGAACCCTGAAGATGGGCCGGAAGTACCGTCTGAAGATGGGCGCCTTCAGCGACGAGGTCAAACAGGTAACTCTGGCGGGGACTAACTACAGTTACCGCGGCAAGTGACGGGTCCAGGTAGCCATCGGGACGGATGACTGGCTCGGATCTGAACGTCGTAACGACCGCGCGTCTGTTGGTGCGCCTGCCCGAGGAGGCCGACCGGGACCGGTTCGTCGAGCTCTTCCGCGACAAAGACTTCATGGTGTTCTACCCGGAGGTCTTTACCGAGGAGGAGGCCAACGACCATTTCGACCACCTGGTCGCCGTCTGCCAAGCCATCCCGTTCGGCAAGCAGCCGGTAGTCGAGCGATCCTCTGGGCTCGTCGTGGGTTACACCGGCGTCGACTACATCGACTTCGAGGGCAAGACCTGGCTGGAATGGGGATACCGGCTGGTGCCGGACTGCCGCGGCCTCGGGTACGCCACCGAGGCCAGCCAGGCGCTGCTGGCCAAGGCCCGCCAGACCTATGCCGGTGAGCTGCTGGCCATCATCGCCCCGGAGAACCATGCCTCGCAGAACGTCTGCCGCAAGCTCCGCTTCATCTTCTGGAAACAGGCACCGGTGAAGGGCGACGTCCGGAACCTCTACACCCTTTCGAGGTAGCCAGCGAGCCGGTCGAGGAAGGGCCCGATCGCCTCGGCGGGGGCGTCGGGCAGTCCCCAGAGGAGTTCGCCGACGCCGGCCTCTGCCCACGCGCCGAGATCGCTATCCGATGGTTTCGCGGTGATCAGCACCCGGATGTCGGGAGCGCCCGGCCGGTTCTGCGCGGCCCATTCCTGCCGCAGCGCGGCGGCTTTGACCGGGATGTCCTGCTCGCCAGGGGTGGTCATCCAGCCGTCAGCGTGCCGCGCGATCCACGCGAGCGTCTTCGGCCCGCCGCCAGCGCCGATGATCACCGGCACGTGCGGCTGCACCGGCTTCGGGAACGCCCAGCACGGTTCGAACTTAACGAACTCCCCGTCGTATGAGGCCTCGTCCTGCGTCCACAGCGCCCGCATCGCCTCGACATATTCACGCAGCGCCGAACGTCGTTTCCCACCAGGAACGCCATGGTCGGCCAGCTCGTCGGTATTCCACCCGAACCCGGCGCCGATGGTGACCCGCCCACCAGACAGGTGATCGAGCGTGGCGATCGTTTTCGCTAGCGTGATCGGGTCGGACTCCACCGGCAGCGCGACCGCCGTCGCCAGCCTGATCCGCGATGTCGTCACGGCCGCGGTCGCCAGGCAGACCCACGGGTCGAGGGTCCGCTTGTACCGGTCGTCGGGCAGCGTCGCGTCACCGGTGCGCGGGTGCGCGGCCTCGCGCTTGACCGGGATGTGGGTGTGCTCAGGAACGTAGAAGGTGTCGAACCCGCGCTCCTCGGCAGCCGTCGCGGCCTGAGCCGGCGTGATCCCGCGATCGCTAGTGAACAAGACGATGCCGTGGCGCATGACACCAGACTAGAACGTGTTTCAGTTTTCCCGAAGATCCAAAAACCATTTCTTCCATAACGACGGTCCCCGCTCCCCCGGCCACCCTCACGGCCGCAGCGGGGAAACAACCTCGGTGAGCTGCTCGGATACGGTCCACAGGCGGCGGGCGAGCTCGGGGTCTTGAGCGGCGGCGGATCGCTTGATCAGTTGCGGTGCGCCGCGCATGTGCATGAGGTGGCTGGGCCCGGTGAAGCTGTCGCCCGGGATATCGGCGACGGCGGCGTAAAGGATGGGCAGCGCGCCATGAGCGGGGTCCTGTGCGGCCAGCCGGATTGCGGCCGCCCACACCAGGTCCATCGGACGGCGCGGGCCGTCGTGGTGATAAATGGGAGTCGCCACCAGGCCGGGGTGGGCCGCGTTGGCCAGCACGGGCGATCCGACGGCGGCCAGGCGGCGCTGCAGTTCGGCGGTGAACAGCAGGTTCGCCAGCTTCGAGTCGCTGTAGGCCCGGGATTGCTGGTAAGGCCTGCGCTCCCAGTTGAGGTCGTCGAAGTCGAGGCGGCCGAGCCGTTCGGCCTGGGAAGCGACCGTGACGATCCGGCCGGTGAGGTGCTCGAGCAGTAGGTTGGTCAGGGCGAAGTGGCCGAGGTGGTTGGTGCCGAACTTGGACTCGAACCCGTCGGCGGTGCGGGTCAGCGTCGGCGTCGAAACCCCGGCGTTGTTTATCAGCAGGTCGATCGGGCCGTCCCAGCCGGCGGCGAACGACCGGACCGAGGCCAGACTGGCCAGGTCGAGTTCGCGGACTTCGGTGCTGCCGGGCATGGCGGCCGCGGCCGCCTTGCCCTTCTCGATGTTGCGGACCGCGAGCACGACGCGGGCACCAGCCCCGGCCAGGGCAACGGCCGCGGCCTGGCCGATGCCGCTGCTGGCACCGGTCACGATCGCGGTCTTGCCGTTCAGGTCGGGGATGTCGGTAACGCTAAAAGTAGCCATAACCAAGAAAGTAGTCAGTGACTACTATGATGTCAATGACAACATTGGAGCTGAGCCCCTAACCGCGTGAAGAGCACCACCGCATCGGCGATGATCGCGTCCGCCTGGCCAGGCTCGACCCGGCCCGAGCCGACCAGGGAGGCGATGCCCTGCAGGGTGGCGATGAGAAGCAGCAGCAGGCGATCGGGCTCGCCGGGTGGCAGCAGGCCGGCCCGCTGTCCCCGGCCGATCAGGTCGCTGGCGGCGGCGAAAAGGCGCGTGGAGGCCTCCGGCAGCGCGCCGTCCTCCCTGTCGTTCTTGATGGTGAACATCAACTGCAGGAGCGCGGCATCCTGGATCGCGAACCGCACGTAGGCAGTCGCCACCGCCCGCAGCCCCGCTTGATAGTCCTCGCCCGCCTGATCGATCGCCGCGCGTACCTCGTCGCCCAAGCGGATGAATCCGGCCTCGGCGAGTGCCTCCAGCAGTGCCTGGCGGTCGGCGAAGTGCCGCCGCGGCGCCGCGTGGCTGACGCCGGCCTGGCGCGCGAGGTCGCGCAGCGACAGGGCATCGATGCCCTGTTCCCGGAGCGTGCGTTCGGCCTCGGCGAGCAGCACGGCTCGCAGCCGGCCGTGATGGTACGGACGATCATCGGTCACAGCTGACGGTAGCACGGCATGTTTGCACTGCCTGCATAGTCGCCATCGGCTACATCCTCGCGACTTCGGCAAGGCCCATGGGTTAGCGTTGGCCGCATGGCGACCAGTACCCGGCTCGACCTCACCCGGTCGCAGATCCTGGCATTCCGGCGGCACGTCGGCGCACTCGACGAGCGGCTTCCGTCTGGGGAGCGCTCGCTCCGGCGCGCGGCCTGGGCCGGCCTGCAGGACAGCATGCCCCGGGCCGCCTTGCTGTCGATCCACGCGCGGGTGACGGGGACCGAACCATCCACCTGGGAGCACCCCTCGCTCGTGCAGTTGTGGGGGCCGCGCTACAGCGTCTTCGTCGTCGCCCAGCGCGACCTCGCCATCTTCTCGCTCGGGACACTGCCAGCTGACGCCAAAGGCCGGCAACGGGCGCAGGACCGCGCCGCCCGGCTGAGTGCCGCGGTCGGCGGCGCGCGGATGTCCTGCGCGGAGGTCGGCCGTACGCTCGGCGTGCACCCCAACAGCCTCAGGTACGGGGCGGCGACCGGCACGGTCCTAATCCGGTGGGACGGCGCCCGGCAGCCGACAGTCTGGACCGTTCCCCGGCCGGAAGCCGACCCTCTCGATGCCCGGCTTGAGCTGGCCCGGCGGTACCTGCACGTCTACGGGCCAGCCACGCCGGAGTCGTTCGGCCAGTGGTCGGGGATCGGCTCGCGACCCGCCGCCGCCGCGTTCGGCCTGCTCAGCGGCGAACTGACACCGGTACGGACGCCGATAGGGGATGCGTGGATCCTCAGTCAAGACGAGGAGGCCATCCGCGCCGCCCACGGGCCCTCCGCGCCCGCGCGGCTGCTTCCCAGCGGCGACGCGTATTTCCTGCTCCAGGGCACCGACCGTGAACTCCTGGTCCCGGATGCCAGCCACCGTGACGCGTTGTGGACCCCGCGGGTCTGGCCCGGTGGCCTGCTCATCGACGGAGAGCTCGCCGGAACGTGGCGGCGGGCGGACGCGGTGCTGACGGTGCGGCCCTGGCGGTCGCTGTCACCCGCCGAACGCGACCTGGTCGAGGCGGAAGCGGCGGCCCTGCCACTACCCGGTGTCGCGGGACGGATCGTCGTCCGCTGGAGCTAACTTGGCCGCTTCCTGAAGCCAGCGCAGGTCGGCGGTACTGATTAGCCGGATGTCGTCGCTGTTGAAATCGGTGAACAGCAGCGGGCCACCAGAGGCCTGGCCGAACTGACGAGGGAAGGCCCCCGCGGGGAGGAAGCCGATAAGCGCGGGCCGGCGGGCCACCGCGTCCGCGGTGCTGACGATCGCGACGGTCTGGTCGGCATCCGGATCGTCGAAGCGGGCGGAATCGGTGACGGCCAGCAACGTCCCAGCGTCGGTGAAGGTCACGTCAACCGGCTCTGACCCGACCCGTACGGCCGCCTGCAGAGCACCG